>JAJZOZ010000085.1 GCA_021811405.1 bacterium | reverse complement strand
AGAATATGACGTTAAGAGTATATCTTCCCGCCCTTGCCCCAGCCTTTCGCGGACATTACATCCTTGTAATCTTCGCGGCCGTCCGGCGGCGGGCTTCGGCGGCGCTTTCCAGCCAGAGCGCCAGCACGAGCAGGCGGAAGTAGAACACCGGGTTGGCCTCCCGCGCGCCGGACCTCAGGGCCGCCAGCCCCTTGCCCAGGGCTTCCCCGCGGAACAGGCCGGTGCCGGGCAGCGTACCGCCGGTCAGGGCGTCGCCGCAGAGGTCGTTGGCGGGGTCCCGTATCCAGTCGGCGCAGCGCAGCACGAAGCCGTGCTTGCGGCGGGTCAGGATCTCCCGCGGCAGCAGGTCGGAGACGGCCTTGCGCAGCAGGTACTTGCCCCTGAAGCGCCTTACCTTATGGCTGGAGGACAGCGAGAACATGAACTCCACCAGGCGCAGGTCCAGCAGCGGCACCCTGGCCTCCAGCGAGGCGCGCATGGCGGTCTTGTCCACCTTCATCAGCAGCTGGTCCGCCATGGAGGTCTGCAGGTCGAAGGCGAGCATCCCGTTGAGGCCGCGCAGTGGCAGATAAGGGGCTAGCCAGGGATAACTGGCGCCGCTCCCGCCCGGCAGGCCCAGCGCTTCAAGGGCCGCGCGGCGGTAGGGCGCCGCCTCCGCGTCCGCCCAGGCTCCCGGCCCGGCCAGAGGGAGCGCGCGGAAATAGGCGCCGCTCCCTGTGCGCCGGGCCAGCGGTAGCGCGTGCGGCCTGAGCCAGGCCGGAAGCTTTTCCAGCGTTTCCGTGACGTAAGCGGCCTTGTGGCGGCCGTAGCCGCCGAAGACCTCGTCCCCGCCTTCTCCCGTCAGTACGAATTTTACCCTTTTCCTGGCCTGCCGCGCCAGGTAGAGGGTCGGAAGTATCGCGGCGTCTGCCACGGGTTCGTCGAGCGCCTCCGCCATGCTCGGCAGGTCGTCGAGGACCCCGGCCGGTACCTTTATGGTCTGATGGCTGGTGCCGAGATGGCGGCTTACGGCTTCGGCGTAGCGCGTCTCGTCCACGCTCTCCACGCCGTCGAACCCTATGGAGAAGGTCTTTACGGGGCCGGCGGAGAACCTGGCCATCAGCGCCGTCACCAGGCTTGAGTCCAGTCCCCCGGAGAGGAAGACGCCGGCCGGCACGTCCCCCATCAACTGGTCGCGCACCGCCGCCTCCAGCAGTTCCCTGAGCCTCGCGGTTGCCTCGCGTTCGCCGAGCTCCTTGTCCGCGCCGGCGGGTACGCTCCAGTAGCGCACCGGCTTCCCTATGCCGGAGGCGTCCGCCGTAAGCCAGTGTCCGGGCGGGAATTTTTCTATGCCCTCGGCTATGGTCCCGGGGCCGTGCACGTAGCCGAAGGTCAGGTAATCCAGGACGGAGGCCTTGTCCAGGACGAGGCCTTTGGCGCCGGCGAGCAGCGCCCGCAGCTCGGACGCGAAGCGGAGCGCAGGGCCGTTGCTGGCCACGTAAAGCGGCTTTATCCCCAGCGGGTCCCTGGCCAGCAGGAGGCGCCGCTCCCGGGCGTCCCACAGGGCGAGGGCGAACATGCCGTTGAGCCGGGGCAGGGCCGCCGGGCCGTCCAGGGCCAGCGCCGCCAGCAGGGTCTCGGCGTCGGAGGCGGTGCGGAACTTCCAGCCGCGCGCCTCAAGGGCCGGCCGCAGGGTCCGGTGGTTGTAGATCTCGCCGTTGAAGACCAGCGTGAACCGCCCGTCCGGCGAGGTCATCGGCTGCCGGCCGCCGCGCAGGTCCACGATGGCGAGGCGCTGGAAAGCCAGGCCGGCCTCCCCGTCGGCGAAACAGGCGCAGTCGTCGGGCCCCCTGTGCGCCAGGGCCTCGTGCATGGCAAGCAGTTCTTCCTTAGGACACGGCCTGCGCCGCGCGTCGTAGATACCGGCGATACCGCACATACGCTTTCCCCCGCGCCCCGTGAGTTCCGCCGTGACGGCGGAGGGGCGTGAGAAAAGTATAGCGCGGCCGCCTTACGGCGGCCTTTCGCGGAGATTACAAATTAGTAATACTGGGCCGCGGCAGGCGGCGGGACGGTCAGGGAGCGGCCGGCGGCGCGGGGAATATCAGCGTGAAGGTGGTGCCGTGCCGCGAACTGGCGGCCTGCGCCTCGCCGCCGTGGGCTTTCATAATGGCCCGCACCAGGCTCAGGCCCAGGCCCAGCCCTTTCTGCGAGCGGCTGGCGTCGCCGCGGTAGAGGCGCTCCCAGATGCGGTCCAGGTCCGCGGCGGGGATGCCAGGGCCGGTGTCGGCGACGCTGAGCCGCGCCCCGTCGGGGCCGGACCGGAGGTCCAGCGCTATCTTTCCCCCCGCGGGCGTGTACTTTACGGCGTTGTCCAGGAGGTTGGCCACGGCCTGGCGCACGCGGGCGCTGTCGCAGATTATTTCGACGGGCTGCCCCGCCGCCACCGAGATCTCTATGCGCTTCTCTTCCGCCGGGTAGCGGTACACCTCGGCCGCTTCCCCGGCCAGGCGCCGCAGGTCGGCGGGGCCCATGCTGAGCCGCAGCGTGCCGGCCTCGGCCTCGGAGACGTCCATCAGCGAGGTGAGCAGCGCTAGCACCCTGTCGGACTCCTCGAGGCAGTCCGAGAGCGCCTCGGCCCGTTCCTCGGCGGTCTTGCCGGGGCGCAGCGCGGTCTCGGCCACGGCCCGCAGGCGCGTCATGGGCGTCCGCAGGTCGTGGGCGGCGTTGTCCAGCGCGTCGCGCATGCTTTTCATCAGCAGGGAGATCTTATCGAGCATCCGGTTGAAGAGGCCCCCGAGCTCGTCCAGCTCGTCGCCGGTGCCGCGCAGCGCCACCCGCGAGGTCAGCGTCCCGGCCTCTATCTCCCGCACGGTGCCGGCCAGGTGGTGCAGCGGCCTCAGCGCCCGCCGCGTCAGCAGCACGCCGCCGAGCAGGCCCAGCAGCGCGGCCGGCAGCAGTATCAGCAGCGCGGTGTCGCGGAAATGCTCCAGCAGCGCGTCCCTGTCGGCGGTATTGCGGGCCACCCGCAGCACCGCCCCGTCGGGCATGAGCGCGGAGGCGGCCTCCAGGTCGCCGGTGTCTTCTACTTTTTCCGGGAGCACGTCCCACCGCGTCTCGCCGGGTATGGCCGGGCGGCCGAGGGCGGCGGTATCGTAGGCGAGGCCGGGCTTGAACGGCGAGAGCACGCCGGTCCGGCCGTCGGCGGCTTTGACCTCTATATAGAACCAGTCCGCCGAAGCGGGCCCCCCGCCCTGGGACAGGTCCTTTTTCATGGCGGGGACGCCGCCTTCCTTGTAGATGGCCGTCTGCTCGGCCAGTTCCGAGAGTATCTCAGCCCGGTCCCCTTTCTGGAGCGAGGCGGACAGCCCTATGTAGGCGAGGCCGAGCACGCAGGCGTTGCCGGCCAGGAACACGGCGAGGTGCCAGGCTCCGAGGCGGAAGCCCAGCCTCCGGGAGGCGCGCTTGAGCGTATCAAGGCTTTTTGAGGACATAGCCCACGCCGCGGATGGTCTGGAGGAGCTGGCTCTTGAAAGGTTTATCCAATTTGTCGCGCAGGCGGCAGACCAGCACGTCCACCACGTTGGTCTGCGGGTCGAAGTCGTAACCCCAGACGTTCTCGAGGATCATGGCCTTGGAGACCGGCCGCCCGGCGTTGCGCAGCAGGAACTCCAGCAGCGCGAACTCCTTGACCGGCAGGTCCAGGCGCCTCCCGGCCCGGACTACCTCGCGGGTCACCGGGTCCAGGCGGAGGTCGCCCAGTTCCAGCGCGGAGGATTCGGGTGTGTGCGACGCGCGGCGGATCAGGGCCTCCACGCGGGCCAGCAGCTCCGAGAAGGAGAACGGCTTGGTCAGGTAGTCGTCGCCTCCGGCGCGCAGGCCTTTTACGCGGTCGTCCACGGACCTTTTGGCGCTGAGGATGATAACGGGGGTCTTGAGCCCGCCGGCGCGCAGGCGCGCGGCCAGGCTCAGGCCGTCGAGGCCGGGCAGCATGAGGTCCAGCACGATGGCTGCGTAGGGCGCCGTGGAGGCCGCGGCCAGGCCGTCCTGGCCGTCGTAGGCGCAATCCACCGCGAAGCCGGCGCCCTTGAGCCCGTCGGCCACGAAGGCCGAGATCTTCCTGTCGTCCTCAATTACGAGTATGCGCATGCGTTTCCCCGCTATTGATTATACCTAAAGTATAGGCCGGCCGCCTTGCCGCGGCCTTTCCGGAGGATTACTTCTTTGTAATGCGCCCGGGCAAAAAAAGGACCCCGCCGGGGCGGGGTCCTTTCCTTTCTGGAACTGCGGCTTAGAACAGCAGGCCGAAGCTCGCCGCGACGCCGACCTTGGTCGGGATGTTCTTGTCGTCCAGCTTGGTCTTCTCGCTGCTGATCACGCCCGACACGTCGAAGTGCATGTAGAGCAGGTTCAGGCCGGTGCCCAGCGTGTAGGCCAGCTTGGAGCTCTTCTCCGCGACGTTCTTCATCAGGCCCGCGCGCAGCGGGATGTTGAAGGCCTTGCGGTTGACGACGTTGATCTCGGTGCCGAAGGCGAGCTGGCGGGAGTCGTAACCCGACACTTCGGTGCTGTTCTTGGTGAGGTCCATGTCGGCGGCCAGCGTCCAGAAGTTGGCGGGCTTGAGGGCCACGCCCATGCGGGCCTGGCGGTCCAGCTTGTAGGTGCCGCCCACGGTGTCGGGCCTGTCGAACTTGGGGCTGTTGAGGTTGCGCACCACCACGCCCACCTTGGGATGCAGCGGCAGGCGCGGGTACTTGGCGTTGACGTCCCACAGCGCGCCGATGTCGGCCGCGGGCGCCCAGCTGGACTTGGCGTCCTTAAGCATGTCCTTGAACGCGTCGCCGGTGTTGGAGTTGTTCATGAACTGGAAGGTGGTCGTAGCCATGCGGCCGTTGACCATCTTCAGGTTGCCGCCGATGGACAGGCCGGAGAGCCACTTATTAGCGCTCCAGGCGTAGCCCGCCGCGATCTCGGTGAACGAGGCCGCGTCCAGCGTGAGGTTGGAGGTGTTGGCGGTGTAGCTGTTGCCCGATACCGCCCCGGCCACGACCGGCGCCGCGCCGGCGGCGTACTGGGACATCATATTGGCGGCGTCCGCTATCTGCGCGCTGGTCATCGAGGGAGCCGCCAGATTGACAAAGGCGTTCGCCAGCGTTGCGGGGTCCGTGATTTTGGCGCTTGTCTGCGAGCTGAGACAACCCGAACCGCCGCAGATCAGGGTCTCGAGGTTGGTGTACCCGATGGTAGTGATGGCGCCGGCGATTGTCGTGGCGGCCGCGGCCTGTGTCGGGTCCGTCGGTGCGGCGACATTTGCATTGGTGACGGCGGCCATGCTGATGCCGCTCACGCCGGTGGAGGCGCCGAGACCCACATTCTTCGTGTCCACGAACGGGGTCATGCCCACGGCGGTAAAGTTGTTCACCGAGAGGGCCAGCTTGGAGAACTTGAAGTTGAGGCCGCCGCCGGCCTCCACCAGCGCGCCCTTGCCGGGCTTGTTCATGTCCGAAAGGAGCGAAACGGTCTTAACGAAGGCCGCCGCGTCCTCGGCGTTAATAGCGGTGCCGTCGGTCTGCGCCTTGTTAATGGCCGAGAACTGAGATGCCATATCGCCGATGGCGCTGGCGTTCTTGACTATGCCGCCGGTGAACTCGGCGTTCACGCCCACGGGGATCTCCATGCCGGAGACGTTGGCGCTGCTCTTCACGAGGCCGCCCGGGTTCCAGTACTGGGCCACGGGGCCCTCGGCCACGGCCACGAAGGCGCCGCCCATGCCCATCGGCCTGGTGCCTAACACCTGCCACTGCTCGGCCGACAGCACGGCCGGCGCGGCGAGGCAGGAGATAACTATAAGAAGTTTCCTCATTGATTTCCCTCCCTAATACGTGATCGCGGAAGAACCGCAATGCCGATATTGTATTACATACCGCGGCGCTTGGCGATAGCTTTTTAGTTACACTTGACCGGAGTTACTTACAGGTTCTTCTCGAAGAAGGCGCCTATGCGGCGCTCGTACTCGTCGCCGGCTCCGTACCAGTTCTCGCCGTGGCCGGCGCCCTTCACCACCCACAGCTCGGCGGCCGGGGCGGCGGCCTTTATCCGCTCGGAGTTGGAGAGCGGCACCTGGCGGTCGGCGTCGCCGTGCACCAGCAGCAGCGGGGTCTTCAGCGCGGCCGCGGCCCGCTCCGGGCTGACCGACGAGACGTTTACCCCGGTGAAGACCAGCGACCAGAACTTCATCAGCGCTATGAGCGGTTTGCGCCAGACCCCCCACCGCCCGAAGATATAGTCCAGCTCCCCGCCCAGGTCGGCGTAGGGCGCGTCGAGCACGCGGGCCTTTATGAGCGGGTCGCCGGAGAGCAGCACGGTGGCCGCGCCCATCGAGAAGCCGTAGGCGCCTATGTGGCCGGCGAAGCCGCGGTCCTTCAGGAATTTAGCCGCCGCGGCTATGTCGCGCGTCTCGCGGGCGCCGCCGGTGGAGAAGAAGCCGCCGCTGCGGCCGGTGGCGCGGAAATCGAAATAGAGCAGGTTGAACCGCCGGGCCAGGAAGAAGGTGAGCCCCAGCACGTCGCTCTTGTCCATCGGGTAGCCGTGGCAGACGATGACGGCCTTCTTCGAGGCCTTGTTGGGGATGAACCAGGCGTCCAGCCGGACGCCGTCGGAGGCGGTGAGCGCGACGCTCTCGGGCTTGAGGCCGAAGTCCTCGGGCTTGTAGGTGCCGACGTAGCGCTTCGGGTGGGCGTACAGCCAGAAGAAGACCAGCGAGAACACGGCGTAGAGCGCCGCCGGGTAGACCAGCAGGCGCCAGCCTATCCTGAAGAGGAGCGAGTCGAAGAAAGCCCTGTCCATCATTTCCCCAGCATCGGCACGAAGCGCACCGCGCAGACGTCGCGCTCGCGCGCGCCTTCCGGCCCCTTGGTCGCTACTTTCAGCGTCTGCTCTTCCCCGCCTACCGGGATCACCAGCCTGCCGCCGGGCTTCAGCTGGCCCAGCAGGGCGGGCGGCACGGCCTTGGCCGCGCAGGTGACTACTATGGCGTCGTAAGGGGCGCGCTCCGCCCAGCCTTCGGCGCCGTCGCCGGTCCTGAACTCGACGTTGGCGTAGCCCAGCCCGGCCAGGCGGGCCCTGGCGCCGGCCGCCAGCTCGGGCAGCAGCTCGACGGTGCAGACCCCGGCCGCCAGCTCCGCCAGCACGGCGGTCTGGTAGCCGGAGCCGGTGCCTATTTCCAGCACGCGCTCGGGGCCCTTGAGCTCCGCGAGCTCGCTCATCAGCGCCACTATATAGGGCTGCGAGATGGTCTGCCCGCCGTGCAGCGGCAGCGGGTAATCCTCGTAGGCGCGGCTCACCATGTCCTCGGTGACGAAGCAGTGGCGGCAGACCTTGTCCATGGCCGCCAGCACGCGCGGGTCGCGCACGCCGCGGGCCTCTATCTGGTCCTTTATCATGGCCTTCCTGATGAAGGCCAGGTAGGCGTCGTAGCGGGGGCCGAGGATCTTGTCTATCACCAGACGCCCTTTACCACCATGAAGCAGGCGACGGTGGCCTTTATGCCGTATTCGGCGGCCTTCTCCACGGCCGCGCCGGACTCGGAGCCGGGCTGCATCCAGACGTGCTTGACGCCGAGGGCGTTGCACTCCTCCACCACCTTCTCGGTGACGCCGGGCGGCACCACGGTGATGACCAGCTCCGGGCGCTTCTCCAGCTCGGAGAGGCTCCGGTAGACGTTCTGCCCCAGGATGAAGCCGCCCTTCGGGTTGACGCCCTTCACCGGGTAGCCGGCGTTGAGCAGGTCCTTGAAGATCCTGTGGCCGTACTTGGACGCGTCGTCGGAGACGCCCACCACGGCTATCAGCGAGAATTCTTTCGGGTTCATAAGCCTCCGTGCTCCCGCAGGCGTTCGCGCCAGGCGGCCAGCCGCGGGAAATGGTAGAGCTGCAGCGCCGCCGAGAACAGCGTCAGCAGGTAGAAGTCCTGCCGGAAGCCGCCCAGCAGGTACAGCAGCAGCCCGGCCGCGGCCGGCAGCTCCGCCGCGGCGGACTTGACGACGGAGAGCGCCGTCAGCGCCCGGAGCTGCGCCAAGGCGGAGTCCTTGCTCCCCCCGAGCCGCGCCGAGGCCAGCCGGATGACCGGCAGCGCCGAGACGGCTACGCCGTAGAGCGCGTACTTGAGGCCGTAGCCGGCGGGCGCCGCCAGCGGGGCGCGGTAGCCGCGCGCGGCCAGCAGCTCCACCACCGCCAGGTAGACGCCGGCCGAGGCCAGCAGGCCGCCGGCCACGGCGGCCGCGGCGAGGTAGGCTCTCTTCAGCAGCGTCTCGTCCATGACGGCCTCAGGCCTTCAGCGCCTTCAGCGCGGAGGCTGCGGCCTTCAGCATGGGGGCGACCGAGATGTCCGCGCCGACGGCCCCGCGCATCCATTCCCTGGGGGTCACCGAGCCCTGCACGCACATGCGCTCCATCTCGCCGGCCAGGCTGTGGCCCTTGAAGTACTCCTCCACCTGGAAGGCTATGATGTGGCCCAGCGGGTAGTCCGGCAGGTACAGGCCGTTGTTGATCATGTGCGAGTAGATGCCGAGCAGCGGGCTGCCCTTCACGCCGAAGACCGGCGCGAAGCGGCGGTCCCAGACGCCCTTGGAGATCTCCACCACCGCCTGGCGCAGGTCGGCGGCCTCGGCGTCCTTGTTCTGGTAGAGCCAGCGCCAGACGTTCATGTCCACCAGCGCCACGCCGGCTATCTCGCGCGCGGCCCAGAAGGTGTCGAGCGCCTTCAGGTGCCCGGCCTCGGGGCCGGGCTTGCCCAGGCCGAGGACGTCGAGGTCCCTGGCCTGGAAGACGAAGGCGAAACCCTCGGTGAAGGCGGTGTTGGGCACGCCGGCGAGCACGGTATGGTCCACCTTGTAGAGCGAGAAGACCTGCTCCACGCAGTGGCCGAGCTCGTGCATGGCGATATTGAAGCCGAGGTAGTTCATACCGCCGGCCGGCACGCGGGTGCGCAGGCGGGCCTTCTCGGTGCGCATGCCCGGGCCCCACGCGTGGCCGGAGCCGCGCGCCGGGTCCACCTGGATGCGCTCGCCGAGGAAGCGCGCCGTGGCCTCGTCGAAGCCGAGCTTGCGCAGGATGCCCGGGATGCCGCGCTCGAAAGCCGCCGCGTCGGGGAACTGCGCCGCCGCGGCCTTGTCCAGCTCCGCCTGCGGTATGGCGGAGCGGTTCTTGAAGCCGTCGTACCAGATGTCGAAGGGTTCGAGCGGCCGGCCCAGCCGGGCGGAGATCAGTTTGGCCGCTTCGGCGCCCTCGGGCGCGTCCAGCAGGCCGGTGAAGAGCGCCTCCACTTCCGGCTCGGGGATCTCGCGGCCCAGCTTGAACATGCGGTCCATATGCGTGGGCTCGGACGGATAGAAAGGGTCCTCCTTGAGGTGGGCGCGGAAGACCTCCAGGAACCGCTCGTAGCGGGTGTCGGGCTCGCGCTGGGCCTTGGCGCCGTCGAGGGTGTTGGCCTCGGGGTCCCAGACCTTCCTGTCGGAGTTGACCGCCGCGGCGGGGATGTCCTGCGTTATGATGCGCTCCATGACGGTCTGGTAGACGCGCTGCTTGGCCGCGCCGCCCTCTTCGGCGTAGAGGCTCTTGAGCGTGTCGCGCAGGCCCCAGTGCGAGATCAGGCGCAGCCCCTTGGGGCCGAGCGGCTCGCCGCCGGGCGCGGCGACGGCGCCGGGCAGGATATTGTAGGAACCGATGTACTGCTCCGCCTCGGAATAGGCGCGCGACACGGCGCGCCGCACCTCGGAGGGCACGCGGTGCGCGAAGCGCTGGGCCAGGCGGACGCGGGCCCACTCCGCGCGCGTCCAGGCGGGGCCGCTCTGCAGGCAGTCCTCCAGCGTCCTCACCGGGAAATTGAGCAGCGCCAGGAAGGCCGGCTTGGCCAGGAACAGGTCCTCGTTGGCGTGGGCCTCGGGCGCGTACGTGGCGAAGAGCCCGTCGGCGGGTCCCAGCGGGCCGGTGTCCTCGTCCACCTCGCGGCGCATCTTCTGGCGCAGCGCGATGAAATGGCCGTTGATGCTTTCCATCTTGTTCTCGAAAGAGGCCAGCAGGCGGTCCAGGTCGGGACCGATCAGGAAGTTGTTGCGGCAGAAGCGGGTGAACTCGGAGGCGGTGCCGTCCTTGCGCGTGTCCCACAGCGCGGCGACCTGCCTGACGCAGGCGATGATCCTGTCCGCTTCCGACGGGTATTTATCGGAGAGCTTCTTTATCGCGTTGACTATCGTGTTCTCTTTTATCATGTCGCCTCAGTACTTGTAGAATTCCAGCCCGTCGGGGTCCTTATGGGAGCAGTCGATCACCAGCAGGCCGTCGTCGGGCGCGCCCGCGCCGGAGAAATAGAGCCAGCCGCCGGTGTCCTCCACCGCGGCCGCCGCGTCGCGGCGCGCGCCGGCGTCGGCGGTGCGCTGCCCGGCGTTCGCTCCGTGCTCCGGCAGCGCCAGCTCGGGCCAGTCCGGCAGGTAGTCCGGCACCAGCGCGGCGAGGTCCGCCGGGTAGCCGCCCGTGGCGGCGTAATAGGCCTGGATGGCGGCCCTGAAGGCGGCCAGGGCTTTCCTCGCCGCGGCGGCCCGGCGGCGGGCGTCGTCGGCCAGGACCCGCGGGCCGAGGGCCCGTTCGGCCGCGGCCGTGAAAGCGTCCACCGCGGCGGCGGCCTCGGAGAGCCTTTCGCCGGAAAGCTCCGCCCGGCGCTCCTTTATCAGCAGCAGGTCGCGCTCGGCCCGGAACAGGCCGGCGTCGAGCGCCGCGCCGGAAGGCGCGGCCGAAGAGACGGCCGGCGGCCCGGCGGCGGGCGTCCCCTCGCCGGCCAGGGCCGGGGCCGCGCAGGCCAGCAGCAGCGCGCAGAGGCGGATCTTCATGCGGTCTCCTAGAGCTTAAGGTCCCAGTTCTCCAGTTCCGGGATGAACTTGTAGTTGGTCAGGTCGAATTGGATCGGCGTGACGGAGACGTAGCCCGCTTTCAGCGCGTTGAGGTCGCTGGCCTTGTCGGGGTCCTTGGGCTCGTAGTCGCCGGTCATCCAGTAATAGGTGTTGCCGTGCGGGTCGGTGCGCTTGTCGAACCAGTCGTTGAAGCAGGTGAGGCTCTGGTTGGTGACGCGCACGCCTTTTAGCTTCCGGGCCGGCAGGTTGGGTACGTTCACGTTGAGCAGCGTGCCGGCGGGCAGCGGCGCGCGCTTCTTCATCCGGTTCACCAGCTTCAGCGCGAAGGCCGCCGCCGGGCAGAAGTCCGGGTTCCTGAAAGTGTCCAGCGAGACGGCCAGCGACGGGATGCCCAGCAGCGCGCCCTCGGTGGCGCCGGAGACGGTGCCGGAGTAGAGGATGTTGTAGGCCTGGTTGCCGCCGAGGTTGATGCCGGAGACCACCAGGTCCGGGCGCTTCTTCATGATGGCCTTGATGCCCAGCTTGACGCAGTCGGCCGGCGTGCCGCTGGCCGCGTAGCCGAAGAACTTGCCGTTGCGCTTGGCCTCGCTGACGCGCAGCGGGTCGGTTATCGTGATAGCGTGCCCGACGGCGCTGCGCTGCGTGTCGGGCGCCACCACGGTGACGTTGCCGGCCTTGCGCAGCGCGCAGGCCAGCGCGTAGATGCCCTCCGCGTAAATGCCGTCGTCGTTGGTGATAAGTATTT
>JAJZOZ010000084.1 GCA_021811405.1 bacterium | reverse complement strand
TGGTGGGCCTCGGCACCGGCAATCTGAAGGACGGCGCCTTCATAAAGCTCGAGCCCTCCGGCCTGATGAAGCATTTCGCTTTCGGCGGTTACGGCTGCGACTCCCATCACAGGAGCGAGGTGCTGCGGAAGGCCGTGCAGCGCGCGGCCAGGATCGCGGGGAACTCAATAAAGGACGGCGAGGTCTACGTGATAGGCGACACGCACCGCGACGTGGAGGCGGCCAAGGAGGCCGGCTACCACAGCGGCGTCGTGCTCGACGGTTTCGGCGACAGGGCCCTGATCATGCGCTCCAACCCCGAGCTGATCGCGAAGGATTTCGCCGCCATGAAACCGTGGCTCATCTGGCTGGGCCTCGAAAAGGACCCCAAGGGGGTGCGCCGCGGCACTTATATCTGTCCGGACTCGCCCATCGAGCACGCGCATTACGGCCGCACCGGCCTGGACCTGCGCGATATCGAACTGGGCATGAAGAAGCTGAGGGAAGCCAAAAAAAAGGCGGCAGGCAAAAAATGAACGTCAAAGACACTCTGACTTACGGGGACATCGCGGAGATCCCGGAACTGCTGGCGAAGTTCTCCACCAGGGCCGGGGAGATCAAGCGGCTGGCCCTCCGCTCCGAGGACAAGACGGTCTATCTCGTGGGACGCGGCTCCTCCGGCACGGCGACGCTGTTCGCCAAGTACATCTGGGAGACCTACGCCGGGACCATCGTCAATTTCATCCACCCGCATTCCATCTTCGAGGCGAAGAGGCCGTTGAACTTCAAAGGCCAGGCCGTCTGGGCCTTCTCCCAGTCCGGGCGGAGCCAGGACATCGTGGCCTGCCTCGAGCGGCTGCAGAAATGGGGGGCGAAAGGGGTGGCCGTCACCAACGAGCCCGACCTGAAGAACAACCCGCTGGCCCGCCTGGCCGGGCGGCATATACTGCTTTCCTCCTCCAAGGAAGTTCCGGTGGCCGCCACCAAGAGCTTCGAGCTGCAGCTGTGGGCCGTGCTGTGGGCCGCGCAGGCCTGGACCGGCTGTTTCGGCGACAGGGATTTCAAGAACGCCGCGGCCGCCGCCGCGCAGGCCGTCGGGGAGAACTACGGGGGGGACAAGCTGATAGCGGAGCTCAAGCGGGCCCATATGCTGGGCTTCGTCGGACGCGGCCCCTTCAACGCCGTGGCCGAAGACTCCGCGCTTAAGTTCAGGGAGATGGCCAAGGCGCACGCGCTGGGCTATTCCGCCGCCGAGTTCCTGCACGGGCCCGTGGGCGCCTTCAGTTCCAGGGACCTGGTCTTCCTGTTCTCGCCTTCCCACCGGGTCCCGGAGGACATCCTGAAGGTGAAGCAGGCGCTCAAGGCGCGCGGCACCCCGTACCACGTGGTGAAACCCGGCGCGCTGAAGGCGCCGTTCAACTGCATCCCGGTGGACATCCGCATGAAGAAGCTGGCGCTGCGGCTGGCCCTCGCCAAGGGGCTCAACCCGGACAATCCAGCCGGGCTGAACAAGGTCACGCAGACGTTCTAGGTTTAAAGCCTGCCGGCTTCCCGCAGCGCCTTTTCCGCGATCGAGACCACCGACTCCTGCGGGGTCATCTTGGGAAGGAAAGCCTTGCAGTCCGGGTCCCTGCCCAGGGCGTAATTCTTCTCCAGGTTCAGCGAACTTTCTCCGGTGAGGACCAGGTAGGGGATGCCCGCCAGCTCCGGCCGGGAGGCCGCGAGCTTGCGCTTCTCCTCTATGAACTGCGGGCCGGTCATGACCGGCATCGAGATGTCCAGCAGGATGAGGTCCGGCACGAACTCCGCCAGCAGCTCCAGCGCTTCCCTGCCGTCCTTGGCCGCGCGGGCTTCGTGCCCGGCGTCCATGAAGACGAACTGGAAGAGGGCGCGGATGCTGTACTCGTCGTCCACTACCAGGACCTTGGCCATCGCGCCGCCCTTCAGGCCGCGCCCGAGAGGGTGCGGGAGATCTTGTCCAGCAGGGTCTCTACGGGGGTGAGCTTGGTCAGGAAGAGCTTGACGTTGTGCTCGTTGTAGAGCAGGCGCTGGGTAAGGGTGTTGTAGTCGCTGGCCGTTATCACGATGATCGGCACCTTGGCCGCGCGGGGGTCGGCTGCCATCTTCCGGGCGAACTCCACGCCGTTGAGACCGGGCATGTTCACGTCGAGCAAAACGAGGTCGGGGATATTCTCCAGCGCCAGCCGCAGGCCTTCCGTCCCGTTCTCGGCCGCGCTCAGCTCGTAATCCTGCGAAAGGGCGCCCTTCATCAGCTCGATGAACGGGGCGTTGTCGTCCACCACCAGTATCTTCTTCTTGTCAGGCATTCACTGCTCCCTTGGCGGCCGCCAGTATGTCCATGACCGGCGTGGTCTTGCTGAGGAAAAGCTTGACGTTGCGCTCCACCTTGAACAGCTCCGGCACGCCCTTGTCCAGGTGGCTGCCGGTGAGGACTATCACCGGGATGTCCCGCGTGGCCTCGTCGGCGCTCAGCAGTCTGGCCATCTCTATCCCGGAGACGTTGGGCATCATGACGTCCATCAGGATCACGTCGGGCCGCAGCTCGGCCGCCAGCCGCAGGCCTTCACGCCCGTCGGAGGCGGCGGTCACCTCGAAATCGTCCTCCAGCGCGCATTCCAGCAGCGAACAGAAGTTCTGATTATCGTCCACTACCAGCGCCTTTTTCTTGTCCCCCATAAGGTCCCTCCGGCCCCGGACCGCTAAAGCCTATATTCTATATAAATTTTCAGAGGAAAGCCGCGACCAGAGCCGCGGCGGCCGCGGCCCCCGCGGCGTAAACCCAGCGCTTCAGCCTGGCCACTTCGGCGTCCACCCGCCTGAACTCCAGGTAGTTCTTCTCGGTGCGCTGCTTCTCGCGGAGCAGGTCGCGGATGAACTCCTCGTAGCGCTGGTTGCGCGCCGCGAGCTGCTCCTCCAGGCGGGAGAGCTTGGCGGCCAGGCCGGCCAGCTCGTCCTGCCTTGTGCCGGCGGTCGAAAGGCGCCGGGGCGCCGGGGCCGGGGCCTGGGCCGGCGCGGCGTCAGCGGCGGCGGTCCTCGCCGGGGGCCGGAACAGGGCGTCCACGGCGGAGAGCAGCTCGGCGCAGGGAACGCCCTTGCGGACCAGGGCGTCCGCGCCGCAGGCGTAGAACCTGTGGCGCTCGGAGTCCACGTCCCCGCCGGTGAAGATCAGCATCTTCGGGCGGTTGGAGATATTGGCGGAGATCTTGCCGGCTACGGCGTAGCCGTCCAGGCCGGGCGCCTGCACGTCGAGTATCAGCAGGTCGAAGCGGGTCCGGCCCAGGCGCCGGAAAACGTCGTCGCTGTCCGAGGCGAACTCCACCTCGTGGCCGTGCTCGGTCAGCAGGCTGGAGAGGAAGGACCTTACGCCTTCGTCGTCCTCGCTGGCCAGTATCTTCAGGCGTCCGGGCATGAGCGGGGCCTCCGCCGCGGCGGGGTCAGAGCGGCTTCTTGGCCGCGCGGCGCGCCAGGGCGTTCACCCTGGCCACGAGCACGGCGCTGTCGAAGGGCTTGGTAAGGTAATCGTCGGCGCCGGTCTCGTAGCCGGCCACCTGGTCCTCCACCAGTTCCCTGATGGTCAGCATCAGCACAGGCAGGCCGCGCAGCGCTTCGTCGGAGCGGACGTTGCGCAGCAGCGCGAAGCCGTCCATCTCCGGCATGTTTATGTCGGTTATCAGCAGGTCGGCCCCTTCGTTCTTCAGCCTTTCCCAGGCCAGGCGGCCGTTGGGCTCGGCCAGGGGCCTGTGGCCCGCGCCTTCTATGACCTCGGAGATGAGGGCCCTGAAATTGTCGTCGTCCTCGGCTATCACTATTTTCATCGGCTCTGCCATATCAAGCCTCCGCGAAACTTCCGTCCTGCGTCCCTGCCGCGGGCTCCCGCCCGAAGGACGGGAGCCGTGCCTGCACCCTCTCCATGAGCGGGCCGAATTCCACGGGTTTCTGCTCCAGTATAAGAAAATTAGAGTTCTCTTCCAACCGCGCCTTCTCGGCGTCTTCCAGGAAGGCGCCGGTAAGTATCACCACCGGGATAGCCCTGGTGCGCGGATCACCGGCCAGCCTCTCCAGGACCTCGAACCCGTCCATGCCCGGCATGCGCAGGTCCAGGATTATCAGGTCCGGGCCGAACTCGGCCGCTTTGCGCAGCCCTTCCGGGCCGTCGGCGGCGGTCTGGGTCTCATGGCCGCAGCGGACCGTCAGGCACCTGGAGCCGGCCACCCTGCAGTTGCCGTCGTCGTCTATGCACAGGATCTTCATGACGCGTCGGTCCGGGTCAGGCGCCCTTGCTCCCGACGAACATGTACCCCGAGCCGTAGACCGTGCGGATCTTCCTGCCGTAGAGCCCCAGCTTGCGCCTGAGCGACTCTATGTGCTTGTCTATGCATTCGGAATAGACCTCTCCGGCGGAATCGCCCCAGAGCTTCTCCAGGATGGCCTCGCGGGAGAGCACCTTGGCCTCGTTGTTGACCAGCAGGGACAGTATCTCGAATTCTTTCTGGGTCAGGTTTTCCAGTTCGCGGAACTTGCCGCGCTTTACGGCTACCCTGACCGCCCGCTTGGATTTGTCGATCTGCACTTCCCCGCAGCTGGAGGACAGCCTGGCCGCGGCCTCCTGGATGGCCGGCAGCAGGCGGCGGACATGGGCCTTGAGCTTGGCCACCAGGACCCTCTCGTCGAGGTTCTTGAAGACGAAATCGTCGGCGCCGGCCTCCAGGAAGGCGGCGATCTGGGTGTTGGAAACGCGCGCCTGCTCCCCGAAGATCAGCAGCGAGACGGGGCGGCGGGCCTTGAGCAGTGACTTCAGGTCTTCCTGGCTGCGGAAGGAGGGGACGCAGATCTCCACCAGGGCCAGTTCGACGCGGCCGCCTGAATGGGCCGGGCTCTCCCCGGCTCCGGGGGAGACGAGGGCGGTCCAGCCTTCCTTGGCGAAAGCGCTGCGCCAGCGCCCGGAGATGACCGGGGCGGGAGAAATTATATGGAACAGCAAGTTGTCCATCTGCGGCGTTTCAAACCCCTTTGGAATCCGGCATATATTTTAAAATTCATAAAACTTACAAGTCCACTTAATTTATTTTTAAGATGCGGCCGCGGGGCGTTTTTTCGTGATTGGCCCGTGCGTTTTCGGCTATAATATTCCCACTGCGTCGGCGGCCCCTGCGGCCCGGCAATATCTCGAGGATATCCCTATCATGTACAGCGGCATACTTATCGTGGAGGACAACCGGGAAACCTGCGCGCTGGTGGAAGCGGCGCTGCAGGACGCCGGTTATAAGACCCATTGCGCCTACAGCGTCCGCGAGGCATTGGACTTCCTGCGCTCCCACCATCCCACGCTGGTCGTGCTGGATATGTCCCTGCCCGACGGCCACGGACTGGAGGTCTGCTGCCGGGTGCGCTCGGAGGAGCGCCTGGCCGACGTCCCGGTGGTCGCCCTTACCGGCGAGGACAAGCTGGAGCATAAGCAGAAAGGCTTCTCTTCCGGGGTGGACGCCTACCTAACCAAGCCCATAGTGATGGACGAACTGGTAATGTGGGTGAAGGCGCTGCTGCGGCGGGTCTCCATGGATAAGGGCGGCGGGGTCCTGCTGGAGGCGGGGGACCTCCTTATGGACGCCAGGGCCCAGGTGGTGCGTTTCAAGCATAAGGCGGTGGACGACCTGACCCGCCGGGAGTTCGGCCTTCTCTACGCCCTGGTCAAGAATAGCCCCCGGATAATCTCCCGCAGGGAGATACTGGACGAGATCTGGCGCACCGTGGCCGTGGAGAACCTGGTGGACACGCATATGTTCAACCTGCGCAAGAAGCTCCCCCCGGAACTTTCGGACAGGGTCCAGGCGGTAGCCGGCAGGGGTTTCCGCTACCTGGAACCGGCCTGAACTGCTTGCCCCTCCCTTAACGTAAGCCGGGCCCCGCCCGGCTTCGTTATTTCTTCGGGATTCCGGTCCCCGGGCCCCCTATAATATCATAGGCGGGCTATGAAAATGACCGGATACACGTCGTCGTCGTCAGTCGAGAGCGGGGCGCTGCGCGTCCTCGCGGCAGCCGCTTTTCTGGCGGCCGCCGCCTGGCCCCGCCCCGCGGCGGGCGCCCTCGCCTCCGGCGGGGAGTACGAGCTGGAAGCCTCGGTCCGCGACAGCGGCGGCGGGGAAAAACTTTTAGGGGGGGAATACCTGTCCCGCGGTTCCGCAGGGCAGCTCCTTTCTGAAGAGGGCCCCGGCCTTTCCCTGGCGGGGGCTTACGTCAGCCGCGCCGGCTTCTACAACCCGCCCCACTTCACTTTCCAGAAAGGCCTGCCCGCCGTGGTGGTCTTCAACTCGGGCTCCGCCAGCCTCACCCTTCCCCCGGCCTCCATAGAAAAGGAGACTTTCGACATCACTCTCAACAAGGACCCCATGGGCGAGCCCGTGGCGGTGGACCCCCAGGTCATCTCCGAGGCCAACGGCAAGATGGAGATGAACGAGGGTTCCTGGGGCAGGCTCTTCAACAGGAACATCACGGAGATGTCCATCTTCGACGAGCAGGACCACTGGGCCAGGCCGTTCGCCCGCGAAGGCCTGCTGACCATGAACTACCAGGACGTTAACGGAGACGGCGTCCTGGACGGATCCAACCCGCCGGTCCGCGTGGATACCCTGCGGACCTGGGTCCTCAACGAGTCCGCGGCCATGTGGGCCAAGCTGCCGGGCTCCGCCGTTAACCTTTCCGCCCGCGCCGTGACCGCCCCTTTCCGGGCCCCCGGCGTTTACGCGCTGCTGGGCATGGTGGACGATTCGGTGAAGGACACCTACGCCTACCCCGTGCCTTTCCGCCCCAACGGCCCCAGGGCCGGCTCCGGCGCCGGGCAGACCGGCAGCGAGGCCGCCGGCATAACCTTCACCAACGTCCCGCAGGTGGGCAATATCGAGATCTATACTCTCGACGGCAGGCTGGTGCGCAAGCTCGCCATCCCGGCCGGCCTCGTCCTGCCCGAGGTCAAATGGGACGTCCGCACCGAGGGCGGCCAGCGGGCCGCCAGCGGCGCTTATATCTGGCGCGTCGTGTCAGGCTCCAACTACAAGACCGGCAAGCTCATGGTCATCTGGTAAGGCGCCGGTCATAGCCGAGTTAGCATAGAGGTTAAGGAGGAAGTATGAACGTTAAGAAAGGAATGTTCGGGCTTATGGCGGCGCTGACGCTGCTGTGCGCCCCCGCTGTCTACGCAGATAATAATACCGAGTTCGGCATCGAGGATGACCTGACCGTGCTCGGCAACGGCGGCACGCTGGCGGACCCCGACGTGGAGATCAAAGGCTTCTCCGTGTTCGGTGCCACGCAGGTCGCCCCGCCGCTGCAGATCCCGGTGGCGCCGGGCAACGTGTTCGTCAACGGCTACGTGCAGATCTCCAGCGGCCTGTACGTCGCGGCGCCGTCCACCTTCACGGCGACGGTCAACCTGCCCGCCCCCGGGTCCATCTACGTGACCGGCGGCACCAACGGCCAGGTGCTGAGCAAGGACGGGACCACCGGCACGCTGAAGTGGAACGACGTATCCTCTATGGTCTCGGGGGATAACCTCGGCAACCACGTGGCCACCACCACGCTGAACATGAACGGCTTCGGGCTGGTCAACGTGGCCAGCGTGACCGCCACCGGCTACATCACCACGGCGTCCTCCGTGACGGTGGGCGGCGCGGCCGGCATAGCCGGGGCGCTGAGCGTCAACGGCGACGTGGACCTGAACGCCAAGCTGAACGTGGACGGGACGTCGACCTTCGTGTCCAGCGTCACCGCGCTCGGGAATGTCCAGCTCGGCGACGGCCTCACCGACACGCACGCCGTCAACATGGCCCCCGCGGCTAACACGGCCCTGTCGGTGGCCGGCCAGGACGTGTCGGGCGACTACTCCGCGAAGTTCTACTCCGGCGCCAACCTCGCGGCCTGGATAAGGAAAAAGTAAAGGACAGACCGCTTCCTCCTTAAAGGTCCCGCCGGGAACAGGCCCGGCGGGCGGGGCGGGAAGCAAGGTCCGGGATTATGGCCAAGGGAACGAGCTTGAAGCTGAAAGGAGCGGCTGCCGCCGTAAAGCGGCTGGCCGGCGCCTTCGCGCTTCTGCTTTCGGCGTACGCCGCCGTCTCCCTGCCCGCGGTCCCGGCCGCGGCCGAAGTCCCCGTCAAGTTCACCTACCAGGGCAATCTCCGCCAGAACGGCTTCCTCGTCAACGGGCAGCGCTCCATGGTCTTCCGCATCTACGCTTCCTCCACCGCGGCCACCGAGCTCTGGACCAGCCCGCCTTACGACGTAAGCCTCTCCACCGGCGTCTTCAGGGTGACGCTCGAGCCTTCTCTGACTGATTGGCAGACAGGCGGCCTGTGGCTGGAGCTGGAGATCGAGGGCAACAGGATGGCCCCCAGGGAGGAGCTGACCTCCGCCCCCTACGCGATAAACGCGCTGATGCATTCCGGCAAGCGCTATACCACCGCGGCTTCCTCGCCCACGGCCACGGCCGGCGGCGACCTGTGGTACGACACCTCGGTCAACCTTATAAAGTTCTGGAACGGCTCCGTCTGGGTGCCCACTTCGGGCTCCGGCGTGCCGGGCCTGCACGCCTTCACCCACGCGGGCGGCGGCTCGGACCCCATAATCTCGCTCGGCACGCATACCGTGACCGGCTACATTACCGTTTCCTCCGGCGTGGCCGCCGGCTGGTTCTCCGGCGACGGCTCCGCCCTCGCGAACCTGGACGCCTCCAAAGTGGCCCTCGGCAGCCTCAGCGGCGACAGGATAGGGAACGTCATAGTTTCAAGCCATATAGTCGACGGCTCCCTGCAGGGGCAGGATTTCGCCGACGGCACCATAACCAGGGCCAAGCTTAACCAGTCCGGCTGCGCCAGCGGCGACATCCTCCAGTGGGGCGGCTCGCAGTGGGTCTGCGGCAGCGGCGCGGCCGCCGGCCTGGAAACGGACCCCCTTTCCATCCATAACCAGGATACGCTGCAGGCCGGCACCACCTTCTACGTCTCCTCCGGCACCGCCGTGGCCCTGAACGTCGCCGGCCTCCTGAAGGTCTCCGGCGAGGCCTATATCTCCTCCGCCACCTTCAACGACCTCGGCGTGAACGACTCTTTCAAGGCCATGGGGACCGCCAAGCTGCGCGGCTCCCCGTCGCAGGAAGGCCTCTCCGTGGACGCCTCCGGCAACGTCGCCATCGGCCTGCCGGCCGCCGCCTCCTCCAGGCTGGAGGTGAAGGGCGACGATACGCAGAGCTACAGCTTCGCCGTCTCCACCGGCACGGCCCGCCAGGTGGTGGTCTCCACTTCCGGCGCGGTGGGCGTCGGCACCGAAACCCCGCGCGCCAGGCTGGACGTGGAAGGCGAGGAGGCCTCGGGAAAATACATAGCCGTCTTCGGCTCCGGCAACAAGCTGGCCGCCTGGCTGAGGAACAAGTAGAGGCTTTCTTTCGTCGGGATTTTAATATATTTTTTGAGTATAATCCGTATTCTTGCGAACCGTTAAACATATGTCAGCAGCCACCGCGAATATATCTTTCACTCCCGGCCGTGCCCGGCGGCTGGGGCTTTTCGTCCTGCTGGCGGCGCTGGCCGTCCTGGCCTCGCCGCCGACCGCGGCGGCGCAGACCGAGCTGGGCTCCGAGGACGACCTGACGGTGCTGGGCAAGGACGGCACGGCGCCCGATCCAGATACCGAGATAAAGGGTTTCACCGTTTTCGGCGCCACGCAGAGCGCCTACCCCGGCGCGCTGGTCGGCCCGGGGAACGTGGTGGTCAACGGCGTCCTTTCCGTTTCCACCGGGGCTTATTTCGCCGGGAATTCCACCTTCACCGCGGCCGGAAAGATCTTCGTGAACGACGGCTCCGACGGGCAGGTGCTGACCAAGAACGGCGCCACCGGCGCGCTGCAGTGGAACAACGTCTCCTCGATGGTCGCGGGCGACAACCTGGGCAACCACGTGGCCACCACGACTCTGAACATGGCCGGGTTCGGCGTCGTCGGCGTTTCCACCATAACCTTGAGTTCCGTCACCACCACGGCGGCCGGTGTTACGATGAGCACTAATGTGTTCGTCACCGGCAAGCTGGGGATCGGGAATTCGTCGCCGAACGCCAAACTGGACATGACCGGCAATGAACTGCGCCTCGGACCGGTTTCCTACCCGGCCTCGTATTCCACCACCAACAGCGGCTACCTGGTCATGGACAAGAGCGGCACCGCCGGGGACGCCTCCATAGTCTTCCGCGACCAGGGCAACGCGCGCGCCGAGATAGGCATAGTCACGGATAACGACATCCATTTCAAGACCGTGGCCGGCTCCTACGGCTCCGAGACCTTCACCGACCGCCTGCTGATCCGCGGGACCGGCGAGATAGACGCCTTCGGCCTGCTGCGTTCATACGGCACCAGCGGCGTCTCGCGCATCTTCGCCGGCAACAGCGACGGCGTATCGGCCGGCGCCGCCCTGGAACTCTCCTACGATTTCGGCAACACCCTCGCGCGCATAACCAGCATAGAGCGGGGCAACGTCTACCGCAACCTCTTAGTGGAGGGCAACAACCTGGTCTTCCGCACCGGGGCCGTGACGCTGGTCGAGGCCATGCGAATCACCGACAACGGCTACGTGGGCATCGGCACCGCCGCGCCGAACGTGCCTTTGTACGTGGTCGGAGGCGGGGCGTCTTACGCCGACGCTTTCGTGGTGGATACCCGGTCGAAGGGCGGCGCCACCATCGTTCTTGGCAACGACAACGTGAACGGGGACCAGGTGGCCGTAGGCGTCAACGGCTACCTGAAGTCGCAGGGCGGGCATTTCGCGGTGGACGGCGCCAGCGTGCCGCTGGTGCTTTCTATAGCGGACAGCGAGAAGGCCCGCGTGACCGCCGCCGGCAACCTCGGAGTCGGCACGCCGTCCCCGGCCTACCGGCTGGTGGTTTCCAGCGGGGCCGGCGAGGCCGGCAACATGGTGGTGATCTCCACCGGCGCGTCGGACGTCATCCGCATGACCGGCGACGGCACCATTTACGCCAATCGCTTCGTGGGCGACATCTCCGGAGCCAGCGGCCTGCCCGCCGGCGACAACCTGGGCGACCACACGGCCACGCAGGCCCTGAACCTCGCCGGCCACAACGTCGTGAATGTCAGCAGCCTCTCGGCCTCGGGCAACATCTCCGCCGCGCGCTACCAGATAAACGGCAGCACGGTGCTGGCGGTGCTGCCGGGCCAGCGTTCGCTCGGCGTCGGGACCAACGCCGGCCTCCTTAACGCCGCCAACGATAATGTCTTCGTCGGTTTCGAGGCCGGCAATAGTAATACAAGCGGCACCCTAAACTCTTTCGTGGGTTCGTACGCGGGTGCAGGTATTGTGAGCGGCTCCAGGAACTCGGTGTTGGGCACCAACGCCGGCTTTTCGGGCCCCACCGCCTCGGACAATGTCTTTGTGGGCTACTCAGCCGGGTACACTAATTCTGCGTCGAAGAACTCATTCATCGGCTCTAATGCCGGGCTTTACAATACTACCGGCGGCAATAATGTCTACCTGGGTTACTCCGCGGGCGAAAACAACCGCACGGGTTCGGCCAATGTGCTGCTGGGCTACGCGGCGGGCTATGGCGCGTTCACCAGATCGTTCTCAAGCTCGACGGTGGTAGGCTATCTGGCCGGTTATTCGCTTGACTCCGGCTCCGCCGATAACGTCTTTATGGGGTTCAAGGCCGGGTACAGCGT
>JAJZOZ010000083.1 GCA_021811405.1 bacterium | reverse complement strand
AGAAACTCCAAATTGGTGGAGGTGCCGAGATTTGCACCCGGGTCCGTCAACCGCTCGCTGGAACCGCTACAGGCTTATCCCCGGTTTAGTCTCGCCCGCCCTGAACCCGGGGCTGCAAGGAACGGGCCAGCTCCGTGTTGTCTTAAGCCGCCGCGGGACGAAGCGCGCCCCCGGCGACAGCAGCCTGAATTTAACGCAGTATAATCCGCTCAGGCGGGCAGACTATAAGCGAGGCACACTTAGGCGTGCGCCCAGGCCAGCTCGTTGGAGTTGGCTTTTGTTTTTTTGACCCTGTTTTACATGGCCTGGTCAACCATGGCCTGCTGATCCAGCGGAACAAGTTAACGTCGAACCTGTTCACCCCCATTGTCGAACCTTGCGCAGGAAGCGCAAGGCGGATATACTCAATCCGCCCGGCCTTCGTCGGCCGGGTTCTCCGCAAGGAGGGCTCTGCCCTCCATTTCATCGCCGCTTGCTTCCTGCGCTTCGCTTGGTCGCTGCGCTGAACCACCCGGAGATGAATACGGAACCTTAAACAACTGGGTTCTCAAAGAACGGGACTACGGGTATATTATAGCAGTTTCCCGACGTGGCGGCCAGGGTCCCCGGGGCCTATTTCAGGTAGTATTCCAACGTGGACACCACGCGCAGCGTCTTCTCCTTCTGCTGGGCCTCCTGCGCGTCGGGGGTCTGGTAGAGAGGCAGCACCGTGAACTGCCCCTGGGAGGCGGATTTGATCTTGCCGACCCTGGCCCCGGAGTTCCTGGCGAACTCTTCCGCCGCCTGCAGGGCGTTCGCAGTGGCTTCTTTGAGCATCTGCGGTTTCACTTCGTTAAGCCTGGTGAACAGGTAGGAGACGGCCGGCGGGTAGGACTCCCCCTCGAAAAGCACCCCCTGTTTCAGCAGCTCCTCGGTGCGGCCTACCAGCTTCTCTATGGCGTCCACCTTCGGGGTGCGTACGGTGACCGTCAGTTTGAGTATGTAGCGGTTCTCGCTGGCCACCCGCTCCGAGCGGTAGGGGTTGGCCAGCAGGTCGTTGGTCTCGAGCCTGCCGGCGTGCGCCTCGCCCGGCTCCAGCCCGCCGTCGGAGAGGAACTTGTTCACGGCCTTCTGGTCGGCCAGCAGCTTCGTGCGCAGGGACTCCAGGTTGCCGCCGGACCTGATGAACTTGATGTTCCAGACGGCGATGTCGGCCTTGACCTCGCGCTCGGCGAGGCCCTTGACGGTGACCGTCCTCTCGAGCGCTTTGGCCTTGTAGAAATAGCGCCCGGGGAAATATCCCGCCGCGGCCAGGCCCAGAGCTAACGCGGCAGCGCCCGCCAGGCGTACTTTGTTGTCTTCCGTCATTGCGCGTCTCCTTCCCGGGACCTCCCGGTGTTCCGCGCCGCAGGCAAAAAAAGACCGCGGCGGAAAGCTATCTGCCATTGTCACCTGCCGGCTTCGCCATGCCGGCGGGCGGCGCGCGGAGCACCCCCGCACTTTCCACCGACAGGCAGGCCAGTACGCCGGCAGCCGCCGCCAGGGCCAGAAGCAGCAGCATGGTCCCGGGCGCCGGGCCTGAATTCCGCCTTCTCCTGCGTGGCATCTCCCCTCCAGCCGGGAATTATATATTTTTCCGCGCTCAGCGCAGCGCCGCCGCGGCCGCCGCCAGGTCCTCCAGCGGGTCGGCCACGGCGGATATCCGTATCCCGTCGCCCGCCTTGGACGGAAGGAACGACAGTCTGGCCCCGAAAGCCCGCCCCCAGGCGGAGATGACGCCCGCGTCCACCTTCGCCCCGGGCAGGAAATAGATCTCCAGTTCGTCGTCCTTCTGCGTGACGGAGCGCACGCTCTTCTTGGCCAGGACCTTCCGGTAGCCGATTATGCGCACCAGGTTCTTGAGCGGCTCGGGGGCCGGGCCGGAAATGTCCTCGAAGCCCTTCAGCACGGCGTCCAGGTCGGACTCCTTCGCGTTCAGCAGCTTCTTGTAGAAGTTCAGCCGCTCCATGTCGTCGCCGACGTAGTCCTCCGGGATGAAGGCCGGGGCCAGTATGTCTATCTTCGGCTCCGGCAGCTCGCGGGCCTCGGCCCGGCCCTTGATGCGGTCTATCTCGCCGTTGAGCAGCTTGATGTACATCTCGAGGCCGATGGAATTGATGAAGCCGTGCTGGCGCACCCCCAGCAGCTCGCCCGCGCCGCGGATCTCCAGGTCGCGCATCGCGAGGCGGAAGCCGGAGCCCAGCTCGGTGAACTCCTCCAGCGCGCTGAGGCGCTTGACCGCGTCCTCGCTTATCGGCTGCGGCTCGTCCTTCCCGGTCTCCAGCAGCTCGGCCTTCTTCCGGAGCTTTTCTCCGCCCTTCTTCAGCCAGCCGGGGAAATACAGGTAGCAGTAGGCCTTCTGCTTCTCGCGCCCGATGCGCCCGCGCAGCTGGTAAAGCTGGGCGAGGCCCATCTCGTGCGCGTTCTCCACTATCAGGGTGTTCACGGTGGGGATGTCGATGCCGGACTCTATGATGGTGGTGGCCATCAGCACGTCGTACTTCCGGTTGAGGAAGTCCCACATCTGCTTCTCCACCTCTTCCGCCCTCATCTGGCCGTGCACCACGGCCACGCGCAGCTCCGGCATCAGGCGCTTCAGGTAGGCGCGGCGGCTTTCTATGGTCTGCACGCGGTTGTGCACGTAGTAGACCTGGCCGCCGCGGGCCAGCTCGTAAGTGACGGCCTCGGCCGCGCCCTTCTCCGTGAACGGCCGCACGAAAGTGGAGATGGCCTGGCGCCCTACGGGCGCGCTCTCTATGACCGACATGGCCTTGAGCGACGACAGCGACTGGTACAGCGTGCGGGGTATCGGGGTGGCGCTCATCAGCAGGCAGTGCACGCCTTTGGCGGCGGCCTTTATGCGGTCCTTGTCCTTGACCCCGAAGCGGTGCTCCTCGTCCACCGCGATCAGGCCGAGGTCGGCGTAGCGCACGTCCTTCTGCAACAGCCGGTGAGTGCCGACGATGATGTCCGCCTTGCCGGCCGCGAGGTCCTTCAGTATCCTCTTCTGCTCCGCGGCCGGCACGAACCGCGAGATCACCCGTATGTTCACCGGGAAGCCGGCGAAGCGCTTGGCGAAGTTCCTGAAATGCTGGTCGGCGAGGATCGTAGTCGGGACCAGCACGGCCGCCTGCCGGCCGTTGGCCACGGCGCGCATCGCCGCGCGCATCGCGACCTCGGTCTTGCCGAAGCCGACGTCTCCGGCGACCAGGCGGTTCATCGGCAGCTCTTTCGAGAGGTCTTCCAGCACCTCCGCGATGGCCCGCGCCTGGTCCGGCGTCTCCTGGAAAGGGAAGGACGCGGCGAATTCGTCCTCCAGGTGGCCGCCGTGGGGCAGGGCCGCGGTCTTCAGCGCAGCGCGCTCGGCCTCGAGCTTCAGGATGTCCAGCGCGAGCGACTCCACCTCCTTCTTGACCCGCACCTTCATCTCGGTCCAGGTCTTGGTGTCCATGTGGGACAGGCGCGGAGCCTTCCCCTCGGAGCTGATGTATTTCTGCACGCGGCTGAAGTCGTGCAGCGGCACCATCAGCTTGTCGTTGCGGGCGTATTCCAGGTAGAGGCAGTCGGAATCCTCCACTTGCTCCCCGTCGGCCGACCGGAAGAACACCTTCTTCACCCCGAGGTAGCGGCCCACGCCGTAATCCTCGTGCACCACGAAGTCCCCCACCTTGAGGTCCGTCCACTTGAAGAACTTGTTCTTCGGCTTTATCGAGGCCGGGTCGAAGCGGTAGCGGCGGCGGAACAGTTCCGAGGTGGTGATGACGGCCGTCTTCGAAGGGGGATGGACGAAGCCCTCGTCTATATAGCCGGTGGCGACCGAGACGAGGCCGCCCGCGCCGGCGTCGGCCAGCGACTCCGCCAGCCGTTCCGCCTCGCCGCGGTTGATGCAGAAAAGCGTGGCGTTAATGCCGGCCTTCTTCAGGCGGCGCAGCTCGCCGGCCAGCAGCCCTATGTCGGAGTTGAAGTTCAGGTTGGAGGAGGCCCCGAAGGGGGCGGCGTCCTCTCCGGAGAGCGGCGGCAGGAACGAGAAGGACTCGGCGGGCGGCGGTTCCGCGCAGCCGGGCATCGGGGCGTCCAGGAACAGCTTCCAGCTCTCAGCCGCGAAGGACAGCAGCGCGCGGCCGGGCCCGCCGAAGATGTTGGGCGGGACGTCCACGCTCATCAGGAAATCCGAGGTGTGCTGCGTATCTATCTCGAACCAGCGTATGCTCTCCAGCCTGTTGTCGGAGAAGAAGAGCCGGACCGGTTTGTCCGCGCCGGGCGGGTAGAAGTCCACCACCGAGCCGCGCGCGGCGAACTGCCCGCGTTCCTCCACGAAGGAGACCCGCTCGTAGCCGGCCTTGATGAAAAGGTCCATGGAGACGCTCCGCGCGTAGGAACGGCCCTGCCTGAACGAGAAGCTGAGGTCCGAATACTCGCCCTCCGGCATCAGCGTTTCGCAGAGCGCTTCAGGCGAGGCTACGTGGAAATAATAGCGGCCTGGCTCCGGCGAGTAGAGCGCGCGCATGGACCGGGCGCGCTCGGAGAGGTCCCCGCCCCAGAGGCGCACCTCGAAAGGCGGCAGCCCCGGGAGAAGCCCCGCCAGCGAGTTGAAGGCGTGCTGCCAGGAGGACAGCGCGTCCTCGGAGGCCGCGGCCACCAGCAGGTGCGATGGAGCGCCCCGGTACGCGTCCAGCGCGTACCAGGCCCTGGCGCTTACGTTGGGCGCGCCTTTCACCAGCCTTATGCCCATAGCTCAGATGATATAACTTTCCGGGCCGCCGGATGAACGCCGGGATGCCGGGAACCCGCTAAAACAAAGCCGGCGCCCCTTGCGGAGGCGCCGGCGATACTGGCGCGGCCGAAGCTTACTTGCCTTTCTTCTCGGCCGGAGCGGCGGCGGGGACGGCCGCGGGCGACGTCGCCACGGCTACCGGGGCCGCCTCGGCGGGGTTGGAAACCGCCTGCTCGGGGGCGGCGGGCGCCGCCTCCTGCTTCTTGCACGCTACCGCCAGCATCAGCGCCGCCAGCGGCAGCGCGAAAAGTACCGTCTTTTTCATTTTTCGTTATCTCCTGTGGGATACCGCGGGCTCATGCGCCCTGCGGGCACTGTTTACAGATCCCAAAAAAAGGCGGACCCTAAGGTCCGCCCCCGGTCTACAGGATATAATATTTCCCGTCGGTAATCAACCGGAGGCGGGGCCTCCGCGCGGGGGCCGCGCGGCGCTATAATGATATAATTCACGCATAGCCGAAACCTATGCTGAAATGGGTGGAGATAGATCTTAAGACGCTGTCGGGCAACGCGCGGGCGGTGAAGAAGGCGCTCAGGCCCGGCGTCGCCTTCATGGCCGTGGTGAAGGCGGACGGCTACGGCCACGGCGCGGCCGTGGTCTCGAGAACGGCCCTGGCCAGCGGCGCCGACTGCCTGGGCGTGCTGACGGCCGAGGAGGGAGCCGCGCTCCGCCCGGCCTTCCCGCGCGTCCCCATACACCTGCTCGCCCCCTCGCTTCCGCAAGAGGCTCCGCTGATAATCGGGAATTCCCTGGTGCCGACGGCTGATTCGCTGGCCTTCATACGCGCGCTGGACCGGGCGGCGAAGCGGCCGGTCCCCTACACTCTGGACGTGGACCTCGGGCTCGGGCGCTGGGGCGTCAAGCCGGACGAGGCCCCCGGCCTGCTGGCGGCGGCGGCGCGGCTGAAGAAGGCCCGGCCTCATTCCCTTTCGGCGCACCTGGCCTACAGGCCGGCGCAGAACATGATAGAGGCGGAGGAGAAGCTCTCGTCCTTCGCCGCGCTGGCCCGCGGCCTGCGGGCCGCTTTCCCCGGCCTTAAAGCGCACGCGGCCAACAGCTCCATACTCTGCGACCTGCCGCAGTGGCAGCTGGACATGGTGCGCGTGGGCAACCTGATGTACGGCATCTATCCCACCGACGTGTACCGGAAGAAGAGACAGGGCCCGCCGCTGCCCGGCCTGGGAAGGCCCTGGCAGTTCTACGCGAGGATAATTTCCCTGCGCAAAGTAAGGAAGGGAGAGTCGCTGGGCTACGCGGCCGAGTTCACCGCCACGCGGGCCATGACGGTCGCCACGATACCGGCCGGCTATTCCGACGGCCTTACGATGGAACCCGTGGAGAACAGGATCCGCATCACCTCGGGCTTCCGCTACTGGGGGGTCCTGGGCGGCAGGAAGGCTTACTTCACGGGCCGCACCGGCATCTCACATACTCTTCTCGACGTCACAGGCATCCCGGGAGCGAGGATCGGCGCGCCGGTGGCGCTGCACGTGCGTCGCACCGCCGCCAACTCCCGCCTCCCCCGCGTCTACACGTAACATTTCGGCCTGCCCGTCCGTCCGGAACGCAAAACACACTCGGGCACACCGTGCCCTCGCTCGACATTCGGGCTCGGCGCGATGCAAGCCTCGCCCTCACGACGGTTTTGCTTATCCGGACGGCCGTGCAGTCCTCGCTACGCGCAAAACGCTCCTCAAAATATCAAAAAAGGAACCGCCGGCGCGGGCCGGCGGTCTTACACTTTGCGGTAACGCACGCAGGGTCAGTGCTGGGCGTCGCAGAATTCCTTGGGCTCCGTGCCTTTCACGAAAGCTTCCAGTATCTTGTGCTTGCAGGTGGGCAGCGCCAGCTTGCCGGTGTCCTGGTCCACCGTGACGAAGACTATGCCGTCGGGTACCGGGAAGTCCCGCACCGGCTGGTTCTTGAACACGCTGGCCATGATGTCGGTCCACCAGGTAACGGCGAGCGAACTGCTCCAGTCCTTTACCGGGATCGAGGCGAAGTCGTCGTAGCCCATCCACGACGCGGCCGTCAGGTCCGGCGTCATGCCGATGAACCACATGTCCTTGGCGTCCTGGCTGGTGCCGGTCTTGCCGGCCAGCGGGCGCTTCAGCGTGGAGGCCTTTATGCCGGTGCCGCGCTGGATGACGCCCTTCATCATGTTGACCAGCACGTACGAGAGCTGGGGCGAGAAGGCCTCGGTTTCCTCTGGGACGGACTCCTCCAGCACGCGCCCCTGGTTGTCCGTAACGCGGAGGACGCCGAAAGGCTCGGCGTGGATGCCGCCGTTGGCGAACGTGGAGAAGGCGCTGGCCATCTCCAGCGGGTTCACCAGCGAGGTGCCCAGGCCTATGGAGGGCACGGCGTCCAGGTTGTGCTTGACCCCGGCGCGGTGCGCCACGTCGGCCACCAGCGTGGGGCCGACGTGGGTCACCAGGTAGATGGAGGCCAGGTTGCGGGACTGCTCCAGCGCGTGGCGCAGCGTGATCCTGCCCAGGAACTTGCCGTCGAAATCGTTCGGCACCCAGATCTGGAAATCCTTGTTCCCGACGAACGGCTGGACGGCCAGGTCTATGGCGTACTGGTCGGTGGCGCCCTCCAGCAGGCGCCAGTCCTTGCCGTCGTTATAGTAGGCCATCGGCGAGTCCTCTATCATGCTCGCCGGCGTGTAGCCGCTGAGCAGCGCGGACATCCAGACGAAGGGCTTGAAGGTGGAGCCGGCCTGCCGCGCGGCCTGGGTGACCCTGTTGAACTTGCTGGTCTGGAAGTCGCGGCCGCCTATCATGGCCTTGATGGCCCCGGTCCGGGTATCCAGGATGACAAAGGCCCCCTGGAGCGTGGTGGAGGACGGGGAGGCGGCGTCCTTTTCCTCGTCTTCCGCCCCCTTATCCTTGTCCTCGGCCTCGTCCTCCTTCTTCTGGGCCGCGAGGGCGTCGGCGGCCACCTGGTCGTACTTGGCCAGGTTGCGCTCCATCGCCTCCTCCGCCGGTATCTGCATGGAGAGGTCGAGCGTGGTGTAGATCTTCATCCCGCCCTTCCACAGCTGGGCCGTGCCGTACTTGGGCTCCAGCTGCTGGCGGATGTACTCCACGAAGTAGGCGGCGTGCCCGGAATGCATGGAGAACTTCTCGTCGGGGATAGGCTCCGCCTCGGCCGCCTTGGCCTCCGCCTCCGTTATATAGCCCTCCTCGCGCATCCGCTGCAGCACGAGGTGGCGGCGCTGCCTGGCCCTGTCCGGGTGGGCGAACGGGGAGAAACGCTCCGGTGAGGGTATCAGCCCGGTCAGAAGAGCGCATTCCCCTAGCGTCATCTCCGAGACGTCCTTGCCGAAGTACAGGCGGGCGGCCGACTGCACGCCGTAGACGCCGGTGCCGAAGTAGATCTGGTTAAGGTACAGGGCCAGTATCTCCTGCTTGGAGAAGTTGCGCTCTATCTGCAGCGCCAGCACCATCTCCTTTATCTTGCGGCCGATGGTCTTCTCGGGCTTCAGGAAGATCAGCTTGGAGAGCTGCTGCGTCAGCGTGGAGGCGCCCTGCGCTATGCGCCTGTGCAGCACGTCGCGCATAGCGGCGCGCAGGATGCCGCGCGGCGAGATGCCCCAGTGGCGGAAGAAGTTCTGGTCCTCCATCGCTATCACGGCGTTCTGCATGTCCACCGGGATCTTGTTCAGCGGCAGGATGGCGCGCTTCTCCACGGAGAACTCGGCTATCACGCTGTTGTTGATGTCGTAGACATAGGTGGTGAGAGACGGGGTGTACTCGTCCAGCTTGTCCACGGAAGGGATGTCGGAGAGGATCTTGCGCATCAGCACCGCCGCCGTAAGCACGGCGGCAGCGGAGAAGATGCCTATCAGGTAGACCGTTTTCAGGACCAGCTCGCGGGCCGAGAGGCCGTCCAGGTGGTCCAGGAAGCTTTTTACGAATTTCATCCGCTTCAATTATATAGTTTATGCCCCCGCAAGGCAAAACCCTGTCCCGGCGCGCCGGCTTTGATACCCCGGCGGGTAAAATGATACATTCGTATTAATATGAAAAAGACCGTCATTCTGGTCCTGGCCGCCGCGGCGCTCGCCGCCTGCTCGCGCCAGGACGGCAAGATACTGGCCCGCGTGGGTCCGGAGAAGATAACCGAAGGCTACTTCGACGAGAAGCTCTCCGAGATCAGCCCCGCGGCGCAGGAGTACCTTTCCTCCAAGGCCGGCCGCAAGCAGTTCCTGGACGTGCTGATACACGAGCGCCTGATGCTGATAGCGGCGCGCGGCAGCAAGGTGGCCTCCGGCGGGGACTACAAGTCCCGCATCCGCGAGAAGGAGGCCGAGATGAAGAAGGACCTCGCCTCCTACAAGGATTTCCTCCTGACCCGCATGTGGATAGAGGACCTGCGCAACGGCGAGCTGAAGGTGACCGAGGACGAGATCAGGGATTATTACGGGAAATACCCGTACAAGGTGCGCCTGGCGCATATCCTGATGCCCAGCTACGAAGAGGCCGACAAGGTCATGAAGAAACTGAAGGCCGGCGCCGACTTCGACAAGACCGCCAAGGAATACTCCATGGACAAGGACGCCGTGCGCCTGCCGCCGGTCATGTACGGCGAGTTCATGCCGGAGCTGGAGGACATGGCCTTCAAGATGAAGGTGGGCGAGACCCAGGGCATAGTCAAGACGGCCATGGGTTTCCACATCCTCAAGAAGCTGGGCCAGGACAAGGCGGACCTCGCGTCCTCCGCGGACCGCATCAGGAAGATACTCGAGAAGAAAAAGTTCGACGCGTACCTGGCCAGGTTCCAGGAGAAGAACAAGGTGGAGGTCCTAGATGAAGAGTATAAATAGCTTCCTGGCGGCGGCCCTGCTGGCCGCGGCCGTCCCCGCGAAGGCCAAGGTCGTGGAGGACCTGGCGGCGCGGGTCAACAACGAGCCGATAACGGTGTCCGAGTACCAGAAGGCCAAGGACGCGCTGACCGAGCAGTACGCCGCGGCGATGCCGGACTTCTTCAAGCAGAAGGACGCCGAGGCCCAGCTGGACAAGGCCGCCCTCGACAAACTGGTCGACGAGGCCCTGCTCCGCCAGAAGGCCGAGTCGCTGAAGCTGAAGGTCTACGAGCGCGAGCTGGAGAACGGCGTGGCGGAGATCCGCAAGCGCTTTTCCCGCTCTCCCGACGGCGCGGCGCTCTCCCCGGACAAGGCCGAGGAGGCCTTCCAGGCCGAGCTCTCCAAGGAAGGCGTCACGATGGACGAGTTCCGCGAGAGGATCCGCAAGCAGCTGATGGTGCAGAAGCTCGTGCAGGAGACCGTGAAGACCCGGGCCAAGATGCCGGGGGACGACGACGTCCGGAAATACTTCGACGACATCGTTCTGGTCCTGAAGGGCAAAGGCGGCGACATAAAGGGCCTCAGCGACGAGGAAAAACAGGACCTTACGGCCGTGGCCGGCAAGTTCAAGGAGCTTACGGCGGAGCGCCTGCGCCTGCGCCACATCCTGGTGGAGGTCAAGGACGGCGCCACCGAGGCCGAGCAGAAGGCCGCCGCCGACAAGGCCGCCTCGATAAAGAAGCAGCTCGACGGCGGCGCCGACTTCGGCGAGCTGGCCGAGAAGGATTCCGACGACAAGGACAGCGCCGCGCGCGGCGGCGACATAGGCTACATAGTCAAGGGGATGCTGCCGGAGGAGCTGGAGGACGCCGCCTTCAAGATGCAGGTGGGCGACAATTCCGCCCCCATCAAGTCCAAGTTCGGCTGGCACATCCTGCGCCTGGAGGAGAAGCGCGCGGAGCAGAAGCTGCGCTTCGAGGCGGTCAGGGACGACCTGGAGCAGCTGATGTCGCAGAACGCCTTCGCCGAGGAGCTGGGCAAGTACGTCAAGGAGCTCCGGAAGGACGCCAAGATACAGATCTTCGCCGACAAGAAGGACAAGTAAAGTCCCCGCGAGCGGCCACGGGAAGGCGGCCCCTCCCGTGGCCGTTCTATTACAGCCATTAATGAAGCCGTCATTACTGATAACCGCCGGCGACCCGCTCGGCATAGGCCCGGAGATAACCGTGAAGGCCCTGCGCAGCCCCGCCGTGCGTCGCAGCTGCCTGCCCGCCGTCATAGGGGACACCGCGGCGCTCCGCCGCGCCGGGTGGACGCCGTCGCTCTGCCCGCTGATCCCCTGCGACTCGGAGTCCCGCCGGAAGCGGCGTCCGGGCCCGGACGCCGCGGCGGGGGCCGCCTCGCTGAAGGCGGTGCTGGGGGCTCTGCGCCTGGTGAAGGAGGGCGCCTTCGCGGCCATGACCACCGCGCCGGTCTCCAAGGAGGCCTGGGCCCTGGCCGGCGCCCCTGCGCCGGCCCACACCGACCTTTTCAGGCTCCTCGAGAAGCGCGAACCGCTGATGCTTTTCTCGCGCGGGCGGGTGAACGCGGCCCTCGTCACCGAACACGCGCCGCTGCGCGACCTGCCGCGCCTCCTGACCAGGTCCCTCGTGAAGGAGAAGGCGCTTCTTTTCCGCTCCGCGCTGCGCGCGCTCGGCCCGGCGGAGCCCAGGATAGCGCTCTGCGCGCTGAACCCCCACGCGGGCGACGGCGGCGTGATAGGCCGAGAGGAGATATCGACGCTGGGACCGGCGGCCCGCGAGTTGCGGCGCCGGGGCCTGCGCGTCAGCGGCCCGCTCCCCTCGGACGCCGCCTGGGCCTCGCACCTGGCCGGGAAAAGCGACGGCCTGCTCTGCCTTTACCACGACCAGGCGCTGGCCCCGCTGAAGGTCGCCCCCTGCGGCGGCCCGGCGGTGCACTGGACGTGGGGGCTGCCCTTCATCCGCACCTCTCCGACGCACGGGACCGCCTTCGATATAGCCTGGAAGGGCAGAGCGGACGCCTCCGGCATGGCGGCGGCCATAGTTTTCGCGGCCGGGCTGGCCGGCGGGAGGGCCCGTGGCTGAGCTGATAGGCTACGCGGCTTCCGCCCTGGTGGCGCTCTCGCTGCTCACCAGCAACGTGCTGCGGCTGCGGGTACTGAACCTGGCCGGGGCCCTCGCCTTCGTCCTGTACGGGGCGCTGGTAAGGGCGTGGCCGGTGTTCGCGGTCAACCTGTTCGTCACCGGGATAGACCTCTGGCACATCATTGCGCTGAAGTCCAGGAAGGACGTGTTCAGGCTGATGCCGGTGGGAGAGAAGGACCCGCTGCTGGCCAACTTCCTGACCTACCACGCGCGCGGCATCTGGCAGTATTTCCCGGATTTCGAGCTGGCGGCGCTGAAGTCGCCCAAATGCGTCTTCATCCTGCGCAACCTGCTGCCGG
>JAJZOZ010000082.1 GCA_021811405.1 bacterium | reverse complement strand
AGGAGACCGAGCTGATCGACTACGAGAAGATGGAGAAGGACATCGAGAAGTTCCGCCCGAAGCTGATCATGGCGGGCGCCTCCAACTACTCCCGCAAGTGGGACTGGGCCCGCATCAAGCGCGCCGCCGACGCGTGGAAGTGCTTTCTCGTCACCGACGTCGCCCACTACGCCGGCCTGATCGCCGCCGGCATCTACCCGTCGCCGGTCGAGTACGCCGACATCGTCACCACGACGACGCACAAGACCCTGCGCGGCCCGCGCGGCGGCCTGATCCTCAGCAAGGCCACCTACGCCAGGAACGTAGACAGGACGAACTTCCCCGGCAACCAGGGCGGCCCGCTGATGCACGCCATCGCCGGCAAGGCCGTCTGCTTCAAGGAGGCGCTCAGCCCGAAGTTCAAGGAGTACCAGACGCAGGTGCTCAAGAACGCCCGCAAGCTGGCCCGCGAACTGCAGGGCCGCGGCTACCGCATAGTGTCCGGCGGCACCGACTGCCACCTGATGAGCGTGGACCTGCGCGCCAAGAACATCACCGGCCTCGACGCCGAGAGGGCGCTGGACAAGGCCGGCATAACGGTGAACAAGAACACGATACCGTACGACCCGCAGAAGCCGATGATCACCAGCGGCGTGCGCATCGGCACGCCGGCCGTGACCACGCGCGGCATGAAGGAGAAGCAGATGACCGTCATAGCCGGGCTCGTCGACGAGGCGATAGCGCACGCGAACGACGACAAGGCGCTCAAGGGCATCAAGGAGCAGGTGAAGCAGCTCTGCGCCGGCTTCCCGATGTACCCCGGCTTCGAGAACTGAGTCCCCGGCCGGGAACAAAAAAGCCGCGCTCCTTTACGGGGCGCGGCTTTTTTCATGTTTCCGGAGCTCAGGCTTTCCCGAATTCCATGCCGTCCTTGCCCGCTGACACCCTCAGCTTCCCGCCCGGCTTTATCTCCCCGGCCAGCAGCTTCATCGCCAGCGGGTCCTGCACCAGCCGCTGCAGCGCGCGCTTCATCGGCCGCGCGCCGTACTGCGGGTCGTAGCCCTCCCTGAACAGCAGGTCCCGGGCGGACTTGTCGAGCTCGATCTCCAGCCCCCTCTCGGCGAGCACTTTGCGCAGGCGCTCGAGCTGTATGTCTATCACCCTCGCTATCTCAGCCTTGCCAAGCGCGTTGAAGACCACTATCTCGTCGACGCGGTTGATGAACTCCGGCCTGAAATGCTCCAGCAGGCTCTCGCGCACCGCGCGCCTGACCTCCTCGCCCGGCTGGCCGGCGCTCTCCAGTATCATGCGCGAGGCGACGTTCGAGGTCATGATGACTATCGTGTTCTTGAAGTCCACCGTGCGGCCTTTGCCGTCGGTCAGCCGGCCTTCGTCGAGCACCTGCAGCAGCACGTTGAAGACGTCGGGGTGGGCCTTCTCTATCTCGTCGAACAGGACCACCGAGTACGGGCGCCGGCGCACCTGCTCGGTCAGCTGGCCGCCCTCGTCGTAGCCCACGTAGCCGGGTGGCGCGCCTATCAGGCGGGCCACCGCGTGCTTCTCCATGTACTCCGACATGTCCATGCGCGTCAGCGCCTTCTCGTCGTCGAACAGGAACTCCGCGAGCGCGCGGGCGAGCTCCGTCTTGCCCACGCCGGTAGGGCCCATGAAGATGAAGCTGCCTATCGGGCGGCCGCCTTCGGCCACGCCGGCGCGGCTGCGCCTGACGGCGTTGGCCACGAGCGACAGCGCCTCGTCCTGCCCCACCACGCGCGCGCGCAGCTTCTCCTCCATCTTCACCAGCTTGGCCATCTCGCCTTCCATCATTCTCGAGACCGGCACGCCGGTCCACTTGGAGACTATCTTCGCGATGTCCTCCTCGTCCACTTCCTCCTTCAGCAGAGCGCCCTTCTCCTGCAGCGCGGCCAGCCCGGCCTCGGTCTTCTCCAGCTCCTTCTTGGCCGCCGGCAGCTTGCCGTACTGGACCTCGGCGGCCTTGTCCAGGTCGCCGCGGCGCCGGGCCGACTGCTCCTCGAGGTTCAGCGACTCGATCGTCTCCTTCAGGCCGCGCGCGCGGGCTATCAGGTCCTTCTCCCCCTTCCAGCGCAGCTTCAGCGCGCTCGCGCGCTCCTTGAGGTCGGCGAGCTCCTTCTCCAGCTTCTCCAGGCGCTCTTTGGAGGCGGCGTCGCTCTCCTTCTTCAGCGCCTGGCGCTCCACCTCCAGCTGCAGCACCTTGTGCTCGAGCTGGTCCAGTTCGGCGGGCATCGAGTCTATCTCTATGCGCAGAGCGGAGGCCGCCTCGTCCACGAGGTCTATGGCCTTGTCCGGCAGGAAGCGGTCAGTGATGTAGCGGTGCGACAGGCGCGCGGCCGCTATTATCGCCGCGTCCTTGATGCGCACGCCGTGGTGGATCTCGTACTTCTCCTTGAGACCGCGCAGTATGGCTATGGTCTCCTCTGGGCCGGGCTCGCCCACGTAGACCTGCTGGAAGCGGCGCTCGAGTGCCGCGTCCTTCTCTATGTATTTCTGGTACTCGTTCAGGGTAGTAGCGCCTATGCAGCGCAGCTCGCCGCGGGCGAGCGCGGGCTTGAGCATGTTGGAGGCGTCTATCGCGCCCTCGGCCGCTCCCGCGCCGACCAGCGTATGCAGCTCGTCGATGAAGAGTATCACGCCGCCCTCGGCCTTCTCTATCTCCTTGAGCACCGCCTTCAGCCTGTCCTCGAACTCCCCGCGGAACTTCGCCCCGGCGAGCATCGCGCCGAGGTCCAGCGCCACCAGGCGCTTGTTCTTGAGGCCCTCGGGAACGGAGCCCGCGGCTATGCGCTGGGCTATCCCCTCGACAATGGCCGTCTTGCCCACGCCGGGCTCGCCTATCAGCACCGGGTTGTTCTTCGTGCGGCGAGACAGCACCTGTATCACGCGGCGCACCTCCTCGTCGCGGCCTATCACCGGGTCCATCTTGCCCTTGCGGGCGGCTTCGGTGAGATCGCGAGCGTACTTCTGAAGCGCCTGGTACTTGGCCTCGGGCTCCTGGTCCGTGACGCGGTGGCTGCCGCGCACTGCCAACAGGGCCTTCAGTATCCCGTCATGGGTGACGCCCTGCGCGGCGAGCAGGGCCTGGGCCGGGTCTCCGGAGGCCCTGGCTATGGCCAGGAACAGATGCTCGGTGGAGGCGAATTCGTCCTTGAAGACGGCCATCTCCTTCTGGGCCTCATCCAGCACTTTCTTATAGGCGGAGGAGAGATACCGCTCTCCGCCGCTGACCTTGGGCAGGCCCTCGCAGGCGCGCACGGCGGCGGCGGCCAGGGCCTCGGGGCTCGCGCCCAGCTTGCGGACCACGTCCGGTATCAGGCCTTCGGCCTGGGACAGCAGGGCGAGCAGCAGGTGGATCGGCTCCACCTGCTGGTGGCCGAAGCGCTCCGCTTCCTGCTCGGAGGCCTGTACCGCCTCCTGCGCCTTGATGGTGAACTTGTCGAACCTGATGCTCATGGCCCCTCCTTCTGCCCTGGGACCCCGCGTAACTATTCGGATATTCTCGGCCAGGAGGCCCGGGGAGCTTATTAAAGGATTACAATTTATAGTATATATAACTAGCAGTCGTTTGTCAAGACTGCTAGTTATACCCTGGACCTGCTTACGCCATAGTTGGTAATATGGGTTAAAATGAGACCCCTCCTCCTCTGTCTGCTCCTCGCCTGCGCCTGTACGCCTCCGGCCGCGGCCGGGGCGCCACCCCCGGCCTCCCCGGAGGTGCGGGCCCTGCTGGAGAAGGTGGACCGCCTCTACCGCAGCTCCCGCTCCTACGCCGAGATAGAGATGGAGGTGGTGACGCCCGACTGGAAGCGCACCCTCTCGATGGACTTCTGGACCGAAGGCCTGGACAAGACCTTCATCCGCATCAACGCCCCGGCGCGCGACGCCGGCGCGGCCACGCTGCGCAAGGGCAACGAGATGTGGAACTACTTCCCGAAGATAAACAAGGTGATGAAGGTCCCGCCTTCCATGATGCTGGGCTCCTGGATGGGGTCCGACTTCACCAACGACGACCTGGTGAAGGAAAGCACGCTGATGGACGACTACACCGGGGACTTCTTCGCCCCGGCGAAGCCGGACCCGGCGTACTATTACATCCGCCTGACCCCGAAGAAGGAGACCGTCTCGCTCTGGGCGGCGATAGAGCTGACCGTGGCCAAGGACACGCTGCTGCCCAGCCGCGAGGAGTACTTCGACGAGAAAGGGCGCCTGCAGCGCACGATGGAATTTTCGGACATAGCCGAGCTCGGCGGCCGCCGGCTGCCGCGGGTGATGAAGATGCTGCCGGTCTCCAACCCCGGCCACAGCACCACGATACGCTACATCAAAGCCGAGTTCGACGGCGAGCTGCCGGCCGACACCTTCACGCTGCGCAACCTGCAGCGCGTGAAGGTTAAATAATGCTGACCTTCCGGATGGCCCTGCGCAATCTGCTGCGCAACAGGCGCCGCTCGCTCCTTACCGGGCTGATGATGGCCGGCGGCTTCACGCTGTTCTCGGCCACGCTGGCCCTCTCGGACGGCACCTACGGCTCCATCATCGACATGTTCACGCGCAGCCGCACCGGCCACGCGCAGGTGCACGCCAGGGGCTACCTGGAGAAGCCCTCCCTTTACCGCTCCATCTCCGGCCTGGACAGGCTGGGCCGCGTCCTGGACGGCCAGAAGGTGGTCCGGGCCTGGGCCCCGCGCGTCTACACCCCGGCGCTGGCCTTCGCTGGCTCCAAGACCGTAGGCGCGCAGGTGATGGGCATAGACCCGGCGCGCGAACGCAAGGCCATGCGTCTGGAATCCCAGCTGGCGGAAGGCTCCTTCCTTCCCGACAAGCTCTCCGACGGCGCGGTCATAAGCGCCCGCCTCGCCTCGGCGCTCAACCTGAAGCCCGGCGACGAGTTCTCGCTGATCGGCCAGGGCGCCGACGGCTCCATAGCCAACGACAACTTCCGGGTGGCCGGCGTCCTGTCTCCCACCGAGTCCTCCTTCGAGGGGCCATGGTGCCTGCTGCATATAGGCAAGGCCCGCGAGTTCCTGGCGCTGGGCGACAAGGCCCACGAGATAGCGCTGGTATTCACCGACTACCGCAAGGCCCGGGAGGACGCGGCCATCGTCGGGGCGGCTCTCGCGGACCCGGCGCTGGACGTGGAGCCGTGGCAGGTGACCGAAAAGGAGTTCTACCAGGCCATGCTGCTCGACAAGAAGGGCGGCGACATCACCAACTTCATCATCATGTGCATAGTGGCCGTCGGCGTGCTGAACACGATACTGATGGCCGTGCTGGAACGCACGCGCGAGTACGGCGTGCTGAAGGCGCTGGGCACGCGCCCCGCCTTCATCTTCGGCCTGATAATGGCCGAGGTCACGCTGCTGGCCCTGGCCGCCGTGGCCGCCGGAGCGCTGCTCTCGCTGGGTCTCAACCATTACCTGTCCGTGCACGGCATCCCGATACCCGAGCCGATCAGCTACGGCGGCGTGAAGTTCACCAAGATGATATCGTCGGTCACCGCCTTCTCCTTCATCCGGCCGGCCTACACCGTGCTGGCGGCGGCTCTGATAGTAGGCGTATTCCCGGCGCTGAAGGCAGCGCGCGTGACGCCTATAAAGGCGCTGGGGAGCCGCTGATGTTCTACCTGAAGCTCGCCTGGCGCAACAACCTGCGCAACAAGCGGCGGACCTTCCTGGCGGCGCTCGCCGTGGGGCTGGGCCTGGCCGCGCTGATCTTCACCGACGCCATCTCGGTAGGCATGCTGAAGGGCCTGATAGACACGGCCACCGGCACTTTCATGGGGCAGGCGCAGATACACCGCAAGGGCTTCATGGATACGATGGACTCGGACCTGCAGGTGGAGGACGGGCCGCGCCTGCTCGCGGAGCTGGCCGCGGACCCGCTGGTGGCCCGCGCGGCGCCGCGGGCGGCAGCGTTCGCGATGATAGCCTCTCCGTCCAACTCCGGCTCGGTACTGCTCTACGGCCTGGACCCGGAGGCCGAGCGCGGCGTCTCCCGCCTGGACAGGTCGGTGAAAGCTGGGGACTTTCTGAAGGAGGACGGCGACACCGTGGTGATCGGCGCGAAGCTCGCCGACACGCTGGGAGTGGAGCTCGGAGATAAGGTGGTCATCACCGCCGCGGCCGCCGGCGGCGGCGACCTCGCCCAGGCGCTCTTCCGCGTGGGCGGGATAATGAACTCGGGCTCGCGCGCGATGGATTCCAATTTCGCTTTCATCAGGCTGGACCGCGCCCAGAAGCTGTTGAACCTGCGCGGCGGCTTCCACGAGATAGCCGTGGCCTTCAGGGACCTCCGGACGGCCGAGGACAAGAGCCTTCCCTTCTGGAGCGGGTACGGCGGCGGCGGCAACGAGGCCAAGGGCTGGCCGGAGCTGGTGCCGGAGCTCGCGGCCGCGAAGAGCATGTCGGCCTTCGGCATCTTCATCACGGCGGTGATCCTGTCCGGCATAGTGGCGCTGGGCATCATGAACACGCTGTTCATGTCGCTCTACGAGCGCATGTTCGAGTTCGGGGTGCTGCGCGCGCTGGGCACGCGGCCGTGGCGCATGGGACTGATGATAGTGAGCGAGGCCGGCGCGCTGTCGCTGATAAGCTCCGTCTTCGGCATGGCCATCGGGCTGCTGGCCTGCAGGCTCGTCGGCATCAACGGGCTGGACTACACCGGCGTGGACTACGCCGGCATAACGATGCTGGAACCTATACGCCCGATGTTCCGGGCGCTGCAGTACTGGCTTTACCCGGCGGCCCTGTTCGTCTTTACGCTGCTCGTGAGCCTCTACCCCGCCGTCTACGCCGCGCGCATGAACCCCGTCAAAGCCATGCGGAGGAGCCTGTGATGAGCACACTCCGCGGGAGCTGCGGGGACAGGAACGCAAAACACGGCGTCGGCCACACCGTGGCCGCGCCTCGTCACTCGGCCTCGTCGCTTACGCAAGCCTCGGCCTCCGAGACGGTTTTGCTAACCCTGTCCCCCCATCTCCCGCAAGCGCCCTCGGTCCGGGACGGCCTTCCTCGGCAAACCGCTCGCCACCCGCTCCAACTATCTGCCTGGGTGTGGCATGGGACCCCGCGACTTTGGGGAAGGGGGGCCCCGCCATAAATTCCGTAAGGCGGGGGGAAACCGCGCAACGGTTTCCCTTGCAGTAAGCCAGGAGCGGGGAACCATGCCGCGCCCAGGCCAGAACTGATAGTAAGTGAATTTGAGGACAGTTTTTATGGAAAAAGACAATGTGATAGAGACAAAAGGCGTCACGAAGACGTACCAGAGCGGGGAGGTGAAGGTGCACGCGCTGCACCCGGTGGACCTGACCATCGCCCGCGGCGAGTTCACCGCCATAGCCGGCCCCAGCGGCTCCGGCAAGACCACGCTGCTCAACATCATCAGCGGCCTGGACAATCCCAGCTCCGGCAGGATCCGCCTCGCCGGCAGGGAGATAAGCTCGATGAGCCAGTCCGAGCTGTCCGACTTCCGCCGCGACCACATAGGCTTCATCTTCCAGGCCTACAACCTCATACCCGTCCTCACCGTAGGCGAGAACATAGAGTACGTCATGCTGCTGCGCGGCGTCCCCGCCGGCGAGCGCGCCGACAGAGTAAAGCGCATCCTCGACGAGGTCGGCCTCTCCGGCAAGCAGGGCCGCTTCCCGTCGCAGCTCTCCGGCGGCCAGCAGCAGCGCGTCGCCATAGCCCGCGCGATGGTCTCCGGCCCGGACATCATACTCGCCGACGAGCCCACCGCCAACCTCGACTCCGCCACCGGGTCCGCGCTGATGGACATGATGCGCGAACTCAACGAGAAGCGCGGCATGACCTTCCTGTTCTCCACCCACGACCGGATGATAATGGACAAGTCCACCCGCCTGGTAACCCTGAAGGACGGCCGCGTGGAATCGGACACCGTCAAGAAATGAGGAACCTTCTTGCGGCCCTGGCCCTGCTGCTGCCCGCCGTCCCGGCCGGCGCGGCCGACCTGTCCCTGAAGGGCTTTCTCAAAACATATCTCTACTCCACGGAACCCGCTGCGGTGCGCGGCCTGCCCGGCCAGCCGGACGGGGCCTACGCCGCGAGCGAGACCAAGCTGCGCCTGAAGGCCTACTGGGACGGCGTCGGCCCCTTTAAGGCCGAGGCCGCCTACGAGCTGCTCTACGACTCCCGCGAGAAGGCGCTGGCCGCCGCCAGGCCGCTCGCGTCCGGCTACGGCTACCGCGTCTCCGACCCCTCCCCCATACTCGCCCCAACCGCCGGAGGCGAGAGTTCCTCCGCCGCGCTGCTCCAGAACCTGGACCGGGCCTTCGTCACCTGGTCTCCGCCCGCTTTCGACCTCTACGCCGGCCGCCAGCCGCTCGCCTTCGGCTCCGGCCGCACCGTCAACCCCACCGACGTGCTGGCCCCCTACCCTTACGGCACCATAGACACCGAGGAGCGCCGCGGCGTGGACGCCCTCAGGCTGAAGCGCCCGCTGGGCGAGATGGGCGAGCTGGACGCGGGCTGGCTGCCGGGAAAGGACTGGTCCCGGACCGACGGCGCCGCCTTCCTGCGGGCGCGGGACACCCTAGGCGGCAGCGACCTCACGGCCATAGCCGCGGCCTTCCGCGGCAACCTGTTGGCCGGCGGCGACCTGGAGCGCGACATAGGCGGCGCCACCTTCCGCGCCGAGGCTGCCAGGGTCTGGGCCGGCAGTTTCCAGGCCCGCCTGCCCGGAGACGACTTCTTCAGGCTGACCGCCGGCGCGGAATATAACTTCCCCCTGCTGGGCGGTCTGGATTCCTGGCTGGAGTACCACTATAACGGGGCCGGCAAGAACAAGCCGGCGGACTACCCCTCGCTGGCGGCCAGAACGGCCTACCGGGAGGCCAACGTCTACCTGCTGGGCAGGCATTACCTGTCCTGCGGCGCCGGGGCCCAGCTCTCCCCGCTGGTCTCAGCCTCGGCCGGCCTGATGGTCAACCTGGGGGACGGGTCCTTCTATGCCCTGCCCTCGGCGGAGTGGAACGCCGCCGAGAACCTCTATCTATCGGCGGGAGCCCTGCTCCCGTCAGGTCCGCGCGCCCGCCTGAGCGGCTTCGCCGCCCGCCCGGCCTCCGAGTTCGGCCTCTATGACCGCTCCTTCTACCTGTCCCTGAGGAAGTATTTTTAGCCCATTTTACGCTTTAAGGGCTCTATTTATTATAAAATACAGGGATAGTGGCGGGACGGCCCCAGGAAGGCCCCGGCCACGGACTTCTCATATTTCGAGCGTAAGGCAGGAGACCTAATGGCTAATAAAGTTCTGGCGGAAATAGGCGTGATCGGCGGTACGGGCCTGTACGCCATGCAGGAACTTAAGATCCTCAGGGAAATAAAGGTCAAAACCCCGTTCGGGGACCCTTCCGACAAGATCATCCTGGGCTCCATCTCCGGCATAAAGGTGGCCTTCCTCCCCCGCCACGGCCGCAAGCACCACCTGCTCCCGGGTGAGATAAACCAGCGGGCCAACATGTGGGCGCTCAAGTCCATAGGCGTGAAGACCATCATTTCCGCCAGCGCGGTGGGCTCGCTCAAGGAAAAGCTCGCCCCCACCCATTTCGTCTTCCCCGACCAGTTCGTCGACAGGACCAAGGGCCGCCCCTCCACCTTCTTCGGCGGCGGTATAGTGGGCCACGTGCCCATGGCCGAGCCGTTCTGCCTGGGCGTCTCCGACATGATGTACGAGGAGGCCGTGAAGCTGGGCATCAAGGCCCATAAGGGCGGCACCTATATCTGCATGGAGGGCCCCGGTTTCTCCACGAAGGCCGAGTCCGAGTTCCACCGCAGGATGGGCTACGACATCATCGGCATGACGATGGCCACCGAGGCCAAGCTGGCCCGCGAGGCCGGCTTCCACTACGCCCCGGTCTCCCTCGTCACCGATTACGACTGCTGGAAGGAAGGCGAGGAAGTGGACCAGCACCAGGTCTCCGAGACCATGCACAAGAACATCGGCAATATCCGCCGCCTGCTGGTGAAGGCGCTGCCGCTGGTGGCGAAGGCCGGCTGCCGCAACGCCTGCCCGTCCTTCTCGAAGAACTCCCTGCTGACGCACCGGGACAACTTCCCGCCCAAGACCTACAAAAAGCTCGAGCTGATACTGGGATAAGACATGGCGAAGAAAACCGCAGGCAAGAAAGAGCGCGGCAACTGGAAGCCGCGCCTGATAGAGGCGGCGAAGTCGGCGCAGAAGAAGGCCTACTGCCCCTATTCCCGCTACCCCGTCGGCGCCGCGGTACTGACGGATTCCGGCAGGCTCTACACCGGCTGCAACGTGGAGAACGCCTCTTTCGGCCTGGCGATGTGCGCCGAGCGCGTGGCCATCTTCAAGGCCGTCAGCCACGGCGACAAGAAGATCAAGGCCGTCTGCGTGGCGGCCAAGTCCGCCAAGCCCTGCGGCGCCTGCCGGCAGGTGATAATAGAGTTCGCTCCCAAGGACGCCGACATAATCTACGTGGACTGGTTCCCGATGGCCAAGAAGCAGAAAGTGACCTACACCAAGGCCGGCAAGCTGCTGCCGCAGGCCTTCGACCCCTCGGAAGCGGGATTGTAGAATTTACTGGAGGTGCATTTATGGACGTGAAGACCCTTACCAAGATAACCAAGTGGATGGAATCCACCGACCTCGAGGAGATAACCTGGAGGAGCGGGGACGACAAGATCTCGCTGAAACTGAACAACAGCCCGGAGCACAACGCCTCTATCGCCTCGTCGATGGAACCCGTGCTCTCTCCTTCGATCGGCATCTTCCGCTTCGCCCGCCCGGGCAAGACCAACCACCTGAAGGAAGGCTCCTCGATGAAGGCCGGCCAGGAGCTCGGCGTCGTGGAGGTGGGCAAGGAGTTCAAGAGCGTGCAGGCGCCCGGCAACGGCCTGCTGAAGATAATCTCCATATCCGACGGCAAGCCCGTGGAATACGGCCAGCCGCTGTTCTTCTTCGAACCCAAGTAACCGCTGCCCTCCGCGTCCGGCCGCCCGCGGCCGGGCGACGGGCGCCCATACATGAGCTCCAAGCCATCTATCATCAAGTGTCCAAAGTGCGGCAGCCAGCCGAACATCATCACGGACACCTGCATGAACTGCGGCTCCAAGCTCGAGAAGATCTGCGGCGAGTGCGGCGCCTCCGTGGCCGTGGAAAAGAACTACTGCGACAAGTGCGGCTCGGTGCTCGCCCTGCAGCCGCCGCCCAGGCCCGAGGCGCCGGAACCCCCTCCGCCGCCGGCTCCGGAGAAGCGCGGCTTCAGCCTGGAGATGGAGTCCATACAGGATACAGTATCCGAAAGGGCGACCTCTTTCCGCCGCAAGATAACGGAACCGCCGCCGCCCGCCTCGCCGCCGCCGGCGCAGCCCCCCTCCAAGCCCGCGGCCCCGGGTCCCCTCTCCAAAGGGGGCAGCGTTCTCAGCCCGGATTCCGCCCGCCTGATGAAAGAGGCGCCTCTGCCCAAGCCGGTCAAGCAGCCCCTGGTAAAAAGGCTGACCGGCGCCCTGGTCACCGCGCTGCTGCTGGGCGTGCTGGGCGCGATACTCTACATGATAGTGGCGCCGTCCCTGCCCAAGCTGCGCCTGGTCATGACGGCCAAGTCGTACCTTTCCTACATCTCCGAGGGCAAGTTCGAGAAGGCCTACGGCCTGCTCTCCACCAATTCCAAGGCGGCCTGCTCGCTGGAGGAATACCTCAAGAACAGTTCCGACTACTACGCCAAGGCCCCGAAATGGCAGTTCAAGGACGTCGAGGTCTTCGCGATGACCAGCGACTCGGCGATGATCCGCTACATGCTCAAGGAGGGCAACTCGGACTGGAAGTACGATTTCATCTCCTTCGTGCGGGAGAACAACCGCTGGACCCGCCCCTACATCTGGGTACTGTTCCAGCCCATAGACGACGCGCTCAAGCGCCACGACTTCCCGCAGGCCCTGTTCCTGGCCCAGAAGCTTTACCTGACGGACCCGGTGGACCCCCGCACCTCCGGTTATCTCTGCGATACAGAGTTCTTCATGGGCCTGCACGAGAAGTCCGTGGACTCCTGCAAGCGCACGATAGACAACGCGGCCATCTACCCCGTAGGCTACACCAGCGACGAGCTCTTCCAGTTCAGCTCGCATTACGCCGACAGCCTGCGCTTCC
>JAJZOZ010000081.1 GCA_021811405.1 bacterium | reverse complement strand
GCGCAGAGGGACAGGCCGCCGCCGAACAGCGCCTCCAGCTTGCGCTTGAACGGGCCGGCGAACGCCTGCGAACGGCCCCAGAGCAGGCCGTGGTGCACTATCAGCATGTCGGCGCCGCAGGCGGCCGCGCGCTTTATGCATTCCAGCGAGGCGGAGACCCCGAAGGCGATCTTGCGCACTTCGGGCCGTCCCTCGGCCTGCAGGCCGTTCTGCGAGGAATCCCTGAAATCGCGGGACGCGAGGTAGTCGTCCACGAAAGAAACTATGGTGTCCCTGTTCGGCATAAGCGCTCCCTGGCCGCCCCCTACCGCGTCGTTCCCGCTACTGCCTGCCGGGGCGGAAAGCGTAGATGTAGCCGTTGGAAATATCCTCGGCGAGATAATCCGCGATGGCGTAGCCGCCGTCCCTGGGCGCCAGCAGCAGCGCGGCGTAGCTCCAGAGCGACGGGGTGCCCCTCAGCGCGCCGGGCGGCAGCGCGGCCTGTATCCAGCCGTCCTTTACGGACGCCTTGTACTGTCCGGCGCGGCGCGGGCCTTCGGGGGTGATCTTGTAAAGAGAGGCTCCTTCCGAGGAGACTTCCAGCGCGTATTCCCAGGCGCTGTCCGGGTAGATGCGCAGCGGCCTGCCCTCCAGCGGGCGGGTCACGCCGGCGCGGGCCCGGTGGTTGACGTCCATGTAGAGGTCCAGCCTGATGCGGTCGAAGCCGGAGGGAGACGACGGGGACATGTCTATGGCTCCCGGCTTGAACTCGAAGAGCGCGCCGGCCGTGCTGACCGTCACGCGCAGGGCTTCGAGCGTCCAGTAGGGGGCGTCCCCGGCCGGCGCCGGCGAGCCGTCCGGCGCAGGCGGCATCGCGGGGGCGCGCCGCACGTTGGTCAGCTCGAAGCCGCCGGGCGCTTCTGCGACCGTTATTTCGTCGTTCCGGCCCGCGGACGCGGCTTCCTCCAGGCTGGAGAAGGCCCAGGGGGGCGGTGGCTTGCGCATGAGCCGGTAGACGTTGGCCAGCGTGTTGCGCAGGTCCAGTTCGGCTTCCCCGGCCGCGTCGGTGGAGGCCAGGACCATGAGGGTCGGGCCCGTCTCCGCCGAGAAATATTCGCGGAAGGCCGGCTCGGCCCGGGCGAAGCTGCCCTGCTCGGAGTTGAGGTACGACATCAGGTCCGCGCGGGTGCGGCGCAGGGCCGCCAGCGCGCCCGACTGCAGGGGCGCCGAGACCCAGCGGCTGTAATCCCCGGTCCAGGGCCCGAAGGCCGCGGCTATGGAGACGGGGACGGTCTGCGAAGAGACAGTTCTCTCGAGGGCCGCGGATACGGTATCCAGTTCACCGGCGCCGGCCGCGGCCAGCAGGCGCTCCAGCTCCGCTCGCGCCGCCGCGGGGTCCGGGGCCGAAGTCTCGTCGAAAACCACGAACGGCTCACCGGCCGCGGGGAAAGAGGAGGCGTACGCCGAAAAGGGCACCGCGTAGACCCCCCCGTGCTGCATCAGCGGGGTCCCGGTGGAGACCGCCGGGCCGCAGGCTATCCATTTCACCCCGAGGGCGCCGGCGAGAGGGAAATAGTCCGGGACCAGCCCTCCGGGCGGGGAGACCAGGCCGGCCGGGACCTTGCCGTAGGCCGACGCGGCCTCGTCGCGGGACATGCCGAGCCTGAGCGAGAGGAAGTAGGAAGCCGCGTCCGGGTTCTGCAGCCCTTCCGGCTTTCCGTGCCACGCCACTTCCGGTTCGCCGGCGTAGTAGAGGAGCGGCAGGGGCGGGTCGCCGGCCGGCCGCCTGGCCAGCTCCAGCCTGCCTTCGTCGGAAAGCGTCCTTAGCCGCGCTTCCAGGCCTTTGAGCGGCAGCGGCAGCGCGGCGGTGAGGCGGGCGTTCTTGTTGCTCTCCAGCAGCGCCAGCACTTCGGGCACGGCCGAGTTGCCGTCGGGCACCCACAGCAGGGCCCGGCCGGCGCCGAGCGCGGGGCTGGCCAGAAAGAGAGCGGCCGCCAGCGCCGCGGAGAGTCCGTTCGCGAGCCTCATTTTACCGTGATCACGGAGACTTTCCTGCCGCCCTCCGTGTCCGTGTCGGGATTGAGCGGGTCGAGCACTTCCTGCCCGTCTATGCGGCAGATGTACTTGTAGCGCCCTGGCGGCAGCGGCAGCATGGCCTCCCAGGTCTTGGCGTCCTTCTTCACCAGTACCAGCGAATCCGGGTTCCACTTGTTGAAATCCCCGGCTATCCGCACGTCCTTGGCCCCGGCTATCTTTATGTCGAAGCGGACGAAGCGCAGCTCGGGCTGCGGCGCTTCCACCGGCCTGTCGGGGCGGGGATGCATCAGCGGCATCGAGACGGTCCGGGTGGGCTTGACCGTGGCCACGTTCCACTGCCCGACGAAGCTGAAATATTTCTTGATGGCGTTATTGAACAGCACGCTGGGGACGCTGACCAGCGCGAAGACCACGGCCGCCAGCAGCAGGAGCATGGACTTGCGCTCCATCACAGGCCGGCCTCCTCTTCGAGCACCGGGCGTATCCTGACCTCGGCGCCCAGCGCGCCCGCCAGCTCCCGGAACTTCGGCATGTCCACTTCGGGGGCCTCCACCGCTGTGGCCACCACCTCCGGCAGCAGCATCACGGACTCCCTGATGAATTCCTTGACCTTCTCGAAGCCGCCGGCCCGCCAGGGCTCCAGCGGGCGCATGCGCTCCAGCCACTGCCCCGGGTCCGCCGTATTCAGGCTGACGTGCACGGAATCTATCAGGCCCTTCATCTCCGGGACCACGTTGCGCCCCCAGACCGCGTTGGCGAGGCCGTTGGTGTTAAGGCGTATCCTGAGGTTTTGCGGTATGGGGGCGGCCCTGCCGGAGCGCACTATCCGCGCGCAGGTCAGCATGGCCTCCAGGCGCATGGTGGGCTCCCCGTAGCCGCAGAAGACCAGCTCGGAAAAGGGGGAGGCGGCCCATTCCGCCTTCGCGCCCCCCAGCACCTCGGCCGGAGACGGCTCCGCGCCGCCCAGGTTCAGGTTGCTGCCGCGGTAGTCCATCTTCCAGGAGTTCTTGACGCAGAATACGCAGGCGGTGGGACAGCTGTTGGTGAGGTTCACGTACAGGGCGTCCCGGTAGCGGTAGACTATCTTGGGGGTAGGGGCCATAAATGAAGTGTTTTTCTGCTTCCCGCTATTATTCTATCATTTAGAAATGAGGATTTTGATAGCCCCCAACGCCTTCAAGGGAACGCTCAGCGCCGGGGAAGCCGGGGCGGCCGCGGCCGGGGCCGTGAAAGAGGTCCTGCCGTCGGCGCGCGCCGAGGTCCTGCCTATAGCCGACGGCGGGGACGGCCTGCTCGAAGCGCTGCGGCCTGTCCTGGGCGGCAGGCTCGTGACCAGCCGCGTCGAGGGCCCGCTGGGGCGGAAGCTGGCCGCGCGCTGGCTGCTGGCCGGCCGCGCGGCCGTGATAGAGATGTCCGAGGCCGCCGGGCTGAGGAGGATGGGCGGGAGGGCGCTGCGGCCGATGGAAGCCACCACGGCCGGCGTCGGCGGCCTGATGCTGGAGGCCGTGAGGCGCGGCGCCAAGGAACTGGTGATAGGGCTGGGCGGCAGCGCCTCCAACGACGGGGGCGCCGGCTGCGCCCAGGCCTTCGGCTTTTCGCTGCTGGACGCGGCCGGCAGGCCCGTCCCGCCGGGCGCGGCTGGCGCCGGGCTTTTGAAGAGGATACTGCCGGGGAGCGCCGCAGCGCGGCTGCGCGGCGTGAAGGTCACCGGTCTGGCCGACGTCAGGAACCCGCTTTGCGGCCGGCTGGGGTCCGCCCGGGTCTTCGGCCCCCAGAAAGGGGCCGGCCCGAGGGAGGTCGCGGCCATGGAAAAGGCGCTCAGGGACTACGCGGCCGCGGTAAGACGGGAATTGGGCGTCAGCATCTCGTCCCTGCCCGGCGGCGCCGCCGCCGGCGGGCTGGGGGCGGGCCTCGCGGCCTTCTTCGGCGCCTCGCTGGAGGACGGCTCCTCTTTCGTCCTCTCGAGGCTTGGTTTCGAGCGGAAGCTGGCCGCCGCCGATCTGCTGATAACCGGCGAGGGCCGCTTCGACGAGCAGACCTTCTACGGCAAGGCCCCGGGCGCCGCGCTGGCGGCCGCGAAGCGGCTGGGCAAGCCGGCGGTGGTGGTCTGCGGCAGGTCCCTGCTGCGCGGCGGGGCCCTGCGGCGCCGCGGAGTTTCGCTGCTGGTGGAGGCCGGGGCGGCGCGGGACGAGGCCGGGGCGGTGCGGCGCGCGCTGGTCAAGGCCCTGCCCGGTTTCCTGCGCGGGCTGACCGGCTGTTGAGGGCGGGCCTTTATTTATTTATAATATCACTCCTGTTTTCGCCGGCGGGTGCCGGCACCGGGATACGCGCTATTGAGAGGTTAAAATGAGCTCGCACCAGGCAAACCATATTTCTTTCGGCACCGACGGCTTCAGGGGCGTCATAGCCAGGGATTTCACCTACGACGTGGTCAGGAAGACCGCGCAGGGCATGGCCGACTACATAGCCTACAAGTACATGCGCATGGAGAAGCCGACCATCGCCGTGGGCTACGACCGCAGGTTCATGTCCGACCGTTTCGCCCGCGCGCTGGCCGAGGTGCTGGCCGCCAACGGCCTCAACGTAACCCTGAGCTCCACCCCGCTGCCCACCCCCGCCGTCAGCCTGCTGACGGCCAAGGGCTACGGCATGGGCGTGGTGATAACCGCCAGCCACAACCCTCACAATTACAACGGGATAAAGGTGAAGCAGAACGGGCGCTCGGCCCCGCCGGCCGTCACCGCCGACATCGAGAATTACGTGGCCAAGGCCGTGCCGGTGAAGCCGGGCGAGGTGCAGGTAGCGGTTAAGGATTTCCGCCAGGCCTATACCGACTACCTGGGCTCCCGCGTGAACGCCTCCAAGGTGCTGGCGAAGCTTCCCGGCCCGGTGGTGGTGGACTTCATGCACGGCTCCGGAGCGGACACCGCCGACATCTTCAGGTCCAAGAACGTGATAGCGATACGCGACAGGCACGACCCGCTGTTCGGCGGCGTGGCCCCCGAGCCGGTGGAGAAGAACCTGCAGCCCCTTATCGACGCCGTCAAGAAGCACAAGGCGCTGTTCGGCGTGGCGCTGGACGGCGACGCGGACCGCTTCGCGCTGGTCTCCGACAAGGGCGTCTACATGACGCCCTGCCAGACCGCGCCGCTGCTGCTGGAGTACCTGCTGACCACCGGCAATTACAAGGGCAAGGTGGCGCAGGCCGTGTCCATGGGCTACCTGACCAAGCGCATAGCCCGCGCGGCCGGCCTGCCTTTCGAGGAGACGCTGGTCGGCTTCAAGTACATAGCCGAGAAGATGCTTAACGAGGACGTGACGTTCGGCGTGGAGGAGTCCGGAGGCTACACCTGGAAGGGGAACCTGCCGGAGCGCGACGGCTCGCTCACCGCGCTCTTCATGATGGAGATGGTGATCAAGACCGGCAAACCCGTCTCGGCCCTTTACGCCCAGATCGAGAAGAAGTACGGGCGCTCCGCCTTCATCCGCACCGATTTCGCGCTGGAGAAGGCCATCCCGAACAAGCATTCCTTCGCGGTGAAGATAAAGAAGAAGCTGCCGAAGGTGCTGCTCGGTCACAAGATAACCGAGACCAACACGATAGACGGCCTTAAGATAGTGCTCGACAACGACTGGTGGGTGCTGATGCGCCCGTCCGGCACCGAGCCGCTGCTGCGCACCTACGCGGAGACGGAGACCCCGGAGAACACGAAGAAGTTCCTGGAGCTCGCCCGCAAGCTCATAGAGCAGAAGTAGGGCCCCCAAGGGGCAAAATTGCTATAATTTACCGATATTAACTAGGGAGGACAGCTATCATGAACTGCAAAGGCAAGAGGTTTTTTACGTCTGAATCCGTGACCGAGGGCCACCCCGACAAGGTCTGCGACCAGATCTCGGACGCGGTACTGGACGAGATAATGAAGAAGGACCCGATGGGCCGCGTGGCCTGCGAGACCTTCATCACCCGCGGCATGGTGGTCGTGGGCGGAGAGATAACCACGAAGACCTTCGTGGACGTGGACGACCTTGCCCGCCGCGTCATCCGCGAGATAGGCTACACCCATTCCAAGTACGGCTTCAACTACGAGACCTGCGCGGTGGTCAACGTGATCGGCCGCCAGAGCCCCGACATAGCCCAGGGCGTGGACACCGGCGGCGCCGGCGACCAGGGCCTGATGGTGGGCTACGCCTGCGACGAGACCCCCGAGCTGATGCCGCTGCCGCTGCAGCTGGCCCAGCGCCTGGCGATGCGCTTGACCGAGGTGCGCAAGAAGAACGTCCTGCCCTACCTCGGCCCCGACGGCAAGAGCCAGGTCACCGTGGAGTACCAGGACGGCGTGCCGGTGCGCATAGAGACCATCGTGCTCTCCTCCCAGCACACCGAGGACATCCTGGACAAGACCGGCCACCAGATCACCGAGAAGGCCCGCAGGGAGATCTTCGAGAAGGTCATCGCCCCCGTCATCGACAAGAAGATGATGGACAAGAACACCAAGGTCTTCATCAACCCGACCGGCAAGTTCGTCGTCGGCGGCCCGCAGTCGGACACCGGCGTGACCGGCCGCAAGATCATCGTGGACACCTACGGCGGCATGGCCCCGCACGGCGGCGGCGCGTTCAGCGGCAAGGACTCCACCAAGGTGGACCGCAGCGCGGCCTACATGGCCCGCTACCTGGCCAAGAACATCGTGGCCGCCAGGCTCGCCCGCGAGTGCACCGTGCAGCTGGCCTACGCGATCGGCGTGGCCGAGCCCGTGGGCCTCTACGTCGACACGCACGGCACCGGCCGGGTGGCCGACGAGAAGCTGGCCGAGATCGTGAGGTCCTCTTTCAACCTGACGCCGCGCGGCATCATCGCCGCGCTGAAGCTGCGCGCGCCGGTGTTCCGCAAGACCGCGGCCTACGGGCATTTCGGCCGCGCCGGCTTCGCCTGGGAAAAGACCGACGCCGCCGCCATGCTCGCGAAGAAGGCCGCAGGCGCGGTGAAGGCCCAGGCCGAGTGCGCCTGCTGCTGCTAGAACTGCGGGACGCGCCGGGGACGGCTCTTCCGGGGGCTCCGGCGCGTTCTTTTCCCGCCAGGGGGGGACAATGAGAGTACTGCTGGTCGAAGATAACGCCCTTACCAGGTACACGATAAGGGCGCTGCTGGAGAAGCTGGGACACGAGGTGGTGGGCGAGGCCGAGGACGGCCCCGCCGCGGTGAAGGGCTATTCGGAGTCGAAGCCGGACATAGTTTTCCTGGACCTCATACTGCCGGGCAAGTCCGGCCTGGAGATACTGGAAGACCTGCGGGCGGTGGACCCCGCCGCGCGCGTGGTGGTGGTGACGGCCGTGGAGCAGGACGAGATAGACCGCACCCTTAACGACAAGGGCGTCGCGGCCATACTCCGGAAGCCGTTCTCGTTCGAGGATTTCAAGGCCCTGATGAGCGGCCTGCGCTGAACATGCAAGAGAAGGCGGCAAAGGCGCTGCGGGAGATAGCGGCCGAGAGCCTGGAGAAGTGCGTCTCCAGGCTTTCGCGCGTCTCCTCCGGGCGCTGGAGCGTGGCCGGCTCCGCGGTAGCCTGCCGCAGCATGACGGAGGCCGTTAAGGAGCACTCCGGACGGGCGGCCGGCGAGAGCGCCGGCGTATACTTCGACATCGCCGGGGACTACCCGTTCTCCTCCATGGTGATGTTCAAGACAGAGGACGCCGAGGTCTTTTCAAAAGGCTTCCTCGGGACGTCCTTCACGCGGTTCCAGAACTTCGGCCAGGCCCAGGAACTGCTGTTCTCGGAGCTCGGCAACATAATACTCAATTCTTTCGCCGCGGCGGTTTCCAAGGCGGCCGGCCGCCCGCTGATACCTTCGGTGCCCAAGTGCGTGCGCGGCGAGACGCAGTTCCTGCTCGAGGCGCTGTGGTCCTCGATGGGCGCTCCCGGCCGGAGAAATATGCTCACGGTGACGCTGGACCTGAGCTGCTGCGGCTCGGTCACCCATACGGAGCTGATAGTGCTGATCCCGGAGGCCCTCGAGGCCGCGCTCTCCGCGGCCTGAAGCCGCCGACAAGGAGTTTTCATGAAGAACAAGTTGCTCAGGTCCATCGCCGTTCTGCTGCTGGCCGCTGCGCCCGCCGCCGCGCAGGTCTCCATAACCGGCATCGGCTGGGAACTGTCCCGGGTCATGGGCAAGAAGCGCTCGCCCTTCGAGCCGGTGAGCTCCCTCAGGGCCGCTTCGGGAACCCCCTTTACCGACGCGCTCCGCGCGGTGGTCTCGCTTAACAATTCCTCCGGCCGGCCGGCCGAGGGCCTGGTGCTTCGTTACGCGCTCAGCCTGCGCCTGCTGAAGGCCGGCGAGCAGCCCGATAAGGCCTTCTGGGCCGTGCCGTTCTTCGTGGAGGAGGTGCGGGTCTCCAAGATCGATCCGGCCTCGCAGCGCCAGGCGCGCGTCATACGTTTCGAGCTGCAGACCCAGCTCAATAAGCTGAAGAACAGCGGGTTCGAGCCGGTCGCCCTCAAGCTCGAGGCGATGCTCTCCCCGCGCAGCGGCGACGAGCCCTCGGAGATAATCCGCGAGGCCGTGATCGAGATATCTAAGCCGTAGGCCGCGTCCCGCGGCCCGCGAACGGAGCCAACATGCTGGACATAAACCTTATCAGGACCGACGCGGAGAAGGTCAGGAAGGCGCTGCTGAAGCGCATGGACTCCGTCGACCTCGGCCCCATCGTCTCGCTGGACAAGCGGCGCCGGGAGCTGCTGACCGAGAGCGAATCCCTCAAGATGAGGAAGAACGCGGCTTCCGCCGGAGTGAAGAAGCTCGGCAAGGACGAACAGCAGGCCGTTTTCTCCGAGATGAAGGAGATCGCGGCGCGCATAAAGGCCATAGACGCGGAAGTGGCGGCCGCCGAGGCTCAGCTCTCCGCGCTGATGGCCGGCCTGCCGAACATGCCGGCCGACGACGTCGTGGCCGGCGGCAAGGAGAACAACGCCGTAGTGCGCGAGTGGGGAAAGAAGCCGGAATTCGGCTTCGCCGCCAAGGGCCACCTGGAGCTTTCGAAGGACCTCGGGCTGATAGACTACGAGCGCGGCGCGAAGCTGGGCGGCGCCGGCTTCTGGATCTACCGCGACCTGGGCGCCAGGCTGGAATGGGCGCTGCTGAACTTTTTCGTGGAGACCCACCTGTCCGCCGGGTATTCCTTCACGCTGCCGCCGCATATCCTGAACTACGAATGCGGCTACACCGCCGGCCAGTTCCCCAAGTTCAGGGAAGACGTGTTCCTGCTGGCCGGCACCGGCGACAAGACCCAGTTCCTGCTGCCCACGGCGGAAACGGCGCTGATCAGCCTGCACCGCGACGAGATCCTGAAAGAGGACGAACTGCCGAGGAAATATTTCGCCTACACCCCCTGCTACCGCAAGGAGGCGGGAGGCTACGGCGCCAACGAGCGCGGCATGATACGCGGCCACCAGTTCAACAAGGTGGAGCTGATCCAGTTCGCCAAGCCCGAACAGTCTGCCGCCGCTTTCGACGAGATGGTGGGCCAGGTGGAGGGCGTCATGCGCAAGCTGGGCCTGCACTACCGGCTGGTCAAGCTGGCCGCGCAGGACTGCAGCGCTTCGATGGCCCGCACCTACGACATAGAGGTCTGGATCCCCAGCATGAACTCCTACAAGGAGGTCAGCTCCGTCTCCAACGCCCACGATTACCAGGCCCGCAGGGGAGCGATGCGCTTCAAACGCGCCGCCACCGGCAAGAACGAGTTCCTGCACACGCTGAACGGCTCCTGCCTCGCCACCAGCCGGCTGTTCCCGGCCATCCTCGAGCAGTTCCAGCAGGCGGACGGCTCGGTGCTGGTGCCGGAGCCGCTGCGCAAATACGTAGGGACCGATAAGATAACGATATGAAAAGACTCTGCCTTGCCGCGCTGATGGTCTCCATCTGCTCCGTTTCCGCTCCGGCCAGGTCCGATACCAGGCTCGAGCCTCTGCCGGAAGATCTCAAGGTCCTGGCCAAGAACGGCCTGGACTCCATCTACGCGGTGGATATCCCGGCCGCGGAGAAGTATTTCGGCGAGGCCCTGAAGAAATATCCCGACCACCCGATCCCCTACTTCGGGATGGCGATGTCCAAGTGGGCCGAGCTGGAGTACCTCGAGGACGAATCCGACCCGGGGCTGGAGAAGGAGTACGGCGAGCTCACGGACAAGGCCCTCGAAGTGGGCCGCGCCTGGATAAAGAAGCATCCCGGCGACGCCAACGCCTACCTGGTGCTGGGCGGCATGTACGGCCTGCGCGCGCGCCTGGGCGTGCTGCAGCATCACTGGGTGGACGCCTTCCTGACCGGCAAGAAGGCGCTGTCGGCCACGCGCAGATCCCTCAAAATAGACCCGGAGCTGTACGACGCCTACCTGGGCCTCGGCATGTACGAGTATTACTCCGGCACGCTGTCGGGCGTGGTCAAGCTGCTGGCCGCGATCGTTATGCGGGGTGACGCGAAAAAGGGCCTGGAGTATCTCAACCTCTGCCGCGAGAAGGGCTATTTCAACGCGCTGGCCGCCAAGCTGATGCTGATAGAGATCTACACCACCACCGGCAGCCCTTACAAGGACCCGGCCACGGCCGTTAAATGGGCCAGGGAGCTGCGCGCGCAATACCCTAACCACCCGCAGATGCATTTCGTGGAGATAGTCTCGCTGTTCGAGAACAAGGAGTACGACGAGTCCCGCAAGGAGGCCCTGGACTATCTAAAGAAGGTGGAGGGCGGCGTGGTCCCCTACCGCCGCCGCTACCTCCCGCGGGTGCTGACCGCGATAGCCACCACCTACCTGGTCGAGGGTAAATACGACGAGGCGGCCGAGTATTTCAGGCGCGCGGCCGACACCCTCAAGGAAGACCCCAAGTCCCACCCTGCCCGCTGGGGCGTCTGGGCCATAGTGCGGCTCGGCAACGTCAGCGACCTGAAGGGCCTGCGCGACAAGGCCGTGGAATATTATAAGCAGGCGCAGGCCTACAAGGACGAGTGGGGCTTCTCCGAGTCCATAGAGAAATACCTGAAGTCGCCGTTCTCGGCCGCGGAGCTGCCCGGCCAGATGCCTCCTCCGTAAGCGCATGGGCCTGTCCACCGCCGTTTTCCTGCTGCTGGCCGTGCTCGCCTGGGGCGTCGGCGCCTTCCTCGACAAGCTCTCGCTGAAATACCTGGACCCCGCCGGCGCCTTCTACGCGAGAGCGCTGTTCAACATCCTGCTCTTCGCCCCGCTGCTGGCGTGGAAGTTCCACCAGACCCGCCACGCCATGACCGGCTCCGGCAGGCTCGGCCCGCTGCTCGTCGGCGCCAGCGTGGTAATAACGATGTCCGGAGTGTTCTTCTACCTGAAGGCCCTGTCCGGGGGGGAGGCCACTCGCATAGTGCCGCTGAGCTCCGCCTACCCGGTGGTCACCTTCGCGCTGGCGCTGGCCTTCCTGGGAGAGGACTTCACCGCCGCCAGGCTGCTGGGCACGCTGCTGCTGTCCGGCGGGGTGTATTTCATCTCCCGGTGAGGCGCGGCCGGAGGAGCCGGCCCTGGACGCTATGACCCCAGAAGAGTTCGAAGCCGAGGTGGAGCGGGCCGTGAAGAGCCTGCCGCGCGCTTTCCGCGACAGGCTGGCGAACGTGGCCGTCGTGGTGAAGGCCCGGCCCACCGCGGAACAGCGCCGGCGCTTCGGCCCCGGCCTGCTGGGCCTTTACGAGGGCGTGCCGGCCACGGAGAGGGGCGCGGCCGACGGCGGGCTGATGCCGGACAAGATAACGCTGTTCAGGGAGAGCCTGGAGGAAGGGGCGGGCGGCGCCGGGGGTACCGCGGGGCGGGTGCGCCGCACGCTGATGCACGAGATAGCGCACCATTTCGGCATGGACGACGACGAGCTGAGGGAGAAAGGTCTTTACTGAAGTCCGCAGCGCCGGGCCGGAGCGCCGGCGCGCCAGGAGGAACCATGAACAGAGCCACGTGGCTGAAGTTGTTCGGCAAGCGTTTCACGGTGGTGAAGGACAGCATCGACGCGCTGCCCGGAGAGGTCACCTACCACATACCCGAAAAACAGGTGGTGGTCGTCATAGGCTCGCCCACGCCCGCCGGCGCGCTGAGGGCCGAATCTCTCACGGATACGGAGGAATG
>JAJZOZ010000080.1 GCA_021811405.1 bacterium | reverse complement strand
CTACGCCGCCAGGGAGGGCAGCATCGAGATCATGCAGATACTGCGCGACTCCGGCGCCGACATGAACCTGGCCGGGCCGGGCGGCAACACGCCGCTCGTCCTGGCCGCGGAGACCGGGCAGGTCGGCGCTATATACTGGCTGAAGATGAACGGCTCTTACGCGGGCATGCCGAAGGCCCTCGAGGTCGCTACCAAGCTGTCCAAGACCGACGCGAAGTACAAGAAGACGCTGGAGATGCTGGACCGCATCCCGGGGCAGTAGGGCGTCCGGCGCGGACCGGCGTAGGCCCTTTCGGCCCTTCCGGGCCGGGAGGGCCTACTTTTTTGTGGGCCTAAAAACATCGCGAAAATAGGGCTTTGTGCTGTAGAAGGAACTCTCCTATACGGGTATCCTGTATATGTAGTCCGAGGGTATACGGAGGTTCGGGAAATGAAAAAGACAGCGGGAATGTTGAGCGTAGTCCTCTCTTTAGGCCTCGGCGCCGCCGGCGCCCAGCAGCAGAACAATAACGCCGCTCCGGGCCAGGCGGCAGGAGCCGTGGGCGCGCTGATCAACGCGGCCAGCGGCGGCTACGGCAACGGCTGGCACAACGGCCACGACGGCTGGAACGGCGGCCATGACAACGGCTGGCACAACGGCCACGACGGTTACCCCGGCTATCCCGGCCACGGCGGCCAGCCTGGTTACCCGGGCAATCCCGGTTACCCCGGCTATCCCGGCAACCCCGGCTGGAACCCGCCCCCGGTAGTCCCGCAGCCCCAGCCCTGGCATCCCGGCCCGCAGTTCGGCCAGACCCAGAAGATGACCAGCATCGGCTCCTATAATACCCCGTCCGAGGCCAACGCCGCCAAGGACGAGGCCGTGAAAGTGCTGCGCGACATGCGCCTGATGGTGCTGGAGTCCCGCGTGGAATACAATTCCGGCTACCGCTTCGTGATAACCTACGACGCCCGCGGCCCGGTGCAGGTGGAGCAGTACCGCGGCGGCTCCTATAACACTCCCTCCGAGGCCCGCGAAGCCGCCGCCAAGTCGGCGGCGGCGCTGAAAGGCCGCGGGAACGCCGTCATAGAGACGCCGGTGTTCTACAGCGGCGGCTATACCTATATAGTCGGTTACGTGGACGCCTACCCCGGCGTAGACGAGGACAGCAGGGTGCAGGTCCTGCCCAGCGCCGGCAGCTACAACACCCCTTCCGAGGCGAAAACGGCCAAGGACGAGGCCGTCAGGCAGCTCGGTTCCGTCGGCATGACCGTCCTGGAGGACCGCGTCTTCTACAACTCCGGCTACCGCTTCGAGATAAAGTACATGTTCCGCGTGCCGCTCACGGTCGAGCAGTACAAGGGCGGCTCCTACAGCACGCCTTCCGCCGCCCGCGACGCGGCCGCGCAGACCGCCGCCAGTCTGAAGGCTCGCGGCAACGTCGTGCTCGAGACACCTGTGTTCTATAGCGGCGGCTATACCTACATAGTCTCCTACCTCGGCCGGCCCGGAGGTTATCCCGGCTACGGCGGCCAGCAGCTGCAGACCATGAACAGCATCGGCGCTTACAACACCCCGTCCGAGGCCAACGCGGCCCGCGACGCGGCCGTCAGCGCGCTGGGAGAGTTCCGCGTGGCCGTCCTCGAGGCCCGCGTGGAGTACAACTCCGGCTACCGCTTCGTGATAACCTACAACGCCCGCCGGCCGCTGGAGCTGCTGCGCTACGACGCCGGCACGTACTACACGCCTTCGGCCGCCCGCGACGCCGCGGCCCAGACCGCCCAGGCCATGCGCGACCAGGGCTACGTGGTGCTGGAGACGCCGGTGTACTACAACGGCGGCTATACCTACTCTGTCTCCTACGCCGCCCGCAGGTGGTGAGAGCCGGGCGAACGTAAACCGGCGGGCGCGGAGAGATCCGCGCCCGCTGTTTTTTTGCCCCGGGGGTATTTGTTAGGATAGTAGGCGGAATGGAAAAGACCATACAGATCTACAGCGACGGCGCCTGCTCCGGCAATCCCGGCCCCGGCGGCTGGGCGGCCGTCGTCATCTTCCCGGAAGGCCGCCTGCTCGAGCTGGGCGGCGGCGAGCGCTCCACCACCAACAACCGCATGGAGATGGCCGCGGCCATAGCCGCTCTCTCCCGCGTGGCCGACAGGCCTGAGCCGGTGAAGCTTTATACGGATTCGGGTCTGCTGATCAACGGCATCAAGGGCTGGATACACGGCTGGAAGCGCAAGGGCTGGCTCACGGCCTCCGGCGAGCCGGTGGCCAACCGCGACCTCTGGGAAAAACTGGACGCGCTGGCGCAGGACCGCAAGGGGCGGCTGGCCTGGGGCCACGTGAAGGGCCACGCCGGCCACGAGATCAACGAGCGCTGCGACGCCATCGCCGTGGCCTTCTCCAAGGGCCAGCACCCTAAGCTGCACGACGGCCACGCGGTGGGCTGCGGCTACTCGCTGCTGGAGCCGGGCGAGGAGCACCTGCACAAGCCGGCGCCCAAGTCCGGCCCGCGCGCCGCGAAGCCGAAAGGCCCGGCGGTATATCTGAGCCTGGTCGGCGGCAGGCTGGAGCGCCACGCCACCTGGGACCAGTGCAGGGTCCGCGTGCACGGGGTGGCCGGGGCGAAGTTCAAGAAGGTGCATTCCGCCGAAGAGGAGCGCGAGGCGCTCAAGCAGTGGGGCGCGGCCTGAACCGCGCTTTCCCGATGAACGAATTTCTCTTCGCCGCCGTCCTTTTAATGTCAGCCCCGGCGCATGCCGGCCACGTGGACGCCTCGCTGCTGTCCTCGCTGGACACGGTGCGTCCCGGCGGGAGCTTCAAGGCCGCGCTAAGACTGCGGCTGCGGGACGGCTGGCACGTCTACTGGAAGAACCCGGGGGACGCGGGCCTCGCCCCCTCGATAAACTGGAGCCTGCCGGCCGGCTGGAGCGCCTCGGAGCCGGAGTGGCCGGCCCCGCTGCGCCTGGAAGAGCCGCCGGTCACCAACTTCGGCTACTCCTCCGACGTTACGCTGCCGCTGACCATTGCCGCGCCGGCCTCCGTTCCCGGCGCGAGCGCCGTGCTGCGCGCCAAGGCCGAATGGCTGGAGTGCCGCGAGACCTGCGTGCCGGGTTCGGCCGATCTGGCGCTGCGGCTGGGCGTGGGGAAAGCGGACCGGGAGCGCGCCGGGGACAAGGCCCTGATAGCGGCGGCCGAGGCCCTGGTGCCCCGCCCCGACGCCGCGGCGGCCGAAGGCGCCGAGCGCGCCGGCGAGGGGGTGACGCTGAGGCTTTCCGGCCGGCACCCGCTGGCCCAGTTCTTCCCGGCCAGCGCCTACGTTTTCGAGAACGCCCGCTCGCCGGTGAGCGTAAGCCCGCTGGGCACGGAGCTCACGCTGAAGCCCGCCGTCGCCGCGCCGTCCGCCGTGGAGGGCGTGCTGACCAGGCCCGGCCTGCCGCCGGCCCTGATCTCGGTGCCGGTGAAGTCCGGGGCCGGCGCGCTGCGTTTCCTTTTGCTCGCTTTCGGCGGCGGCCTGCTGCTGAACCTGATGCCCTGCGTGCTGCCGGTGCTGACCTTCAAGGCGCTGGGCCTGCTCAACAGCAGGGAGAAAAGCCATTCCGCCGCGAGGCTCGAGGCGCTGTGCTATACGGCCGGCGTGGTGCTCAGCTGCGCGGCGCTGGGGATCGCGCTGATAGGCGCGCGCGCCGCCGGCGGGACTTTGGGCTGGGGGACACAGTTCCAGTCCCCCTGGCTGGTCGGCGGCCTGGCGCTGCTTTTCGCCTTCGCGGGGCTGTGCCTCCTGGGCGTTTTTGAGTTCGGGGCCAGGTGGATGGGCGTAGGCTCCTCGCTGTCCGCCAGGGAAGGCCTGGCCGGCTCTTTCTTCTCCGGGGTGTTCGCGATGGTGGCGGGCGCGCCCTGCACGGCCCCCTTCATGGGCGCCACCATAGGCTGGGCCGTCACGCGGCCGGCCCCCGAAGTGCTGGCCGTCTGCGGCGCGCTGGGCCTGGGCACCGCCGCGCCTTACGCGCTGTTCTCGTCCTGGCCTTCTCTGGTCAGGGCCCTGCCGAAGCCCGGAAACTGGATGGTGACGCTGAAGAAGGCGCTGTCCCTGCCGATGTTCGCCACGGCCTTCTGGCTGTTCTGGGTGCTCTGGCGGCTGCTCGCCGCCGCTCCAGCGCCGCAGGACCCGCTCTGGAAGACCTGGACCCCGGCGGCGGTGGAGCAGGCCCGCAGCGCCGGGCACACGGTATTCGTGGATTTCACCGCCGCGTGGTGCCTCTCCTGCCAGGTTAACGAGCGCACCGCGCTGGCCGCGCCCGGGGTCAAGGCCGCGCTGGCCGCGCCGGGAGTGGACGCCTTCCGCGCGGACTGGACCAACCGCGACCGCGCGATACAGGACGAATTGACCAAGTACGGCCGCAACGGGGTGCCCCTGTACGTGGTGCACCCGCGCGGCGGCCCGGCGGTGCTGCTGCCGGAGCTGCTGACGCCGGGGCTGGTGCTGGATGCCCTGGGCGCCAAGGACCCAAAAGGAGAAAAAAAGAATGAAGAGAACCTTTAAGACGGCCGGCCTGCTGGCCGCGTCGGTGATCTGTTCCGGCGCGGTTTCTTTCGCGAAGCCGGCGCCCGACTTCAGCGTGGCGAAGGTGCTGAACGCTCCGGTAAAGAGCGTGAAGAGCCTGAAAGACCTGAAGGGCAAGGTGGTGTTCCTCGAATACTGGGCCACCTGGTGCGGCCCCTGCGTGGCCAGCATCCCCCACATGAACAGGCTGGAAGAGGCGCTGAAGGGCGAGCCGGTGGTCTTCCTGTCCGTCACCGACGAGCCGGAGGACAAGATAGCCGCCTTCCTGAAGACGCACGAGATGAAGGCCTGGGTCGGGCTGGACGAGAAGCATTCCTCGTTCAAGGCCTACAGGATAAGCGGCCGGCCCGACGGCTACCTGATAGGCAAGGACGGCGGCCTGCTGGCCCGCGTCTTCCCGGTCAACCTGCAGGAGAGCACGGTGCGCGAGGCCATAGCCGGCAAGCTGGAGCCGCAGCCCGTGGAATGGCCGGAGGACAGGAAGGCCCCGGCCCCCCGGGACGGCGGCAAGCCGCTGTTCGAGCTGGTGATCTCCTCTTCGCAGGGCAAGCCGAGGATGTCCGGCGGCTATACCAGGTTCGAATCGCAGGCCATGTCCTTCAAGCAGAACATCGCGCACGCCTGGGACGTGGAGAACGACCAGGTGCTGCTGGATACGGAGCCCGTGAAGTCCTTCAACCTGCTGCTGCAGACGCCCCCCGGGGGCATGGAGGAGGGCCGCGAGGCCCTCAAGGCGGCCATCCAGTCCGCCTTCGGCGTGAAGGTGGAGCGGGAGAGCAGGGAGACCGACGTCTACGCGCTGCGCCTGTCCACCGAACCCGGCGCCCCGCGCCCGGACCCCGGCGCCGGCGAAGTGCACCTCGGCCTGATGTCCTACGGCGGCGGCACGCTGGTGGGCACGGCCAAGATGCCTGAGATAGCCAACGGCGTCTGGGCCAGCATGGACAGGCCCGTGGTGGACGAGACCGGCCTTAAGGGCGTCTACGAGTTCGAGCTGAACTGGGATTACGGGAGCCTGGAGTCGGCGCGCAAGGCGCTGGCGGCCAAGGGCCTGCTGCTCGAGCCCTCCCGCGCCGTGATAGACTTCGTGCGGGTGACGCCGGCGAAGTAGCGCCCGCCCGACACGCCCTTGTCGCGGTCCCGCGGTAAACTGTAGCGATGAACATCGAGATCATCGACCCGAAAGCCTCCCTGGCCGAGAAGGCCGGGGAGCTGCTGCTTTCGGCGAAGGCGCCGGAGAGATGCGCGGTAGTCTTTCCCGGCAAGCGGCCGGCCCATTTCCTGCGCCGGTACCTGGCGGAGAAGAAGGGCGCGGCGCTGAAGGGCCCGCTGATCGCGTCCATGGACGGCTTCGTGGAGCTGGCGGCGGAGGAGCTGGGGATAAAGGGCGCCGCGGCCTCCCCGCTGGACCTGGCGGAGCTGCTCTACGCCGGGATGAAAGGCGAGCTGTGCGGCGTGATCTCCCGCCGGCCCGAGGACCTCACGCTGGACGCCTTCCTGCCCTGGGCGCTCAAGCTCATAGGCGATTTCGAGGAGCTGAAGATAGAGCTCAAGACCGAGAAGGACCTCTCCGCCTACGACGCGATACTGCCCGAGGAGCTGCGCGCCTCCTCCTATCTCAGGAAGCTCGAGAGCTTCAGCCGCCTCTACGGCGGCCTCTACCGGGAGCTGGAGAAGCGGGGCCTGCTGACGCGGTCCATGAGATACGCGGCCGTTTCGGAGAGGATAGCGGACTTCGACGCGGGAAAATACGAGGCCGTGGTCTTCGCCGGCTTCTTCGCGCTGACCGCCTCGGAAAAGAAGATAGTCGCGCACCTGGCGGGGCGCGGCGCGCGGCTCTTGCTGGAGCCGGGGCCGGGGCTGGCGGAGCAGTTCGGCTTCCCCGGGGGCGGCTTGCAGGCGCTGGCCGCGGAGCGCACGGCCAGGCCGGGGAAGCTGCGCTTTTACAAGGCGCCCGACGCGCACGGCGAGGTGTTCAGCCTCGCGCGGGCGCTGAAGGACCCGGGCCCCGGGGACGCGATAGTGCTGCCGGAGCCGCGGGCGCTGTTCCCGCTCATCGAGAACGCGCTGCCGGGGGTGGAGGATTACAACGTCTCCATGGGCTACCCGCTTTCGGCCACGCCGGTGTACGCCCTGCTGGACTCGCTGGGCGACCTGCTGGACAAGAGGAACGAGGCCGGCTATTTCACGCCCAATTACCTGAAGTTCGTCTTCCACCCTTACGTCAAGAACGTCTATTTCAACGGCTCGGCCGAGCCCGGCCGCGTGATCTTCCAGACGCTGGAGGAAAGGTTCTCCGGCCGGGCCGGCAAGTACGTGGCGCTCGCGGAGCTGGAGAACGACGGAGAGCTTCACGCGGAGGCCGCCGCGAAGCTCAAGGATTACGGCGCTGAGTTCAGGCCCGCCGACGTTAAGGCCCATATCGAGACCGTGCACCGCGCGCTGGTCAGGCCGTTCGAGCAGCTGAAGGACATCGCCGACTTCGCCGGCAGGCTGCTGGACTTCATCTCCTATATCTCGGAGAACAGCTCCGCCCCGCTGCATCCGTACTGGGCCCCTTTCGTGGAGAAGGTCCTGGAGCGCATCATAGAGCTGAAGAACTGCCGGCTCTCGGGCGAGCGCTTCGACGGACCCGCCGGCTACTTCAAGTTCTTCAAGACCTTCATGCAGGGCGCTGGCTACCCTTTCCCCGGCACGCCGCTGAAGGGCCTGCAGGTGCTGGGCCTGCTGGAGACCCGCGGGCTCAGGTTCGGCCGCGTCTATTTCCTGGACGCCAACGCCGACGTGCTGCCCTCCGCGCTCAAGGAGGACACGATACTGCCGCACTCCGTGCGCGAGGGGCTGGGCCTGTCCACCTACAAGACCCGCGAGCGGCTTTCGCGCTACTACTTCTACACGCTGCTCTCCGGCGCCGAAGAGGCGCATATCTTCTACAAGGACTCGGCCGACAAGGAGCGGAGCCCCTTCGCGGAGCGGCTGGCCTGGGAGCTCGAACGCGGGGGCGGCAAGCCCGCCGAAGAGGAGGTGCACCTGCGGGTGAACTTCTCGCAGGGCGAGCCTTCCGGCGCGGCCAAGACTCCGGAGCTTATAGCGGCCCTCAAGGGGCGCGAGTTCTCTCCTTCCGCCATAGATACCTACCTCGCCTGCGGCCTGCGCTTTTATTACCGCTACGGCCTGGGCCTCTCCGAGAAGGACGAGGTGTCGGACGACATAGAGCAGCGCGACATCGGCGTCATCGTGCACGAGGTGCTGGAGGCTTTCTTCAAGGGCAGGACCGGCAGCCCGCTGCACGTCGCGGAGAAGGATTACGGCGAGATAGCGGCCGCGGCGCGCCGGGTCTTCGACGGGCGGCTGAAGGGGCACCGGTCCGGCGCGGAGTACCTGATCAAGCGGCAGGTGGAGAAGCGGCTGAAGGATATCCTGGACTACCACCGCGACAACCTCGCCGGCATAGAGATCCTCGCCTGCGAGACCAAACTGAAGGCTTCCATTAAGACGAAGGCCGGCGAGGTGCGGCTGCGCGGCTTCGCCGACAGGGTGGACCGGCGTGGGGACGTGACTCATATCGTGGATTACAAGACCGGCGCGGGCGCGGCGGTTCCGAACTGGACCCGTTTCGACCCGGGTATACGCGAGGACTGGCCGAAGACCCTCAAGTCCGTGCAGCTGCCTTTCTATATCCTGGCCTATATGGCCGAACACGGCCTGGACGCCGCTTCGATGGACGCCTCCCTGCTGCTGCTGGGCGCGGAGAACATCGTAGAAGAGTCGCTCTACAAGGCGCGCCATAAGAAGGTCCCGGACAAAAAGGCCGTATTCGGCGCCTACGAAGCGGCTATAAGGACGCTGCTCGAGGAGATCCTGGACCCGGCGGCCGAATTCAAGCCCGCGGCCGACGAGGCCGAGTGCGCGGGCTGCCCGTTCCGCACCCTGTGCGGCCGCCAGTGGGCGGAGTAGCGGTGACGGGAGGGGTATATGAGAAAGATGCTTTCCGCGGGTCTCGTCACATGGGCGCTGTGTCTGTCCTTTGCGTCCGTATCAGGCGGCGAGGCCGATGCAACACTGAGAGCCGTAAGTTCCGCTTATAGCGTTCCGGATGTAACTGTCCAGGTGCGGGACATCCCGCTTCCTGCGAAGTTAAAAGCGATATTGCAGGAACGTCTGCCCGCGCTGCGTCTTTGGCGCAACGCGGACTATCCTGCGCCGGCGTTGTCCGGGTATCCATTTTCAGCGGGTTCCTTTCCTTATGCAGTCCGGGCTGACTTCAATGGGGACGGCGTTGAGGACGCCGTGCTGTCCGGGCATGACGGCAAGGCCGATGTCGTGCTTGCGCTTGTTTCTGATGGAACTTCGTACCAGTTGGTAGATGTCCGTTCCCGGCTGGGCGGGACGGATGCCGGCCCGCGCGAGACGCTGGTGTTCCAAAAGAAAGGCTGCGTCTATTCGGTGGGCGATTCCGCGCCGCATGAGCTGGTCCAGGCGCAAGACGGATTTGCTCTGCGCGAGGTGAAAGCGGGGGAAACTGACTTGTCGGGTCCAGGACAGGAGGGTGCCGCGGCCTATTTCTGGGGAGCGGGGGCGGACGGTTTCCGCGGGGAGCTTTTGGATTCCTCCGAGAATGCCGCGGTGCTGGCCTGCGCGGCGCGCTTCGACCCTAAGACCGCGCTCTTCGAAGAAAAGGCCGTGCCCGGGGGAAAGCGGGCCTGGGTGAAAGGCGCCGCGCTTAAAATCGCCGTGCGCGCGGAGTCAGGGGAATGGGTGGATGCCGCGCCGGAACTCGGCGCCGGCGGCTCGTTCCGTTTCAGGCTCCCGGCCGGCGCCAAGGCGCGGAGCATGTATTCCTGCCGTCCTCCGGCGGGAGGTGTGGATTATTGGAAGGTGAAGGCGGTAAGTTCTGTCGGAGGGTTAGCCGACGATATCCCTACGCCGGTGAGTTCCCGTGTCCTGTCTGTCGGGACAGCCTTTGGTTTCTACTGGACAGTGCCGGCCATGCCTGCTGAGACCAGAGCCGTTTTTCTGTATGCCTGCGATGGGGCGGGGATATCCGCAGGCATCGAGCCGAAAGGAAAACAGGTACGCTGATTCCTAAGTCCTGATTGCTTAAAAAGGGCGGCGGACTCCGGGTCAGGTGCGGCCGAACTTCTTGTAGACGTCGCGGCGGTGGCCGATCTTGAGGATGACGACTGCCTGGCCCTGCACTTCGTAAATGACCCGGTAGTCGCCTACGCGGAGCTTCCGGAAACCGGAGAGGCTGCGGCGCAGGGGCTCGCCGAACTTCAGCGGGTCCAGTATCAGGCGCTCTTCGATGGCTTTGCGGATGCGGGTCTTGATGTTCTGCGGAAAGCCCGATATGTCCCGCGCCACTTCCGGGTGATATTTGGGCTCGTAAAGCATCGTTATTTCCAGATGTCCTTGTGCGCGACGGACTTTTTGGCCGAATATGTGCGCTTCCTTTCGGCCGCTACGATGTCCCAGTAGAGATCTTCCTTCGTCTCCAGAGCTTCCTTGATGAGGTCGCGGGCCTCCAGCGACATGGAGATGCCGTCGCGCGCTGCCAGGCGGCCAAGGACGTCGTAGAGCGCCTGGTCCAGAACGATGTTAACTCTCGGGTTTTTTGCGGGCATATTCCACTCCTTGCCATAGTGTAACACAAGTGTAACACCTTGTCAATGGCGGGCATGGGAAACCGGCCATTGCCGGGAGCGGAAAAAAGTCAGCAAAAAGGGGAAACCGGCAATGGCGGACCGGGCCGGGCGGAGCTACAATATAGCCGGCGCCGGGGTTTATGCCTTTCGTTGAGGCCGTCTATGGCGCCGGGGAGGTGTTATGAGGTTCCCCGCGACCGTGCTCGGCGGCTTGCTGTTCCTGTCTTTCCTGCCGCCAGCCGCGGCCGAGGATTGGAAGTTCTCTTCCTCGGTCAATTACGATACCGGCAAATACGGCACCAGCGACCGTACCAGCAGCCTGTATATCCCTTTCACCCTTAAGCGCTATTTCGGGGACGCCTCGCTGTCGGTCACGGTGCCCTATCTGCGCCAGACCAGCGTGGGCGCGGTGACGCTGGTGGGCGGCCGGCCTTCGCGCACCGGGATGCGGATGACCCGCACCTCGCTTGCCGCGAAGGAGACCACCGAGTCCGGACTGGGGGACATACTGCTCAAGGGCGGCTACCCGCTGGCCTCGGAGAAGCGTGATTCCTTCTACCTGGGGCTGGCCGGCACGCTCAAGCTGCCCACCGCCGACGAGAACAAGGGCCTGGGCACCGGGGAGACGGACGCCGGGGGCGGGCTGGAGTTCTCGAAGGACATGCCCGGGAGCTGGACGCTGCTGAGCGACGCGTATTTCACTTCGATCGGCTCGCCGCCGGGCCAGCACTACAGGGACCAGGCGGCTTTCGACATAGGTTTTTCCAGGAAAGCCGGCGGGGACCTGGTGTTCACCGCGCTCTACGAGACCGCCAATTCGCTGGTGCGCGGCGCGCCGGCCCCGCGGGACGTCAGCTTCACGCTGGAGGGCCCGGCGGCGGACGGCAACCGCTATTCCGGCGGGGTGCTGTTCGGGCTTTCCGACGGCAGCCCGGACCTGGGACTGAGCGCCGGGGTCAGCCGGAGGTTTTAGGAGGGGTAAAAAGGAGGTCCTATGAAGAACAAGGGTATGAGTCTGCTGCTGGCGGGGCTGCTGCTCGGCGCGGCTTTGCCCGTGCTGGCGCAGAGCAAGTCGCCGGACGAGAAGAAGCTGGATAAGTCCTCGTTGACGATGGACAAGGACGCCGCCACGCCCGAAGGCGAAAAGGCGGTGGCGGCCAGGCTGACCGAGGAGTTCAAGGTGGACGCGGCCCGGGTGCAGGGCTTGCGCGACCAGAAGCTGGGTTACGGCGAGGTGGGCATAGTCCTGTCGCTGGCGCAGAAGCTGGAGGGAGGCATCACCGACGCCAACGTGCAGAAGATAATGGACATGCGCAAAGGCCCGCCCGTCCAGGGCTGGGGCGAGATCGCCAAGCAGCTGGGACTGAAGCTGGGCCCGGTGGTCAGCCAGGTCAAAAAGGTGTCCGCGGCCGCGCACAGGGAGGCCGCGGCCGGGATGAAGAAAGAGGGCAAGATGGAGAGGAAGGAGGGTATGAAGCAGGAGCGGCACGAGCGTATGGAGCGTTCCAATATGCCCGCCGACCGCCCTGCGCATGGCAGGAAATAGCTGCGGGCGGACGAGAGAGGGCCGGCCTTCCAGGGAGGGCCGGCCCTTTTTTTCCCGGGTTCCAGCCGCCGGCGCTATTCTGTATAATTCAGTTACCGCGGCGGAAAGGGCAGGGAGCGGCGGCGGCCGGCAACTATTAAGGACGGGTTCGCGTATTATTCACGATGGGCGGTAACGATATAGAGCTGGCGCGCCGCGCGCAAGGCGGCGACACGGAGGCGTTCGGCGCCCTGGTGGAGCTTTACCAGGACCGGATCTACAGCTTCGCGCTGCGCCTGCTGAAGGACCCCGCCGCGGCGGAAGAGGCCGCGCAGGAGTCCTTCGTCAAGGCGTTCCGCGCGATAGCTTCGTACAGCGCCGCCTACCCTTTCTCTTCCTGGCTTTTCCGCATAGCCCACAACGCCTGCATGGACGTCCTGCGCGCCGGCGGCCGCACCGTCTCGATGGACACCGAGGATTTTCCCGACATCCCGGACGCCTCGCAGCGCACCGCCGGGAGCGTGGAAGACGCCCTGGATGCCGAGCGCATAGAAGCCCTTTTGGCCTCGCTGCCGCCCATCTACAGCGAGGCCCTGCTTCTGCAGTACAAAGAGGACATGGGCCCGGCGGAGATAGCCCGGGTCCTCGGCGTGCCGGAAGGCACCGTGAAGGCCCGGCTTTTCAGGGGCCGGGAGCTCATAAAGGC
>JAJZOZ010000079.1 GCA_021811405.1 bacterium | reverse complement strand
GCCTGCTCGGCGACGTAGAACTGCTCCAGGTCCAGCGTCCGCTGCGCCGAGGAGATCAGCTCCGGCCAGACGGCCTGGGGCCGGGCGGCGAGCGTGGAGCCGTAGACGGTCTCGGCCGGGACGCTCTCGACGACGGTCAGGTCCGCGGCCAGGGCCGGGGACAGCAGCGAGAACAGCAGCGCGCAGAACAATGTCTTTCTCATGGTTTTCCTCCGCTAGACCGGAAGGACCTCCTTCCGTATCAGCTTCCTCAGGTCGAGCTTGGCCAGCTCGCCTATCAGCATGCCGGAGACTATCAGCAGGCCGCCCGCGGCCTTGACCGGCACGAAAGCCTCGCCGCCCAGCGTCCACGCGAACAGCGCCGCGAAGACCGGCTCGAGCGTGAAGATGATGCCCACCTTGAAGGGTTCCGAATAGCGCTGGGCCAGCATCTGGATGAAGAAAGCGGTAAGCGTCGGGAAGACGGCCAGGAAGACGATGACGCTCCAGCCGGCGGCGCCGGCCACGGCGAACGGCGCGCCGCGCAGCAGCGCCAGCGCGAAGGCCAGCGCCGAGACCAGCCAGAACTGGTGGAAGGCCAGCAGCACGGTATCGGCCTCGGCCTTGACGTACTTGTCGGTGACGATCAGGTGGACGGCGTAGGAGGCCGCGGCGACGAGGGTCAGCGCGTCGCCCAGGTTGAAGCCGCGCACGCCGCCGGTGAGCAGCCACATGCCGGCCAGCGCCAGGCCCGCGGAGAGCGCCTGCAGCCGGGTGGGCGCCTGCCGGCGGAACAGGTACATGAAGACCGGCACGAAGATGATGAACAGGCCGGTGATGAAGCCCGAATTGGAGGCGGTGGTATAGAGCAGGCCTGTGGTCTGCGTCAGGTAGAGCGAGGCGAGGAACAGCGACAGGAAGAAGCCCTCGCGCAGGTGGCGCGCGCGGTCCCGGCGCCTTAGCACCCACGGCAGCAGCAGCGCGGCCGAGATCAGGAAACGGATGCCGACCATCACGAACGGGTCCACCGCGTCCAGCGCGCCCTTGGTGACTATGAACGTCGAGCCCCAGATGGCGGCGCAGTAGAAGAGCCCGATGTCGGACCAGAAGCCGCCGCCCTTGGATGCCGCGCTCATGAACTAGATTATACCTTATGGCCCTCCCGCGGAATTAGGTATACTTTTGTTACCGCACAGGAGGTCCCATGAAAGACCAGATACTCAAGAAAATAGATTCCTACGAAGCCTACGCGATAGAGCTGCAGCGCGGCCTCACCGCCATCCCCGCCCTCGCCCCGTCCTCCGGCGGCACCGGCGAGTACGACAAGGCCAAGTGGCTGGAAGGCGAGCTCAAGAAGCTCAAGTTCGACTCGATCGAGTGGATCAACGCGCCGCAGAAAGAGGCCAAGAACGGCGTGCGCCCCAACGTGATAGCCCGCTACAAGGGCAAGAGCCCCAAGAAGACCATCTGGTTCATGGCGCACCTGGACGTGGTGCCCCCGGGCGAGGCCAAGCTCTGGAAATCCGACCCCTATAAGATGGAAGTGCAGGGCCGCAACCTCGTGGGCCGCGGCGTCGAGGACAACCAGCAGGCCATAGTGTCGAGCATCCTCGTCGTCAAGGCGATGATGGAGCTGAACTACCGCCCCGAGTACGACATCGCGCTGCTGTTCTGCGCCGACGAGGAGACCGGCTCCGGCTTCGGCGCCGACTACATTTCCGACAACAAGCCCGAGATCTTCGGCAAGGAGGACATGTTCTTCGTGCCGGACTCCGGCTGCGAGGACGGCTCGCTGATAGAGGTGGCCGAGAAGTCCATCCTGTGGATGAAGGTGATCACCAAGGGCAAACAGTGCCACGCCAGCCGCCCGGCGCTGGGCATCAACGCCTTCAAGGCCGCCAGCGAGCTGGTGGTGAAGTACCAGTCCCTCTACCAGAAGTTCGACCACAAGGACGACCTGTACGAGCCGCCGATCAGCACTTTCGAGCCGACGAAGAAAGAGGCTAACGTCCCCAACGTCAACACGCTGCCCGGCGAGGACGTCTTCTACATGGACTGCCGCGTGATGCCGAAGTACCAGCTCACCGAAGTGAAGGCCGAGATGCGCCGCCTCGCCGACGAGGTGGAGGCGAAGCACGGCGTGACGGTTTCCTTCGAGCCGCAGCAGGAGGCGCAGGCCGCGCCCCCGACCGACCCGAACGCCGACATAGTCGTGGAGCTCAAGAAGGCGATCAAGGAGATCCTGAACGTGGAGCCCAGGGCCTACGGCATAGGCGGCGGCACCGTGGCCGCGTTCTTCAGGCGGCTGCACCTGCCCGTGGTGGTGTACTCGCGCCTCAACGAGACCGCGCACATGCCCAACGAGTCCTGCGTGATCGACCACATGATGGGCGACGCCAAGGTGTTCGCCGTCACCACGCTGAACCTCTGCGCGAAGAAATAAGCCGGAGGAACGGAATGAAAAGGGGCGCCGGAAGGCGCCCCTTTTTTTGCGCCGCGGCGCTCAGCCGCCCCAGGGCGGTTCCTTGCCGGCTACCTTGAGCCAGGGCAGGTGGGAGAACTTCTTCGGGGAGTGGCCGGTGGCCATCGAGACGTTGACGAAGCCCTTCTCGTGCAGCTCGACCGCGACCTCCTCCCCCTTCACGCCGCCGGCGAGCTCGGAATCTATATAGACCGCCGAGGCCCTGGGGGCTTCGGCCAGCGCGGCCAGCAGTTCGGCCGGGTCCGAGAACGTTCTCAGGTCCACGCCGGCCTTCCGCGCGGCGGCGCGCCAGTTCATATGCACCAGCCGGTCGTCGTCCAGCAGGAAAGCCGCGGCCCCGCCGGCCGGCCCGGCCGCCGGCAGCTCGATAATGACGCGCGTGCCTTTGCCCGGCTCTGATTCCAGATTCATGGTGCCGCCCCATTCCTCAGCGGCTTTCCTGGCGTGATAGAGGCCAAGCCCGTTGCCGCCGGCCTTGCCGTGCGTCTCGCCCCGGCGGCCCAGCCGCGCCAGGACCTCGGGCGGGATGCCCTTGCCGTCGTCGGCTATCTCCACCCTGACGCGGTCCCCCGAGGCGTACGCCGATAGCGAGACCCGGCCGCCGCCCTCCAGCGCCTCCACGGCGTTGTTGACCAGGTTGGAGACCAGCCGCCTGAATTCGGCGGGCCGCACGCGGGCGACAAGGCCGGGCGCGGCCGACAGCTCCAGAACGAGCCCGGGGCGGCCGGCGAACTGTTCGCGCTTCTCCGCCAGCACGGGCCCCAGCAGCCCCCCGATGTCCTGCGGCGAGGCGTCCTTCTCCGCCGGCGCCGCTCCGGCGCCGGGGCGCCGGTAATCGTCCAGCAGGTCGCGCGCGATCTCGCTTATGCGCGCCACCGCGCCGCGGGCCAGCTCGCGCCTGTCCTCCGGCAGCGAAGAGACGTCCTTCATGACCGAGTCCAGCGCCGCGAGCGGCGAGCGGATGTCGTGCGCCACCTGCGCGGCCAGCGAGGCGTGGGATTCCTTGACGCGCAGGTCCAGCAGCAGCCCGTAGTCGCGTATCAGGCGGCGGCGCTCCAGCAGCGCCACCGGCAGCGACATGGCCAGGATGGCCAGCCAGCCGAGCACGGCCCACAGCAGCGGGGGCAGGCGGGAGTAGTAGAAGGACATATAGCCGGCCCGGTAGCGGCCGGCGTCGTCGAAGAAGAGCGGCAGGCGCGCAGAGGCGTAGAACAGCCCGCGGAGCTTCTCCGCGCCGGGAGGCGCGCTGAAGCCGTCGGTCCCGGCGGCCGGCGCCCACGTCATGCCGGCGAAGTCCTTGGCGACGGCCGTGGTCAGGCTCAGCATCGCGCCGCGCGAGTCGCCGGAAAGGACCATGTCCCGGGAGGCCGCGGCCAGCTGGCCGCCGAGGCGGCTTTTGAAGTAGGCGGTGAACGAGACCGCCAGCAGCACCGCCACCGCGAAGATGACGGCCTGGAACAGCAGGAACTTCACGAAGAGCTTCCTTACCGACGCTTTTATCTCGGGGTCCATATCAATCCCTCCGCAGCCGCCACAGATTATCTCCAGCGCACATGGAAGGAAATTGGAATTTCCACGGAGCACGCGCCAGTGAGGAATACGGCATAAGCGCCACCGGCAGGACACGTCCCCGGGAGATCGCACGATACTGCAGGTCCCGCAGCAGCAGCGCGCGTTCCTTCTTGTCCTTTAACGACTCGTATTTACGGAAGAAGCCGTCTTTCTCCTCTTCTGTCATATCGAAAAATCTTCGCTTCAGATAGTACGAGAGCAGCCCTATATCATCCTGGAATCCCACGTCTCCACTGTTGAAGAAGAAATCCGGCTCAGTTTTTCCATCGGCGGCGTCCGACAAACCGGGGAGCCAGGCGCCGAAGTCGTCCTCCTTACGAAAAAAATACATTTTAGTCCAAAGCGCGGAAAGCCTTCTCTTTATGACATATTCCGAAGCTCCCTCGAGCCTATCCTTTATTTCCGAAAGCTGCGCTTTGGACAAAGCACCTTCCATACGGAAAATCTGATACGGAGCTTCGCAAAGCTCTCGCCCGGACAGGTAGAGTTCTCTGGCTTTACGCGCTATAAAGAACCGCTCCGCCATACTTAGCCGCTCGATCCCTTTCTTGGTGAACACCAGGTAAACCAGCCTTATCGGCTGCGTCAGGCTAGCGCTGTAACCAGGCATCGCGGCGGCAAAGCGCAACTTGTCGGCAGGGTTCCGCACGAGGTTATTCACGATATAATCGACTTTCCCCTCCGACAGCATCGCCAAGGCTTCCTCGTTGGTTATCACCTTGGTCAGCGGCACTAACCTGACCCTGAGCGGCATCCTCTCCGAATATCGATAATGCCCCGGATTGGCGGCGAGAACAAAAGCGCCTCCGCCTAAATCGGAGGCGACATAATAAGGCCCGGAAGTGTTCCTGTAATCCTTTATTTTAAGGGTAACGGGATCTAGAGCCCCCCTCGGCACCACACCATAAGTGATATTCGTGAGAAGATGAAAGAGGAGCGGCTTCTTTTCCCCGAAGCCCATGACAAGAACTTGGCCACCATCGAGCACTTTCAGGCCAGGACACGGATCGGAAAGGCTCCGCAAAGGGCGCGGACCGCACAACGGGACCCGCAGCACATCGAAATCCCGGCCGCCCAGAATGAACGCCCGCTTCAGGCTCAGCTCCGCATCACGCGCGTCTATGACGCGACCGTCTATCGTCCTTACTCCCGTCCGCATCCGAAAGACGGCGTCACCCCCGTCCCATCGATACGATTCGGCAAGGCCGGACACGATTTCGTCCCCGGAGGAATACTCCACCAGCGGACTGAAAACATTTTCCAGAAAGAAATAATCCTGAGAATATGCCGGAGAAGTTATCTCGTAGTCGCTCAACGGCGCCGTAGAGTTAAAAAGGACCCGCAGCTCGCCCCCGTAGAAGGAGCGATGGGCCTTAAAAACAGAAAAAAAGGCCGCTCCCGCTAAAAGGAGCGGCCAAAGCCTACGCGAACGCATCAGGCATTACGCTGACTGGGAAGCTGATCAGCCCCGTCATCTCCAGGAGTATCTCCGGTATGCGTGGTGCTGGAGCCATCGGAATGGGAACTGCCGGAAGAGTTGATAGTGTCCGAACCGTCCGTAGCTGTAGAGCAAAGAAGTACTGGCGCGGCGGCCGCCGCGCAATGGGACCTCGCAAAAACGCCGGCAATCGCCGCGATGGACACCATCAGGAAAACAACCGCTTTCATATTTTTAAGCATTTCGCCCCCATAAAAAAACAAGGAAAACAAAGAGCCTTTGTTTTCCCTGGCTGCACCGGATTATGGTCCGGTCGTGGATATTTGAACGCCGTATTACTCTCCGGGTTCAACTCCGGGGCCTATCCCCCGGATTACAAGGAAACTACCCCTATATTATCGCAAATCCGCGCAAAGCCCGGTAGGGTCTTTGGACCCAGGCTCCATATAGGTCCTTCGATTAGTATAATATCTAGCGATGCCCAACCAGGCGTCGCCTATTATGGAGGAACTGATGAAATCCCTCGCACTCATGCCGGCGCTACTGCTTTGCTGCGCCACCCTCTACGCCGCCGACAAGGCCGGCACGGAGAAACTGCCCCCGGGGGCCAGCGTGGAAACTGACCCGAAATACCCGCCGGTCATCTCCTACACGATGAAAAACGGGCTGAAACTGCTGATCCTAGAGAAGAAATTCGTCCCGACGGTATCCTTCGCGATAACTTTCAGGGTCGGGAACGTGGACTGCCCGTCCGGCAAGACCGGTCTGGCGCACGTCTTCGAGCACATGGCCTTCAAGGGAACGAAGACCATGAACACCACCGACTACAAAAATGAGAAGCTGGTGCTGGACAAGATTGAGGTCACGGCGAAGAAACTGATAGCGGAGGAGTCGCTGCGCGACGCCGCCGACCAGAACAAGCTGGACGGGCTGCGTAAGGAACTGGCGGACCTGCAAAAAGAAGCCGACTCCTATATAGTCAACGCTGAACTGGTAAGCACCTTCGAGAAACTAGGAGCCAACGGCCTTAACGCCTACACTTCGCTGGATGAGACGGTTTACCATATGTCCATGCCGGCCAGCCGCCTGGAAGCCTGGATGGTACTGGAATCCGACCGCTTCAAGAACCCTGTGCTGCGCGAGTTCTATAAGGAACGCAGCGTCATCATGGAGGAGCGGCGCCGCGCCGAGACCAATCCAGGCCGGGTGCTTTTCGAGAACCTCTCCGCCGCCGCATTCGTAGCGCACCCATACCACAACCCGACACTGGGCTGGATGGACGACCTGAAAAAGCTCACCCGCACCGACGCCGAGGGGTTCTACGCGAAGTTCTATATCCCAAATAACGCCACTTTGGCCGTGGTGGGCGACGTTCGGCCGGCCGAGGTGATCCGCCTGGCTGAGAAGTATTTCGGAGATTGGCAGACCAAAGAACTGCCGAACGCGGCCTACACAACGGAGCCGCAGCAGAAAGCCGCCAAACGCGTGGATGTCTTTTTCGACGCCAAGCCGGCATTTTATATGGGCTTTCACAATCCCGGGGAGAACCATCCGGACACCCCGGCGCTTATCATGCTCAGCGAGGTCCTTTCCAGCGGCAAGACGGGACGTTTCTACCGCGACCTGGTGGAAGGCAGGCAACTGGCGCTCTACGCCGATTCCGCAAGCACGATAGCCACCCGTTACCCCTCGCTCTTCATCATTTCCGCGGCCCCGAAAGCGCCGCACACCGACGCGGAACTGGAGACCGCGGTCTGGGATGAGATAGAGGCGATAAAGAAGACGCCCCCCGACGCCTGGGACATGGAGAAGATCCTGAATAACTACGAGGCCTCTATGATCCGCGGACTGGAGGCCAATATGGACTTTGCGATAAGCCTATCCAGGAACGACCGCCTGCTGGGAGACTGGAAATATAATTGGAAGTTGCTGGATCTTCTCCGCAAAGTGAAGCCCGAGGACGTTTCAGCGGCCGCCCGCAAGTATCTGACCCGCGACAATTACACCGTGGTGGGAATAGCGCAGCCGGAAACCGCGACCGCGGCGCCCAAAGGAGGCGAAGCAAAATGAAAAGGCTGATATTTGCCGCAGCAACGATAGGACTTACGATGACCATAGCCAAAAATTCAGACGCAGCCCGTCCCGAACTGGCCAACCTGGGCAGGATCCAATTTACCGCCCCCAAGGCCAACCGTTACGTCCTCGATAACGGAATGGTCGTCTACATGGTAAAGGACAACACTCTGCCGATAGTACACATCTCGGCCTTCCTGAAAGCCGGCAGCGCCTACGACCCCGCCGACAAGGCCGGGCTGGCCCAAATGACCCTGACCTTGATAAAGGACGGCGGCACGGCCAAATACAAAGCGGAAGATTTGGACAAAACGCTCGAGTACCTCGGCGCCACCCTGGAAACCGTGGCCTACACCGAAGAGAGCCATGTCGACATGACCGCGCTGAAGAAAGACACCGACAAGGTGCTCGATATCTATGCGGACGTGCTGCGCAACCCGGTCTTCGACCAGGGCAAGATGTCCATCACTCGCGACGATATGATGGAGATGGTCCGCCGGCGAAACGACAACCCCTCCCAGACCGCCGCGCGGGAGGCCCGCAGAATGTATTTCGGCGCGGAACACCCCTATGGCAGACGCCAGGAGCTGACCTCTCTCGGCGCCATAGCCAGGGAGGACCTGATAGCTTTCCACGCGGCCCGCTTTAAGCCCAACAACGTGATCCTAGCCGTCAGCGGGGACTTCGCTTCCGAAGATGAAATGATGGCCAAGCTTAAGAGCGCCTTCGGCGGCTGGAAACGCGGCACTGTCCCGCCCCAGACCATACCTCCGCCGGCCTTCTCGGGAGGACGCAAAGTATACCTGGTCAACAGGCCCGTATCTCAGACGTCGATCGCGATAGTCCAGCGGGGACTTCCGCGCGTCGACCCCGAGAACTTTCCGCTCACGCTGATGGCCGATATCATCGGGGGTGGATTCCAGTCGCGTCTCTTCACTGAGGTGCGCACCAAGCGCGGCCTCGCTTACGTGGCGGACTCGGTCAGCCTGAACCTGTCCAAGGAAGGGTTCCTGTACAGTTTCTGCGGCACCAAGGCCGAGACCTATTCCCAGGCCCTCGCGGAGATCCTGAAGCAGTTCGGTCTGGCCGGCAAAGATCCCGTCAGCGCCGAGGAGCTGGAACGCAGCAAGTCCTCGGCCATCAACCCGTTCGTTTTCAAGTTCTCCACACCGCAGAAACTGGCCATCGAGCGGGCGAGCGAGGAGTTTTACGGCTTCCCGAAGACCTATCTGGACAATTACGTGGACAGCATCTCCGGGGTCAGCGCCGCCGCGGTACAGAAGTCAGGCGGCCTCTACGACCCGAACAACGCCGTCATCTACGTCATCGGCGACTCGAAGAAGTTCGACAGGCCGCTGTCGGAGTTCGGGCAGGTGACGGAGCTGAAGGAAGACTGAGCCAGCGCGCGGCCGTAAAAGGGAAAGGCCCCCGGAAGGGGGCCTTTCTCATTCCCGGGCGGGCGGCGTCACATCACTATCCAGTGGTAAAAGCGCTTGGCCAGGTACCAGAAGTGCCTGGGCGAGCGCACCTTCGCGAGGTTGCGCAGCATGATGCCCGGGCGCAGGAAGAAGCGCAGGAAGGCCTCGCGCTGCAGGCTCCGCAGCTGTTCGCGGGTGACCCCCTTCGGGGAGTAAGGCACCTTCTGGAAGACCAGCCCGTCGACGTCCATGGCCCCGATCTCGCCTTTCTCTATCAGGCGCAGCGTCACGGGCGTCATCGGCAGCGGCAGGAAGGTGAAGAAGTTGGCGCGCAGCAGCGGCAGCTCCAGCGAGAACTTTATGGTCTCGCGCATGTCCTCGACGGTCTCGTCGGGGAAGCCGAGGATGAAGAAAGCGGCCAGGTCTATGCCCTTCCGCTTTATCAGCTCCACCTTCTCGCGGATCAGCGCGACGTTGAGCTGCTTGTCCATGCGCTTGAGCGTCTTGTCCGAGCCCGACTCTATGCCCACCGAGATCAGGTAGGCGCCGGCCCGCTTCATCAGGTCCAGCAGCTCGTCGTCGAGCGTGTTGATCCGCACGCCGTTGGGGAAGGCCAGCGAGATCGGCAGCTTGCTGTCGATTATCCTCTCGAGGATGGAGACCGCGTGCGCCTTGTCCAGCGTGAAATTGTCGTCCACGATGTGGATCTCGCGGATGCCGAACTTATGGTAGAGCGTCTCGATCTCGGCCATCACGGCGTCGGCGCCGCGCTTGCGCATGTGCCGGCCGCTCAGGATCGGCGCGGTGCAGAAGCCGCAGGCGAAAGGGCAGCCCCGCGTGGTGACGATGGGCGCTATCGGGAACTTCTCGAAGAAGGCGCCGTGCTGGGCCGGCGGGTACTCCTGCGGGTTGATCAGGTCCCAGGCGGGCTGGGGCAGGGCGTTTATGTCCTTGATGGGCCTTATCTCGTTGAAGCGCACCCTGCCGCCCTCGCGCCACGCGAGGCCGGGCACCGCTTCCGGCGAGCCTTTGCCGGCCAGCAGGTCCAGGAACAGCGGGAAGCTCTCCTCGGTCTCGCCGCGCAGCAGGTACGAGGCCTCGGGGGCGAGGCGCCCCAGAGTCTCCTCCGGGCAGAGGGTCGGGTGCGGGCCGCCGGCGATTATCACGCTCTTGGGGGCGGCGGCGCGCACCAGGCCGGCCAGGCGCTTCACCTCGCCGAGCTCCGGCGAATAGCACTGGAAGCCGGCCACGTCCGGGGCGAAGTCCGCCACCGCGGCGGAGAAGGAGGCGTCGTCCCGGCCCATCTTGCCGAAATCCATCACGCGCACCTCGTGCGCGGGGCGCAGGCAGGCGGCCAGGTAGGCTATGCCGAGAGGCGGCTGGATATGGTCGCTCAGGGCGATGCCCGGTTTTATCAGCAGTATTTTCATCGGTCCGGTCCCGGCCCAGCGGGCCGGATTACAATAATAGCAAACTTCCAAGGCCGGGCCGCGGCACTTTGATATAATAACTCGTCGTCAGAACGGGGAGATATATGCGATCCGAAAGACTCAACACCTGGATACCGGCGGCGCTGGCCGCCGGCGCCGCGGCCGTCTACATCGCCGTCAACGGGCTTTGGAACGCCCCGCCCACCGGCGACGGGGTCGGCTACGAGGCGCTGGGGCTGAGCCTGGCCCAGGGCAAGGGCCTCGTCTACATGGGCTACCATTCGCTGCGCCTGCCCGGCTACCCCCTGCTGATAGCCGGCCTCTACCGCCTCTTCGGGCCGGAGACCGTCTACATCCGCCTCTTCCAGCTGCTGCTGCAGGCCGCCTCCTCCGCGCTGCTGTACCGCGCCGCGCGCGTCAGGTTCGACGAGAGGACCTCGCTGGCGGCCTGCCTGCTCTACGCCGTCTCCTACGACGCCTTCATCATGCCGTCGCAGATCCTGACCGAGTGCATGTTCTCGCTGCTGCTGATAGCGGGCGCCTATATGGCGCTGCTGGCGGCCAAGGAGGAACGGGGGCCCGGCTTCTACGCCGCCGAGGGCCTGGTGGCCGGGGCCGCCTACATGGCCAGGCAGGAAGTGACGATCCTGTTCGGCTGCACGCTGCTGCTGCGCTGGTTCTTCTCGGGGCGCAGGCTCCCGGCGAAGGCGGTCCTGCTGCCCGGCCTGGCCTTCCTGCTGGTGCTGGGGAGCTGGGGCGCCCGCAACTGGAAGGTGCACGGCCGCTTCTTCGTGGGCTCGACGCTGAGCTACCGCCACCTGCTGGCCGCCAACATGCTGGTCTTCACCCCGCTGGGCGCGGACTTCTCCTCCATAGGCCTGACCAACGAGAACATCGACAGGGTGGACGGCGAGACCGACGAGTTCAAGCGCGAGGAGCGCCGCAAGGAATGGACCGGGGAGATGTTCCGGCTGGCGCCGGCCAAGCTGCTGGTGAAGGCGGTCCTCTACAAGGTCAGCTCTTTCCTCTACCCGTTCCTGCCGGTCTACGACCTGACCTACATGCTGGCGCTGCCCTTCCTGCTGCTGGGGCTGTGGCTCAACCTGCCCCGGTTCCGGGAGCTCTACCCGCTCTACGCCTTCCTGGCGATGCTGGCCTTCGTGGTGCTGCTGTTCCACGGCATCCCCCGCTTCCGCTCCCCGGTGACGCATATGGCCTCGCTCTTCGCGGCCAGCGGCTTCCTCTGGTTCACCGGCAAGGACGGCCCGCGGCGCGGACGCGCGGCTGCCGCCGTTTGGACGGCGGCCAACCTCGTAGTCTTTTTCTGGGCCGAACCCCTGCGCCAGCTGGTGAAGAGGCTCGTGTTCGGAGGCGGGGCCTAACCGGACGCCAGCGCGGCCTTTATCTCGGGCGGCAGCTCCAGCAGCTTCAGGTCCCGGCCGACGCAGACCAGGTCGGTCTCGGCCTTTGCTATCAGGCGCCCGTCCTGGTTCTTGATCTCATAGGCGAAAACGATCCGGTAGGGCGTATGTTCCCGGACGCGCACGGCGACGTCGAGCGTGTCGCCGTAGAGCGCGGGGAACTTGTACTCCATCTCCTGCCGGCGCACCGCGAAGCCTATCCCTTTCTCCAGCAGCCCTTTGACGGTCAGGCCGCGCGCTTCGAGATATTCGGAGCGGGCCTCCTCGAGGTACTTCAGGTAATTGGCGTGGTAGACCGCGCCGCTGGTGTCCGTGTCGTAGTAGTAGACGCGCCGCTTCATATCCCCATACCTCCGTAACCGGCCTTTCGGGAAGCGCCCGAAGGCGAGTAGGGATAGACCGCCGGCTCCGGGTCCGCGTATTTGCGGACACGGACGTTGTCGTAATAGGCTTTTACCCCGGCCGGGTAATCCCTGGAGCCCAGCGCGACGTAGTTCCCGCCGGAGAAGGAGTCCTCCACCGAGTACAGCCTCTTTGAATCCACGCTGGCGGTTATCGAACGGCCGTTATCCGCCAGGCTGAAGGAATATCCCCTGGCCGGGACCAGCATCGGGTCCGCCTTTCCTTCGAGAGAGTCCGCGCAGGCCTGTATGCGCGTGACGGTGTACGGGTGCCACGGCGGGCTGTAGCCGTCCGCGAACACCATATACATCGCGTTGGTCG
>JAJZOZ010000078.1 GCA_021811405.1 bacterium | reverse complement strand
GCGCCACCTGCTGCGCGGCGGGCGTCTGCGCCAGCGCCAGCGCGCAGATACCCGGCGGGATCTACTACCCGGGCAACTGCTCCGACATCCAGGCCATCTGCACCGCCTACGCCAATATCCCCGCCGAGTGCACCTGCGGCTGCAAGATCTCGTGCAGCAATACCGGCGGTCTGACCTCCTCGCTGACCGGCAACGGCATCACCGGCGGCACCGGCGGCCTCTCCAGCGACCTCGGCACCACCAGGCTCAACGGACCGGCGCAGGGGCTGCCCTCCTTCACCGAGCACGCGACCACCGCCAACAGGCAGTGGATGCAGGAGGCGGAGCAGCGCTACGAGCGCATAGAGCCGGTCAGGCGCGACGAGATCCCCACCGAGTTCTCCCGCAGCTTCGACGATAACTTCGACGCCGGCTGCTCCAGCGACTACGACAGCTGCAGCCAGGCCACGCAGCAGAGCGACTCCTACGACAGCTGGGCCCGGCAGGAGTACGCCGGCGGCCTGGGCGACGCCTTCTCCAAGACCTACAGCGACACGCTGGCCGACACCATCACCTGCGAGAGCGTGGCCGACAAGGTCAGCGAGCACCTGAAGGAAGGGGCCGAGAAGGCCGACAAGGCCAAGGAGAAGTACGACAGCTACAACGAGGCCGCGAAGAAATGCTACGACGCTAACAAGAAAGAGAACGATGCCGTCAAGGAAGGCAACCTGATAGCGCAGAACGAGCAGGTCAATGAGAACAACTCCAAGCTGTTCAAATGCCTGGACGCCGCCAAGGACGCCGGCCAGGCCTTCGGGGAAGATGTTCTGGGCAAGCAGTCGGGGATGGCCAAGAAATTCTACGACACCGCCAAGAACTTCATTCCGGATTACGCCGGAAAGCTGATGGCGCGCGCCGGCGACATGATGAATTCCACCACGAAGTGCATGGAGACCGTATGCAATCATTGATGAGCCATCTCCTGCTGGCTTTCTCGCTGGCGCTGCCAGGCCACGCTTCCGCCGCCGACATGCCGCTGCCCGGAGATACCAGGCTGCTGCCACTGGCCCCTAAGCTCGCCGCCGGCTGGCTGCTGGACAAGCTGCCCTCCGCCGACTGCGACCTGCTGCTGGACCCCAAGGGGAACCCGTGGCCGGTCTGCGGCGGACATTTCGTGGTCGCCCCGTTCTACGGCAGGATGTTCACGCTGAACGACAAGCTGGACAGCGCCGCCTGGCTGGAGAACGGCGCCGCCGTGGCGGCGGCCGGGGAAGACCTGCTGCTGCTGCCGCTCGGGGACGAGCTGAAGGGCAAGGCCGCGAAAGGCATGGAAACCCTCAAGCTCAAGAGGCTGGCGAAGCTCCCTCTCGAGAAAGCGCGGCTGGCCCGCGCCGGAGCGGATTCCTTCTACCTCTACGGCCGGGACCGCAAGACCGGCACCACCCAGGTGTTCGCGATGAAGCTGGACGGCAATCGCTGGAAGCCCGCCTTCGTCACGGCCACCAAGGCCTCGGTCTCAGGCGTGGCGGGCGATGGCAAGGTCACGTTCCTCGCGGTGGGCAGGAAGGTGCTTCGCGTCGAGGGCGACAGCGTGACTACCTTCTATACCCACCCCGCTGACGACATTTCCGGGCTGGCCTATTCGGCCGGCGCGGGCCTGCTGTTCTACTCCACCGGCTATTCTGTGGGCTACGCGGCGGAGGGACGGGGCGGAGACTTCCTGCTGTCGCCTTCGCCCTCGGTGAAGACCGGAGGCGGAAAACTCTGCGTGCTGCTTGCCGGGGGAAAAGGCGTGCTCAGGATAGAGGGGATCTCTTCCCTGAACGATAAGGCCGCGGCGGGGGTGTCGAAATGAGGACCATATACCGCAATACCGCGGCGCTCTCGCTTTCGCTGCTGCTGCTGGCGCCGCTCTTCTCCTTCGCCGCCCCGGCGGGAGCGGGCAAGACGGAGGAGAAGCCGCTGGCGGCCGCCCGCCGGCTGCTGCTGGCCGGGGACGTGCAGGGGGCCGTGGCGGCCTATAACCCGCTGGCGCGCGGCTCGCGCGACCCGGAGCTGGCCGCCGAGTACGCCTACGTGCAGGCGCTCTCCGGGAACGGGGACCTGGCGCTGGCGCACCTGGACAGGGCGTTCATCGAGGAGCCCACGGACCCGGTGCTGCTGTTCTACGCCTCGGAGGTGCTGGACGCGTACGGGCTGACCGTCGCCGCGAAGGAGCTGGCGCGGCCGGCGCCGGAGTGGCTGGGAACGCCGGCGAAGCCGGCCCGTCTCAAGAGGGAGGGCGGCGGCTACGCCGAGACTCTGGCGGCCGCCAACAAGCTGATAGACCAGCGGCGCTACGTTTCGGCGGCGGTGCGGTTCTCGGTGCTGGTGGGACAGTACCCGAAGATCAGGCGGCCCTGGCAGGGCTACGCCGTGGTGCTGGAGAAGCTGGGAGCCTTCAAGTCGGCCGCGAAGGCGGTGGACAAGGCGGTCCAGCTGGCGGAATACGACCCGCCGGAGACCATCGAGATGATGAACAAATACAAGGCCGAGCTGGAGGCCAGGCCTCCGGTGGAGTACAAGCGCGCGCCCAAGCTCAACGAGATGCTGAAAGGCAGGTACCTGCTCTTCGCCGGCTTCAGCTATAACCACACCGAGACCGACGCCGTGTCCATGCTGAACTCCAGGGTGGGCAAGTTCCTGACCAACAGGATAGACGTCGGCGCGTCCTTCTCCTATACAGGCGGCAACGAAAGTTCCGACTTCAACGGCGTCGGCGCCGGAGTATCCGGCCGGTACAGCAAGCCGCTGCCGGTGGCGATGCCGCTGAACCTGACTGGCGCGGCCAGGCTGGAATACCAGCCGGCTCCGGACAACAACCTCGCCACCGTCCTGTCCCCGGGCCTCAGCTACATCCTGCCCGACGGCTCGCTGGACCTGTACCTGGATTTCTCGCTGACCGGCCCGTACAAGGGGACTCAGACCCTTTCGCTGGGCTACACCGTCTATTTCGGAGGCACCGGCAAATGAAAAGGACACTGACGCTGATTTTACTGCTCGGCGCCGCTCTGGCGGCCCGGGCGCAGGCGGCCCCGCAGGACGCTCTCAAGGCCTTCTCCGGGGGGCTGGACAAGAGCTATTTCACCGGCGCTTCGCTGGCCGGCGACGGCCATCCGGTGGTGGAGGCGACGGCGGCCTACGAGGCGTTGCCGGCCTCGGGCCGGGAGGAACAGGCCGGCAAGGCGCTCGCGACTTGGCGCGACGCCTCGGGCGGGATATCGGCGCTGCTGTCGGTCAGGTTCGGCGGCGGCGGGGAGCTCTGGCTGCTCAAGAAGGACGGACCGGCCAAGCTGGACGAATGGTCCGATTCCAGGCTGCCCTTCTCGCGCTCCGAGAGGCGCGGCTCCGACCGCTTCTTCGGCTATGTCGGCGGACAGTACCTGCACGGCAGCGGCGATATCGACAGCACCACGGCCTTCAACGGCAAGCTGGGCAAGACGCTGCTGGGCGGCCGCTACGACGCGGCGCTGATATTCGGCCGCTCCAAGACCGGCGACGTGGCTACCACCACGTACGGTCTGACGGGGCGGGCCCTGTTCCCGCTCGGTCCGCGCCTTGGGTGGAACCTCGGCGCCAGCCTGACCAGGGTGACGGCCTCCTCCGGGGACGGCGTCACCAATGTCGCCGCGCTGGGCGGAGTCAGCCTCTTCCTGCCAGGCGGCAGCTTCGACGTCACGCTGGCGATGGGCAACCACAGCGTCTACTCCCTGATGCTGGGCTACACCATCTACCTGTCCCGGAAATAGCCGGTCCTCGCGGCTCCAGGAAAAAGAAGGGCCCCGGCGCAGGCCGGGGCCCTTCTTTTATGACGCGCGGCAAAAGGCTATTTGCCGGCGAGCTGGCCGCAGGCGCCCGCGATATCGTCGCCGAGGCTCTTGCGGACGGTGACCTCGAAGCCGTAGGTCTCCATCAGCCCCGCGAAGACCTTTATGCGGTCCTTGGCCGGCGTCCTGTAGGGGCAGCCGGTGCGGTTGTAGGGGATCAGGTTGATCGTGAAGTACTTGGGCGCGGCCACCGAGCGCAGCCAGGAGTTGAGCTTGGCCGCCTGCGAGCGGCTGTTGTTCACGCCGTCCATCAGCACGTATTCCACGAACACGCGGCGGCGGGTGCTGAAGATGTAGTCGTTGAGCGCCTTGGCCAGCTGGGACAGCGGGTACTGCCTGTTCAGCGGCACCAGCTCGTTGCGCAGCGCGTCCTCGGAGGCGTGCAGCGAGATGGCCAGGTTGCACTGCGGGAAATCCTTGGCGAAGCGCCTGATGCCCGGGACGTGGCCGGCGGTGGAGACGGAGATGTGCCGCTGGCCCAGCCCTATCCGGTCCGGGTCGGTCATGACCTTTATGGCCTCGCCCACGGCGTCGTAGTTGTAGAAAGGCTCGCCCATGCCCATGAAGATCACGTTGCCGATCTTCTGGCCGCGCTCCTTCCTGAGCCAGGCGCCGGCGGCCAGGAACTGGTCGGTTATCTCGTCGGGGGAGAGGTTGCGCTTCAGGCCCTTCTTGCCGGTGGCGCAGAACGGGCAGCGCACCGGGCAGCCCACCTGCGTGGAGACGCAGAGGCTCCATTTCTCCGGCAGCAGGTTCAGCAGCACCGTCTCGATCTTGCGGCCGTCCTTCAGGCCGAAGAGGAACTTGACCGCGTCGCCCTTGGCGGAAACCTGCGCCTCCAGCTGCTCTACGGAATGGAGGTGGAACTCGCCGGACAGCTTCTCCCTTAACGGCGCCGGGAGGACCGTGACCTCGTCCCAGGAGGCGGCCAGGCCCCGGTAGACCGCGTCGCGCACCTGCTTCATGCGGAAGGCGGGCAGGCCGCTCTTCTCCAGGAACGCCGAAAGCTTCTGGAAGTCCATACTAAGATTATCGCAAATATGCCGGCAGGGAAAAAACAGGGCCCGCCGCCTGGCGGGCCCTCGATGCCGGGCGGGAGCCTCAGATGGGGCACATGGCGGCCGCGGGGCCGGCGCCGCAGTCCACCACCTGGGGGGCCAGGACCGGGCGGAACACCTGCACGAAGATCTCCCTGTTCAGCGTCTTCAGCGCGGCCTTGTAGTCGTAGAAATAGGAGCCGTGCCAGGCCTTCACGTTGCGTATCTTGAAAAGGTCGCGCTTCGCGTCGTCGCGTTTCTGCTTGTCGTGGAGGATGAGGTCTATCAGCCTGGGCTCCACGTTCTCTACCGCGGCGTCCGCCTGGTAGTTGGTGTCGGCGGCGGGGATGGCGTTGGAGAAGGAGTCGCGCATGGCCCAGATATTGCTCCAGACGCCCACCACCGACGGCTTGCGGACCTTCCTGACCAGGCCGGTCTTCAGCGCCTCGAAGCGCAGGAAGAGCCCGACCACGGGGTTAGAGGGTACGAGCGGGGAGCCAACCGTGATCAGCTTGGCTATGCGCACGTCCGGCCGCCTTTTGGCCACCTTGTGGAGGGCCGTGTGAGCGAGCACCGAGCCCCAGCTGTGGGCCAGCACGTAGATGGGCCTGCCGGAGTCCTTGTATTTGTCGTAGACCTCGATGATCCTGGCCTGCAGCCTGCGCACCGTCTTCCGTGTGTCCCCGGGGTCCCTGGACCAGGCGAAGGGGATGACCACCACGTCGTGTTCCGCGTAGCCCGGCAGCTCCTGCAGCTTGAGCTCGAGGTAGTTGTCCGGCAGGCGGACAACGGCCCGCTCCGCCTCCAGCCCGGCCTCGTCCTCTTCGGGGAAGAAGTAGCGCGCGTCGTAGCCGGCCCCGGCCTGGTCCTGCCCGGTAATTTCCTTAGGAGGGAAGATCCTGCGGACGAACCTGAGGAAGTTGCCCAGGTCGGCCGAGCCCCAGCCTATCTCGGAGAATTTCAGCCCGGGCAGCGTTATGACCACCGGGTCCAGGCCGTTCACCTGGGTAAGCACGCCGGCCAGCGGGGACTGGGGCGGGGTCAGGTCCAGGTCCGAGGCCAGGCCGGCAATGTCGGCCGCGCGGACGGAGTTCAGCTCCAGGGCGCCGGAGCGGCCGCAGAGCAGGAGGGGCAGGGCTAGGAAGAGAAGCGCAGGTTTCGCCATTTTCATATAATATAGTTACACTTTACCGGCTAAATCTAGCAGATGTGTTGACGGTTGTCAACTGATATCGGTCAACCCAGCGGATGAAAAAGAACTACGACTTTAAACGCTTCGCGGCCTTCCTGGCGCTGAATTTCTGCCTCTCTCTGGCGGTCTCCTCCTTTTTCCTCTTCTTCGCCGGCCGGCACCCGCTGGAGCTGGCCTTCGCGGCGGTGGCGCTGGTCTCCAACACGCTGACGCTCTGCGCCGCGGTCTCCCTCCCGGCGCTGCTGCTGTTCTGGCTGGGCCGCGGCCCGCTGCTGCCCGGGGCGCTGCTGGGGCTGTTCCAGCTGCTGCTGGTGACCGACGCCGGGGTCTACAAGATCTTCAAGTTCCACCTGAACTCGATGGTGGTGAACCTGGTCCTGACCCCAGGAGGACTGGACTCTCTTGAGCAGGGCTGGGGGATGAAGCTCTTCTACGTTCTGCTTTCGGTTTCCATGCTGGCGGCCCAGCTGCCGCTGTGGAGGCTGTCGGAGAGGCTGCGCTGGTCTTTGAGCCGCCGCTCCGCCCGGGCGGCCGCGGGCGTCCTGCTGCTGTTCGTGCTGGCCGACAAAGGGATCTTCGCGTGGGGCACGCTTTACGACTCGGTCTACATAACCCGCAACGCGCAGCTTTACCCGCTCTACCAGCCGCTTAGGATACGCAGCTTCGCCCGGAAATACCTGGGAGTAAAGCTGGACACGGAGGTCAGGGGCGGCATAGACAAGCGCTATTCGGGCCTGGTCTACCCGCTGGCCCCTCTGCGCGTGGAGCGGCCCGCAAAGCCGCTGAATTTCGTCGTGCTGGTGGTGGATTCGCTCCGCCGCGACATGCTTAAGCCGGACATCATGCCCGAGACCTGGGCGCTGGGCAGGAAAGGGGCCGTCTTCACCGACCACTACAGCGGCGGCAACTGCACCAGGTTCGGCATCTTCTCCGTCTTCTACGGCATCTACGGCAACTACTGGTTCGACATGCTGGGGGAGAGGCGTCCGCCGGTCCTGATGGACGAACTGCAGGCGCAGGGCTACGACCTGCGGCTGTACGCCAGCGCGAAGCTCAGCTTCCCCGAGTTCGACAAGACCGTCTTCGCCAGGGTCCCGAGGGAAGGCGTCTACGACGAGCCGGACGGGGCGGACGTCGTGGCGCGCGACAGGCGGATAACGGAGAAGTTCGTCTCCTACCTCCGCTCCCGCCGGCCGGGCTCGCCTTATTTCGCCTTCGTCTTCTACGACGCCTCGCACGGGGCCTACGGCTACCCGCCGGAATTCGAGAAGTTCAAGCCGGCCGCCAACGCGAACCGCCTGGCCCTGAACAAGGACAATATAGGCCCGCTGTTCAACATGTACAAGAACTCCGTGTATTACGACGACCACCTGGTCGGCGAGATACTGAAGGCGATAGCCGCCGCCGGCGGGATGAAGGACACGGTGATCCTGGTGATGGGCGACCACGGCGAGGCCTTCCTGGAGCGGGGCCGCTACGGGCACAACCAGGGCTACAGCCCGGAGGAGGTGCGAGTGCCGCTGGTGCTGTACGTGCCGGGCCGCAAGCCGCTGGTCTCCGGTGCCATGACCAGCCACCTGGACATCGCGCCCACCCTGATGCCGCTGCTGGGGGTGGAGAGCCCGCCTTCGGACTATTCCAGCGGGCGCAGCCTTTTCGACGCCTCTCCCCGGTCCTTCGTGCCCTGCGCGTCCTGGGACACCGCGGCAATAATCACCTCCAGCGGCACGCTGGAGATGCCGCTCGAGGCCTACAAGGGCGGCGTGAAGGCTTACGACTCCGAATACAGGGAAGAGGGGAAAAAGGCGGCGCGCGCCTATACGCCGCTGATAGTGAAGTTCCAGAAGGAAGCCAGCCGGTTCTCCAAATAAAGAAGGCCGGCTAGATGCCGGCCCCTTCGCCTCCCGCGCGCCTGGACCGCGCGCGGGATTTTCTTTTCCTTATCCTCGCTATCTCTTTAAGGCGCTCGGAGGTTCCCGGGGAGACGCGCAGCTCTATCTCGTCCACGAGCTCCCTGAGCGCCAGGAAGCGGTTGAGCGAGCGCTTGCGCTCCCGCTGGCAGCGCACCACCAGCCCCAGCGGCGCGTAGCGCAGCAGCACGGCGTTGGCCGTCTTGTTGATCTTCTGGCCGCCCTTGCCGCCGCCGCGCACGAACTGCTCCTCGATCAGCCGCAGGTCTATGGCGAGGCGCGCGATGCGCGCCTTGAGCGCTTCGGCCTTTTGCGGGGTGATGTCCGAAAGCTCCGGGAAGTTCATGCGGGTAGATAAGTAATGACCCGGGTGGCCCGCCGCCTTCGCTATTCTTCCGCCTGGCCGTGCTCGCGCAGGTACTTGCGGATATGGCTGCGAGCGCCGGCGGTCTTCACCGCTCCGAGCCAGTCCTTGCGCGGGGCCGAGTTCTTGCGGGTGATGATCTCGCAGATGTCGCCGCTCTTGAGCGCGTGGTCGAGGCGCACCATCTTGTTGTTGACCTTGGCGCCGATGCAGGTGTTGCCCACGTCGGTGTGGATAGCGTAGGCGAAGTCTATCGGCGTCGCGTCCACCGGCAGCGGCTTCACGTCGCCCTTCGGCGTGAAGATGAAGATCTGGTCCAGCTCCAGGTCCGTCTTGAAGCTCTCGATGAACTCGCGCGGGCTGGAGAGGTCCTGCAGCCACTCCATCCACTGGCGCAGCCAGTTCAGCTTCTCGTCCAGGTGCCGGTCGGCGCCCTTGTCGCCCATCTTGTAGCGCCAGTGCGCGGCGATGCCGTACTCCGAGGTGTGGTGCATGTCCTCCGTGCGGATCTGGATCTCGATGATCTCGCCGGAGGCCGCGATCACGCTGGTGTGCAGGCTCTGGTAGAGGTTCATCTTCGGCACGGCGATGTAGTCCGTGAACGAGCCCGCCACCGGCTTGAAGACCGAGTGGACCACGCCGAGCAGCGCGTAGCAGTTCAGCACGGTGTCGGTGATCACGCGGACGCCGAGGGCGTCCTGGATCTCCTCGAACGGCTTCTGCTGGCGGAGCATCTTGCGGTAGATGGAATAGAGGTTCTTGGCGCGCGACAGCACGCGGAACGGGACGTTCGCGCCCTTCAGGTGCTTCTCGAGCTCCGCCCGGAAGTCGTCCAGCAGTTTCTCGCGCTTGGCGTAGCGCAGCTGCACCTTGGTCAGCAGGCTCTGGTACTCGTCGGGGTGCAGGTACTTGAACGAGAGGTCCTCGAGCTCCGACTTCAGGTGGAAGATGCCGAGGCGCTGCGCGAGCGGGGCGTAGAGGGACAGGGTCTCGTGGCTGATCTCGAGGCGCTTCTCCTTGGGCATGAAGTTCAGCGTGCGCATGTTGTGCAAACGGTCTGCCAGCTTGATCACGATCACGCGGATGTCCTTGGCGGTGGCCAGGATCATCTTGCGCCAGTTCTCGGCCTGGGCCTCGTCGCGCGACGAGAACTTCAGCGTCTCTATCTTGGTCACGCCGGCCACCAGCGCGTAGATCTCGTCGCCGAACTCCTTGCGGAACGTCTCGTGCGGGATCTTGGTGTCCTCCAGCACGTCGTGCAGCAGCCCGGCGGCCACGGTCTCGAGGTCCATCTTGTAGTCCACGAGGATCTCGGCCACGGCCGCGCAGTGGACGAAGTACTTCTCGCCGGAGGCGCGCTTCTGGTCCTGGTGCTGCTCGCCGGCGTAGTTCCAGGCGTATTCCAGCAGCGTGGTGTCCTGCGAGGAGTATTCCCGGAATTTCTTGAGCAGTTCGTCGAGTTCCATGTCAGTGCGCTCCCAGCTTCTTGATGAGGTAGGCGACGGCGTATCCGAACGGGTAGATCAGCCGCGCCAGCGGTTCCTGGTGTCTGTGCAGCTCCGGCAGGATGTCCGCCATGGCGATGTAAATGAAGGAGCCGGCGCTGAGGCCCAGCAGCAGCGCCATCGAGGGCTGGGAGAGGCCGGCAAGGAAAGGCGCCGTGACGAAAGCGCCGAGGGGGGTCATCAGCGCGAACGTCAGGCTCATCCGGGAAGTCGTGCGCGCGTCGCGGCCGCTCTTGAGCAGCAGCGAGGCCAGCGCGACTCCGCCGGAGAATTTGTGCAGTACGACGCCCAGCGCTATGTTGGTGCCCAGCGCGCCGCCGGTCTTCGCGCCCACGGCCAGGCTGACGCCGTCGGTGAGCGCGTGCAGCGACAGCGCTATGAAGGCCACGGTGCCCAGCGAGTGCACGGCGCAGTCCTCTATGGCCTCGTTGCAGGAATGCACCACGGTATGGCTCTCGACAAGGAAGATCGCCAGCAGCGCGGCCAGGCAGCCGTAATAGGCGCGGTCGGCGTCCAGCGCCACTCCGGCCGGCAGAATGTCCATGAAAGCCACAGAGACCAGCACGCCGGAGGAGAAGGCCAGGGACCAGGCCAGGAACCGCCTGTTCAGTCCGCCGTATCTGATGACCAGCAGCGATCCCGCCAGCGTGAAGGCGAGTGCGATGAGGCTGAAAATTATGACCATAAGTTCCCTAAGATTTGCGGCTGTTGCCTGCGGAGCATGCCCGTGTCTCGCTCATAAGCGGGCGCGGCGGAAAGAGGGCCGGCGCCCTGGCCACGCATAAACCGCATAGCGGTTTTGGTCAGCCCCGCCTCAGCGATCTTTCGCTGAAAAAATCGCTTCCGGCCTTGCGGCCCGGACGCGCGGCATTATTATGCCGCGCTCTTCGCCGGGCCTCACGCTAAAATCGCTCCCCGGGCACGCTCCGCAGGCCGCCGCTACGTCTGAGCTTCGTATAGGCCTTTGTATACCCCGTTCAGGGCGAGCAGTTCCTGGTGGGTGCCTTTTTCCACCAGTTCGCCGCGCTTCAGCACGAAGATCTTGTCCGCGTTCTTGACCGTGGAGAGGCGGTGGGCCACCATCACCACGGTGCGGCCGCCGAGGATGCGCTCTATCGCGGCCTGCACGGCCTGCTCGCTCGCGGTGTCCAGGTTGGAGGTGGCCTCGTCGAGCAGCAGGATCTTGGGCTTCTTTATTATCGCGCGGGCTATCGCCAGGCGCTGGCGCTGGCCGCCGGAGAGCTTGACGCCGCGCTCGCCGAGCACGGTCTCGTAGCCCTGCGGCATCGCCTCTATGAAGGCGTGCGCGTCCGCGGCCTTCGCCGCCTCCGCGACCTCGTCCATCGAGGCGCCGGGGCGGCCTATCGTGATGTTCTTGTAGACCGTGTCGTCGAAAAGTATCGTGTCCTGCGTCACCAGGCCCATGTGCGCGCGCAGGTCGGTGGTGTCGAGGTCCAGCATGTCGTGGCCGTCCACCTCTATGCGCCCGCTGACGGGATCGAAGAAGCGCAGCAGCATGTGGACTATCGTGGTCTTGCCGGAGCCGGACGGGCCGACGAACGCGGCGACCTCGCCGGGGTCGATCGTGAAGGAGAGGTCCTTGAGCACCTCCGTGTCGCGGGACGGGTACTTGTAGCCGACGTTCCTGAACTCTAGCCTGCCGTCGAGCTTTTCGATGTTCTTGGTCTCGGCCTTCACCACCACGGCCGGCTTCTCCTCGAGGATCTGGTGGATGCGCTCCCAGGCCGCCATGCCCTGCTGCAGCTTGGAGTTCATGTTGCCGATGTTCTTCAGCGGCACGTAGGCGGTCAGGTAGCCCATCAGGAAGGAGAAGAAGTTGGCGGTGGTCATCGTGCCGGAGAAGATGGCCTTGCCGCTCATGTAGAGGATGGCCACCATCACCATGCCGCTGATCAGCTCCATCACCGGGCCGCTCATCGCGGTGGCGCGCAGGTAGCGCATCATCTTGGAGAAATAGGCGTCGTTGGAGACCTTGAAGCGGGCGATGGCCTGGTCCTCGTAGTTGAAGGCCTTGACCACCGTGATGCCCTGCAGGCTCTCCTGGAAACGGTGCGAGATCTCGCCCACTATCACGTTGCTTTCGGCCGAAGCGCGGCGCATCTTCTTGCCCAGCACCCCCAGTATGCCGCCGACGGCCGGCAGCACTATCAGCGAGACCAGCGCGAGCCGCCAGTTGATGTAGAACAGCACGCCTATGCAGCCCACTACGGTCAGCACGTCCCGGATGCCGTAGAGCGGGATGAACTGCACCGTGCTCTGCACGTTGTTGAGGTCGTTGATGACGCGGCTCATCACGTCGGAGGAGCGGCGGCGCCAGTAGAACTCCAGCGACAGCCGGTGCACGTGGTCGAACAGGTCCCCGCGGATGTCCTGCACGGCCTTCTGGCCGACCCAGCTCATCAGGTAGGCGTTGGTGTACTCCACCAGCATGCGCAGCACGAACAGCACCGGCAGGCCCGTCACGACGAGCCTGAGCAGGTGCTCGTTCTTGTCCATGAAGACGCCCTTGATCACCGGGCCGGAGACGTAGATGATCAGGTTCTTGATCAGCGCCAGCACTATCATCGAGCCGGCCGCCTGCAGCAGGCGGCGCTTGTACGGTTTCAGGTAGGCGAACAGCGCCCTGGAGAGCTTCTTGAACTGCTCGCCGGTGATCTTCCTGGAGGGGTCCTGGGTCTGCGTCATGAAAGGTGGGCCAGGATCTTGTCGGCCGCGCGCCCGGCGGCCCCGCGCTCTCCCAGCAGGGAGCGC
>JAJZOZ010000077.1 GCA_021811405.1 bacterium | reverse complement strand
CTTGTAGAGGAAGTTGGCGCCCTGGTAGAAGGCGATCGCCTCCTCGCCCAGGTCGCTGTCCGACGGGTCCGGCGTCAGGCCGCTGGTGGCCTCGTCCCACTTGTAAGTCTTCAGGTATTTCTTGGGGCCCAGCACCGCCAACTTCCCCTCCTTCAGCAGCCCCATTTTCTGGTAGGTGCAAAGGAAGGCCCGCCCCTCGGGCCTGCCGTCCAGCATGTCGCGGCCGAAGAAGCGGCTCTCGTACGAGGCGTTCAGCAGGCCGAGGACGGTGGGCGCCAGGTCGACCTGGGCCGACAGAGTCTCCACCGCCCCGGGCTTAACGTGCGCCGGGGAATAGACCAGCAGCGGGATATGATAGCGGTAGACGGGCATCTCGGTGCGGCCGGCGGAATTAGCGCAGTGGTCGCCGGTGAAGACGAACACGGTGTCCCTGAACCAGGGCCTGGTCCTGGCCGCCGCCAGCAGCTCGCCGATGGCGTAGTCGGAGTACTTGAGCGCTCCGGTGCGGCTCTTGGAGGACGGCGGGATATCTATCTTGCCTTCGGGGTAGGTGAAAGGCCTGTGGTTTGAGGTGGTCATCACCATGTAGAAGAACGGCTTGCCAGCCTTGTAGTCCGCGTCCGCAGTCCTCACCGTCTTGGCGAAAAGGTCCCCGTCGCAGACGCCCCAGATATTGGCGAAGGTTATCTCGTTCTCGGCGAAGCTGGCCCTGTCCACGATGTCGAAGCCGTTGCCCGAGAAGAAGGAGTTCATGTTGTCGAAGTAGCCGTAGCCGCCGTAGACGAAACGGTTCTCGTAGCCCAGCCCCTTCATCACCGAGCCCCACGAGAAGAAGTCCGCGTTGTCCGGCCTCTTTATTATCGCCTCGCCCGGCAGCGGCGGGATCGACAGGCTGATGGCCTCCAGGCCGCGCACCGTGCGCGTGCCGCTGGCGTAGAAACGCTTGAAGAAGAGGGACTTCGGCGCCAGCGCGTCCAGGTTAGGCATCACGCCCCTGCCCTTGGCGGCCCCGAAGGCCTCCAGGTACTCCGCGCTCAGGCTCTCGCCCACCACCACTATCACGTTCAGCTTCTTCAGCGGGCCGCGGCCCTTTATCTCCCGCAGTATGTCCTCGCCCCCGCCCTTGAACTTCGCGCCCGGCTGCCGCAGGTCCTTCCGGAGCCGGGCGAAGACCTCGGCGTCGTCCATCGTGGCGTAGAAGCGGTCGTACGGCAGCTCGCTGTTCAGGAAAGCGGCGCCGAAGGAGTAGAGGCCGTTCATCGCGACCTCGTTGTCGTACTCGTTGGACGAAACCGAGGCCAGCCGCCCGTCGAGAAAAAGGAAGAGGAACGCCGGCGCGGCCAGCAGCGGCAGGAAGAAGGCCAGGCGCCTCCTGAACGTCAGCGGCTCGGCGAAGGAGAAGGCCAGCCGCCGCCCGAAGGTCCAAAGCGCGCCGGCCGAAGCGGCGGTAACCAGCGGCAGCACCACGGGCAGGTTGTAGGATTCCCGGATGTTGCCCAGCACCTCGTTGGTGTAGACCAGGTAATCCACCGCGATGAAGTTGTAGCGCACCCCGAACTCGTAGAAGAAATAGTATTCCGCGGCGAGGTCGAAGGCCAGCAGGAAGGCCGTGACGAAGAACAGCGCGTACATCACCGGCCGGTGCCAGGAATGGGAATAGGCCCGCTCTGGCAGCGCCAGCAGGTAGAGGGCCAGCGGGGCCGAGGCGTAGCAGAAGGCGGCGAGGTCGTACAGCAGGCCGGAGGCGAAGACCTTCGCCAGCGTCCACGCCCCGGCGTCCAGTTCCGGCCAGGCCAGGCCCAGCAGCGTCAGGCGGGTCAGCAGGGAGAAACCGAGGAAAAGGAAGAGGAAGTTCAGGAAAAGGCCGCGGCGGTCTTTTTTCATCCGGAGTATATTTTACAAAATCAGGAGAACAGGGCGGGCAGGATGTCGCCGGCGTCGCCTTCCAGCCTTACGTCCGCCAGGGGATCGTGAGCGGTAGGCCCGCGGTTGACTATGATGTAGGGCCTGCCGGCCCTCCTGGCGGCCAGCGGCACCGAGGCGGCGGGCTCGACGGACAGCGTGGACCCGGCCGCGAGCACGAGGTCGCAGGACTCGGCGGCGCGGAAGGCCTTGAGCAGGGTCTCGCGCTCCAGCGGCTGGCCGAACATTATCACGGCCGGCTTCAGCCAGCCGCCGCAGGCGCACTGCGGCGGGGCCCCGTCGGCGTTGAACTTGTCCAGCGCCTCGTCCATCGACACCCAGGCGAAGCAGTCCAGGCATTCCGCGTAGAGCCCCGAGCCGTGCAGCTCCACCAGCTTGTCCGGCCCGGTGCCGGCCGAGCGGTGCAGTCCGTCAATGTTCTGCGTCACCAGCGCGAGCAGCCGGCCGGTGGCCTCGAAAGCGGCCAGCGCGCGGTGAGCGGCGTTGGGGACGGCCAGGCTGAAGGCGGGGTAGGTCTCGGCCTTGTAGCGCCAGTACTCCTGCTTGGACCTGGTGGAAGAGAGGAAATCCTCGTACCGCACCGGCTCGCGCTTCGTCCAGAGCCCGGAGGGGCCCCTGTAGTCGGGTATGCCGCTGCCGGTGGAAACGCCCGCGCCGGTGAACACCAGCACCTTGCCGGCGGCCGCTATCAGCTCCCGGGCCTTTTGCGTAGCGTCCATGCCCCCGGCCTCAGGCCTCCAGCGGCTTCGCGCAGTCCGGGGAGTCGTTGGCGGGATCGTTCACCACGTCGGAGACCCGGAAGGCCCTCATCAGGGAGGAATCGTAGGCCCGCAGCAGCGGCAGCAGCGTCTCGCTGTCGCGGAACTTCGGGTCCAGCCAGAGCGGCTCGTGGCGGGGCTCCAGCATGACCGGCATGCGGTGGTGGACGGCGCGCACCAGCGCGCTGGCGGCCGTGGTTATCACGGCGAAGGTCTCGCTCTTCTCCTCGTACACCCCGGCCATGCCGAAAAGGCCGCCTTCCCGCAGTTCGAAGCGGTGCGGGGTCCGCACTCCGGCGGCGGAATGCCATTCGTAGAAGGCGTCGGCGGGCACTATGCACCTGGAGCGGTAGAACGCCGAGCGGAAGGCCGGCCTGGAGGCTATGCCCTCGGCGCGGGCGTTGATGAAGCCCTCCTTCTGCGGCAGCGGCGCCGCCTCGGGAGCCCCTTCTTCGGAATATTTGCGCTCGAGCGTGTTGCCGGCGGAGAACAGCGGCAGCGGCCGGGTGCCCGGTCCGGGCGCGGAGGACCAGGCGGGAAGAAAGCCCCATTTCATCAGCCTGAGGCCGCCGGCGCAGACTACCGGCACCCGGGCGCCCGGGGGGATGTTGAAGCTGGGCTTCCAGCTGAAAGGAGGCGGCTTCAGACCGAAGCGCTTGACGACCTCGGCCAGGTCCAGTTTCAGAGAATATCTGCCGCACATATAGTCCTTCCTCCCTATTTCCCGCCGGACGGCGGCCTGGAAGGGACGGAGAAGGCCAGGAGCGTGCCGCCCCCGGCCGCCTCTTCCACCCAGATGCGCCCGCCATGGGCCTCCACCGCCAGCTTGCAGAAAGCCAGGCCCAGGCCCTTGCCGCCCCACTTAGCGGAAGCGGGCCCGTCCAGCTGCACGAACTTCTCGAAGACCTTCTCCCGGAACTCCGCCGGGATGCCGGGCCCCCTGTCGCGCACGTAGAACTCCGAGAAGCCCCGCGCGCCCGAGGGCCGCAGGCCGGCCTCGATCTCCGAGCCGGAAGGCGAGAACTTCAGCGCGTTCGCGAGCAGGTTCTCCAGCACGCGGCGCAGCAGGTCCCTCTCGCCGTAGACCTGCTCTTCCCGCGGAGAGTCCTTCAGGACCACCCGCTTGCCGTCCGACTCCGCCAGCATGCGCATTGAGGCGGACGCGCCGCGCAGCAGTTCGCCGGCGGGAAGTTTCTCCCGCTTCAGGCAAAGCTTGCCTTCCTCCAGCCTGTTGATGTCGAGTATGTCGGAGATCATGCGCTTCATCGTCTCGGCCTGTGAGTTCAGGATGGAGAGCATCTCCTTCTGCGACTCGGTGAGCGTCTTGCCGCCGTCGTCGGACAGCATATGCCCGGCCAGGATGATGGAAACCAGCGGGCTCTTCAGGTCGTGCACGATGGTGTGCGTCAGGAAATCCTTCATCGCCGAGAGCCTGGCCTTCTCCTCTCCGAGCAGCGCTATCGCGGCGAAAACGGCCACCGCGCCCAGCATGTTGCGGTCGTCCAGCCGCCAGGCCGGCGGCGCGGCCTTTTTCTCGGCGCAGATCACCCCGTAGGGCTTCTTGCCGGCCGTCACCGGCATCAGCATGACCGCGCCGGGGCGGCAGGCGGCGGGCAGGCACCTGGAGAACTCGGGTATGGGGCCGCCCTGCGCTTCGTCGTCGGAAGTGAGCAGGCGGCCGGAGTCCAGGTGCCGGAAGAACGCGGGGTAGTCGGAACGCCTTATCCGGTCGAGGACGGTATGCCGGCCGGTGCTCCTGTCGAAAACGGTGCTGCAGTCGAGCTCGGAGCGGTCCTCGCTGAAGGTCCAGATGCTGACGCGGTCGGCCGCGAGCGCGGCGGCGGCGGTCTCGGCGGCCTCCCTGAAGGCGGGCCCGCTGTCGGCCGTAAGCTTCTTCCTCTTGCGCCCCAATTCTACCAGCGCCGAGTTCTGCAGCTGCAGCCTTTCCTTGTTCAGCAGCAGCTCCCGCTCGATCCGGCGCCGCTCGCTGATGTCGCTGAAGGTCATCACCGCCCCGGATACGCGGCCGCCTATCATCATGGGCCTGGCGGAATACCTGGCGTACATGCCCGTGCCATCGGCGCGCCACAGGATCTCGTCCTGGACCACGCTGGCCTTGTTAAGAGAGTAGGCCTCGTAGAGCGGGCACTGGTTCTCCGGGTAGGGAGAACCGTCGGCCCTCCTGGAATGTATGGCCCTGTGCAGCGGTTTGCCGCGCAGCTCGCGCAGCGTCCAGCCCAGCATCCCCTCGGCCGCCTCGTTCATGTACTGCACCCGACCGCCCGCGTCCACCACCACTATGCCGTCCCCCACCGAGCTGAGCACTATGCGCCGGAAGTCCTCCGAGCGCCGCAGTGACTCCTCGGCTTCCTTCTGGCCGGTGACGTCGTCGAGGCACAGCAGCAGGCGCTTCTTGCCGCCGCTGCGTATGACGGCGGTGGAGACCAGGTAGACCATGCGCCGCCCTTCCCGGCTGGTGAGCTCCGTCTGCACGCGCGAGATCCCGCGGCCTGTGCGCAGGGTGGCGGCCGCCATCCGCCGCAGGTCGCAGTCCGGGCAGCGCTTCCCGCTGCCGCAGCGCCCGCACTCGGAATTGAAGCACTTGAGGGCCTCGCCGATGAACCGGGAGCCGGGCGGGCCGGAATTCGTCCTGAGGATATTCAGCCCCTCGTCCAGCAGCGTCAGGCTGACCGGGGTGTTCTCGAAGATGGCCTTCAGCTCGGCGGTGCGCTCCTCCGCCAGCTCCTCCACCCTGGCGCGGTATTCCCGCAGCTCGTTCAGCGCCTCCATCTTCCCGGTGACGTCGTGGGCGATGCCTTCCACCAGGTAGCGGCGCCGCTCCTTGTCCCAGACCGGCACCTCCAGCACCTCCAGCCAGCGCGGCCGGCCGTCCTTGTGGAAGATCTCCACGCGGTACGGCGGCTGGCGGCGGCCCCTGAGGCTCTGCCTGGTGTGGCGCACCACCTCGTTGTTGACCGGGTTGTCGGTAAGGTAGCTGGTATAATGCTTGAGGAAATTCACCTGGGTATAGCCCAGGACGCTGCGGATGGAGGGGCTGACGTAGGTGAAGACCCCGTCGGGCCCGTGCTGGTAGAAGAAATACTCCGACCTGAGGCCCTCTACCAGGCGGCGGTACGCCTTCCCGGGCTCTTCAAGCCCGGGGGTCTTGCGCCCCTCCGCTCCTTTCTTCTCCACCTGGCTGCCCCCTGCCGCCGCCATTCCCCTGCCCCGTCGGCGCGGCTACCGCTAATTATCGCAAAAAATCCGCCGCGTATAAAGCCGGGGCTAGATCCCGGCCTTGAGACGCTCTATCCGGTCCTCCAGAGGCGGGTGCGTGGCGAAAAGCGAGAAACGACGCCCGCCGGAGATCTTCAGCGTGGCCAGGGACTGCCTGCGGGTCAGGTCCGCGTACTCTATGTTCCGGCGCAGGCCTTCCAGGGCGTCTATCATCTTCTCCCGGCCGGCCAGCCTGGCGCCGCCGGCGTCGGCGCGGTACTCGCGCCAGCGCGAGAAGGCCGCCACGGCTATCATCCCGAGGAAGCTCAGCACTATCTCCAGCAGGAAGATCACCAGGTAGCTGGGCGCGGCCGAGCTGTCCTCGTCTCGGCCGCGGTTGGCGAGGAAAAAAGCTATTATGCGCGCCAGGAACATGACCAGCGCGTTGATGACGCCCTGCAGCAGGGTCATCGTAACCATGTCGCCGTTGGCTATATGGGAGATCTCGTGGCCCAGCACGCCCTCGAGCTGGTAGCGGTCCAGCCGCTCCAGCAGGCCGGCGCTTACCGCCACCAGGGCCCGGCTTTTAGTGGGGCCGGTGGCGAAGGCGTTGATCTCGGGGCTGGGGTAGATGCCTACCTCAGGCATGGCGGGCAGCCCGGCGGCCGAGGCGAGGCGGTGCACGGTGCTGACCAGCTCCGACAGTCCCGGCTCCGTGGTGGCGGGGTCTATTACCTGCACGCCCATCATCCACTTGGCCATTATCCTGGAAAGGCCCAGAGAGATGAAAGCGCCGCCCATGCCCCACACCAGGCAGAAGACGAGCAGGGCGTGGTAGTCTATGCCCCTGGCCGTGAAATAGTAGCCTACGCCCAGCAGGTTCAGCGTGATGGAAAGGGTAAGGATTATCAGCAGGTTGACCGCAACGAACATCGCGATTCGCTTAGCTACAGCCATAACAGCCTCCCGCCCCGCGCTGCGGGGCTTATGCCCATATTTTATCAAATATGCCGGCCCCGGCCCCGGGGCCTTCAAGACAAAAAAAAGCGCCCGGACGGGCGCTTTTGGAGGCCTTCCTCCGGGGCTCTCAGAACGGCGCGGCGGCCAGCGGCAGCGGTCTGTAGCCGTGCAGCTCCCCCGCCGAGTCCACGGCCACCTCGTAGGAGCGGGAAAGCCCGGCCCCGCCGGTCACCGGCTCGGTCACGCTGACCACTACGAGGAACAGCCCCCCGTAGTCCCGGACGCTGAGCGCCTCGGGCGAGGCGAAGCCGGTGTTCCCGGCCAGCCCTTTCTTGGCCGCTTCCAATATACTGGTCATTCGGCCTCCGCCCTGCGCTGCGCCTTGAGGGCCACCGACTCCCTCTCCAGCTCGCGCCAGACCCTGCGCCAGCTGCCGCCGCCGGAGAGTATCCTGCGGCCGCAGCGGAACTCGTGCGTGCGCCCCTCGCTGCAGAGCATCACCAGCAGGGAGGAATGTTCGTCCACCACGGAACACTCTATCCCCCTGCAGGAATAGAAATCTATTATCTTCCTCGCCACTTCCGTGCCCTCGCGCATCATACCCCCTCCTTCGCCCGCTCAGCAGGCCCGGCACAGCAGCAGGTTGCAGACGGACAGCAGTCTCTCGGTCCTGAGAAAATAGAATTCGCGGCGCAGGCGCAGGAACCTTTTCTTCCCCGCCGCGCGCGCGCGTCGTCTTGTTTTTACGGTGTTCATCCCGTCTCCCCCCGGCAGCCTGCTGGAGAGCCCTGCTCCGCTGCGTCTCGCCGCCGATGTTCCCGGCGGCGGGGCCGTCCAGCAGGCTGCACTTATAACCCTTCCCCCGAAAAAACTATATGAACAAAAGAGGCGCCCGTTGAATCCCCGGAACGGGCTATCCGGCGGCGGAAAATATGGCTATTCCGAAACGGCTACCCCTCAGAGGATGGCGATCTTTTCCCTGATGGCGAAGCGGACCAGGTCGGTCTGCTTGTGTATGTCCAGCTTGCGGGCGATGTTGTTGCGGTGGGCGTGCACGGTGTTGGCGGAGATCTTCAGCCTCCCGGAGATCTCCTTGTCGGCCAGCCCCTCGGCGATCAACTGCACTATCTCCCGCTCCTTGGGGGTGAGCCTGGAGGCGTCGGCGCCTTCCTTCCCCGCGCCGCCGCCAGGTCCGCGCGGAGCGCTGACGCTGAAATAGGTGCCGCCCTTGCTGACGGCGCGTATGGCCTTCACGAGGTCTTCCGAGGTGTTCTCCTTCAGGACGTAGCCGCGCACGCCGGCCTCCATGGCCCTGCGCACCATGCCCGGGTCGTTGTGCATGGTCAGCAGTATGACCTTGGCCTTCCTGTCCTCCAGCAGCAGCCGGGAAGCGGCCTCCAGGCCGTTGAGCCGCGGCATCGCGGCGTCCAGCACGTAGACGTCGGCCGGCTTCTTCTTCGCCAGCTCCAGCGCCTCTTTGCCGTCGGAAGCCTCGCCGCGTATCACGATGTCGCGGCCGATCTTCTCCAGCAGCGCCCTGATCCCCTCGCGCACTATGGCGTGGTCGTCAGCAATTATCACATTGATCGGCATTATCCCCCCCGTTGGCTCCCGGCCTGGCCGGCAGAGTCCCCCTCACGCTGGTGCCGAACCCGGGGGAAGACCTGACGGCCAGCTCCCCGCACATCGATTCGGCCTCCTCGCGCATTATCTTCAGGCCCAGGCAGGAGCCGGCGGCGGCGCAGACCGTCTCCGGGTCGAAGCCGCGGCCGTCGTCGCTCACCGAGAACATCACCCGCGTACCCGAGCCTATAAGGCGTATCTTTATGGCGCGCGGCGCGGCGTGCTTGATGGCGTTGTTGGCCGCCTCCTGCACCATGCGGTAGACCAGCACCTTCACCACGTCGTCGACGCGGGACTCGTCCTTTATCCGGGCGAAGCATTCCACCTTCGCGCCGCTGCAGGCCTCCAGCCGCCTGGCCAGCTCGGCGACGGCGCCCGCCAGCCCCAGCACCCCCAGCGAGGGAGGCCGGATGTCCCCGGCTATCCGCCTGACCGCCGACGCCAGCTCTCCCAGCGCGCCTCCGGCGGCCTTCAGCTTCTCCCGCACCGCGGGGTTGGCCCCGCCCAGTTCCTCTCCGGCCAGGTAGATAGCGGTCTTCGTCCGCATTATCAGCGAGCCCAGCTCGTCGTGCAGGAAATTGGCTATCCGGCGCTTCTCTTCCTCGCGCGCCCTTATGACCTGGCGGGAAGCCCTCCTGAGCCTGGCCGCCGCCTGCCTGTACGGGCTGATGTCCCTGGCTATACCGAGCGTGCCTATCAGGCCGCCGTCCTCGCCCATGATGGGAGCGCGGACTATCTCGGTCCATCTGGAGCCGCCGTCGGGGCCCTCCGCCGGGAACACCGAGCGGGCCGGCTTGGCGGTGGACATCACCTTGTCCTCCTGCGCGGCGTGCCGGCCGGCAGCGCCCTCCGGCCAGACGTCCCAGTCCGTCCTGCCTATCAGCCTCGCCTGCGGCACGCCGCAGGCCTCGGCGAAGCGGCGGCTGGCCGCCACGAACCTGCCCGCCGAATCCTTGACCCAGGCGACCTCCGGCATGTCCCCGAACAGGGCCTTCTGCCGCACCTTCAGGCCGACGCGCTTCGCCGCCCTGCCGGCGGCGCCGCGGCAGAAAAGGGGATACTGCGCGCCTTCACGGCGCGCTGCGCTCCCTTCGCTCATTTTAGTTCCGACCGCATCCGCGAGGCCCGCGGACGCGCGTTTCAGCAGCCTCCCCATAGCCTTACCCCCAGAATAATATAGCACAAAAACCGGCTAAAGTCAAATAATTGCAAATTCCACAAATTCCACAACTGCAAAAAAAAATGCTACCATGCTCCGGGGGTGCGGTTATGCTGCACAGAACGGTTTACGCGGCGCTGGCGGCGGCGGTACTGGCCGTCTTCTTCTTTCCATATTTTAACGGCAAGCGCGGAGGCAATATGACAGGGGACGGCCCGACTTCCTACGCCGCCAGGCAGACTATGGTGGCGGAGCAGCTCAAAGCGCGCGGCGTCTCGGACCCGCGCGTGCTCAGGGCCATGCTGGAGGTGCCGCGGCATGAGTTCGTGCCGGCAGGCCTGGCCGGCGAGGCCTACGACGACAAGCCGCTGCCTATAGGCCTCGGCCAGACCATCAGCCAGCCCTACATAGTCGCTTACATGACCGAGAAGCTGGCGCTCGCGCCCGGCGACAAGGTGCTGGAAATAGGCACCGGTTCCGGGTACCAGGCGGCCGTCCTGGCCTCGCTGGGGGCGGAAGTATACTCCGTGGAAATAATCTGCGCCCTGGAAAGGGAAGCGCGCGAACGGCTGGCCAGGCTCGGCTACGCCGGGGTGAGAACGAGGTGTTCGGACGGCTGGAAGGGCTGGCCGGAAGAGGCACCTTTCAAAGGCATAATCCTGACCGCCGCCCCGGACCGGATACCGTCAGCGCTGACGGACCAGCTGGCCGAAGGCGGCAGGCTGATAGCCCCTGTCGGCGGCAGGCTTGGGCAGGACCTCGTGCTGGTAAAAAAGGAAAAGGGCAGGCTTAAGGAAGAGAGGCTGCTGGCGGTGGCATTCGTGCCGATGACCGGCGGAGGACAGCGCTGACCCAGGACCGTCAGGCCGGGGTCCACTCCGAGAAATCTTTTGTCACCTGGTCCGGGATTCGCGAAGGCCTGCCGGTCCTGTAGTTGATCCAGACCCAGACGGTGAGGCCGGCGCAGACCTTCTTGCCGTCGGAAAGGCGGAACATCTCGTAACGCCGCTCGGAAGAGACCTTCTCCGCGGTCTCCACCCAGGTGCGCACCTTCACGGTGTCGCCCGGAGGCACGGGCAGCAGGTAGTCTATCTCGTGGCGGCGGACCACCCAGCCTTCGCCGGCTTCCAGCATGCGCTTTATCGGCCAGCCGGCCAGGGCCGAGTGCCTGGTGGCGGCCTCCATGAACCAGTCCAGGTACACCTGGTTGTTCACGTGGCCGAGTATGTCTATCTCCTCCGGCTTCACCTTCCTGTCGTATTCCAGCACCTTGGATATGGGCATATCCCTATGTTATAAAAAAGGGCGGGGCCTATAAAGCCGTTTTGCCGCCGCGCACCGACACGCGCGCCACCCCGGGCACGGCGCGCAGCGCGGCCAGCTCCCCGGAGCGCACCCAGCCCAGCAGGCGGACTGAGCGGGCCTTCCCCTTGCCGCTGACGCGCTCGCCCCTGAAGACGAAGCCCGCCGAAGCGCGCAGGCGCTCCAGCAGTTCCCGCCGGTCGGCCTGGCCGGGGAGAACGGCCACGAAGACGTAGCCGCCGCGGCCGGCTTCGGCCACGGCGGAGGAGGAGCGGGAAGCGACGGAATCCCTGAAGCGGGCCGGGCTGTTGGCCGGGTTCAGGTAGCCGTAGGAGGTCTCCACGAAGTCCTGGAAGGCCGGGTCCGAGTAGACCGGAGAGCCGGCCAGGCGGTCGGCCGCCTCCGCGCCGAACCCGCAGGCCAGGACCAGTATCGCCGCCAGTATCGCCTTCTTCATCTTTCCCTCCGTCTTCCGCCGCGCGTCGCCCCGTTAAAACCGTGTACTACATTGTATTTCACCCGGGGCTATTTGTCACGGGTCCCCGGGCCCAGGCGCGGCATAGGCCTTCCGCCCCACCCCGCCTCTAATGTAGAATTACCGCATGACCCCGAGGCCGGAGACCCCGAAAGGCGAAAGGACGCGCGGCAAGATAGTGCTGGCGGCTATAAAGCTGGCCGCCAGGCACGGCTTCGCCGAAGCCAGCTTCCAGATGATCGCCGACGAGATAGGTCTCAGCCAGTCGGCCGTGATGTACCATTTCCCGGACAAGAACGCCCTGTTCGCAGAGCTGGTCCGGGCCATAGTGGCCCACAACCACGAGGTGGTGGCCGGCCTGATAAGCGCCGAGGACGGCGCCGGCCGCCGCCTGCTCAAGCACTGCGTGGGCAACGTGCTCTGGGCGCTGAAGTACCGCAGGCAGGACGCCCAGATACTCATTCTCCTTTATTACCTGGCCGGCCGCGGCAGGAACTTCTCCGAGCTGTTCACCGGCATGATAGAAAAGGGCCGCGAGAGGATAAGGGAGCACCTGCTGGCCGGCGTGCGGGAGGGCCTGTTCGCGCTGAAGGACGAGCCCGCGGCGGTGGCCGAGACCATCCAGGACGCCCTGTTCGGGGCCATGCTCTACGCGGCCTCGGCCCCGGAAGGCAGCGTGACGCCGGCGCAGCTGGAGCGGAAGTGGCGCAAGCACCTGGCGGCGCTGACCGGCTGGGCGGACAAGGACGTCTCCCCGCTGACGGCCTGAGGCGGCCCCCCCCTAAATATCCTTTTTCCCGCCGGCCCTGTAGATGGAGGACCGGCCGAACTTCTCCCTGATGGCCTCTATGGCCCTGTGGGCCTTCTCCCGGCGGTCGTCCCCCTCGTTCTCGAAAAGGCTCTCCTTCTCCTCCGCCGGCATCAGGCCGGAGACCTTCACCCCCAGCAGCCGCACCTTCTTCCTCTTCCTGTCGAAGGCGGCGTAGAGGGCCAGCGCCTCTTTGGAGATGACGTCCGCGTAGTTGGTGGAAAGCGGCAGCGTCTTCGCGCGGGTATGCGTCTCGAAGCCCTCCAGCCTTATCTTCAGCGTAACGGTGCGCCCCTTGAAGCCGCCTTCGCGCAGCCGCGAGGAGACCTTGTCGGAGAGCGCCACCAGCGACTCCTTTATCTCGCGAGCGTCGGCGGTGTCGGTCTCGAAGGTTATCTCGTTGCCGACCGACCTGGTGTCGTAGTCCGGGGCGACCTCGCGCGGGTCCTCCCCGAGAGCCAGCAGCCTGAGCTCCGGGCCGTGCGCGCCCAGGCCGCGCAGTTCGTCCGCCTCCGCGGCGGCCAGCTCGCCTACGGTGTTTATGCCGCGCGAGCGCAGCACCTCGGCCGTCTTCGGGCCCA
>JAJZOZ010000076.1 GCA_021811405.1 bacterium | reverse complement strand
GCGAGAGGTTGACCCCTGCCCCGAGGGAGAGGTACTGCCCGCCTTCCAGGGTAAGCCCCTTGCCCGCGCGCAGCTGCAGCAGCCCGTTGAAGGCCGTGTGCTCGGCGCCCAGGAACAGCTCCGAATAGGAGCCGCGGGCCCTGAGGTCGGCCAGCAGTTCCGTGTTCCCTAAGCGGTAGGAGTTGCCCAGCGTTATCGTGAGCAGGGAGCGGCCCGCGCCCAGCAGCAGGTCCGAGAAGACCAGCGCCGTCCGCAGCCCGCCGCTGCCCTCCAGCTTCACGCCGCCCTCCACTCCGATGGCCAGGTGGCTCTTCTCCTCCCTGAGACTGACCAGCTTGAAGCTGCCGCCGTAGAAAAGGGGCTTCTGCAGGTACTTTATAGTGGTTCTTTTGCCGGTGCCGAAAGTGAAGGAGTCGAGGGAGGCCGCCTTCCGGCGCACGGCGTAATAGCCGAAGCCGGCCGTCTTGTACTGCACGTCCGGGACCGGGCGGATATAGACCAGCGAGGACTCGCCGAGCGGCGCTGTCGGGGAGAGGCGCCTGGCCGTCTCCAGCCTGACCTCCAGGCCGCTCAGCGTGGTCAGGTTGGCAGGGTTGTAGAAGACGGCGCAGGGGTCCCCTTCCACCGTGGAGAAGGCGGAGCCCGCGCCGTTGGCCCTTACGCAGGGGCGCATGTACGTGAAATCGGCGGCCCAGGCGGCGGCCGGCAGGGAAGCGGCGAGTAGCAGCGGCAGGAGCGGTTTTTTCATAGTTCCCGGGCGAATATATTATAATTGTAACCGGCCGGTATTAAATTTATATTTCATTTTCTTTTAAACCCCATGACGAAGCGCATACCGTATATACTCCTCCTGCTGCTGCCGGCGGCGCCGGTCCGTGCCGGCCGCATAAACTTCGTCTATCCTCCGGAGGGGCTGTCCATCCCGCCGGTGCCGCGCACCTTCGTTTTCGGCAATATCTCCCCTTCCACCGCGGCCCTCACGATAAACGGCGAGAAGGTCCCCGTGCACTCCAACGGCGGGTTCATAGCCTATCTGCCAGTCACCGGGGGCGATTTCGTCTTCGCGGGCTCGCTGGACGACGGCACTACCGCCCAGCGCTCGATAAAGGTGGCCCAGGAGGACCCCGCGCCGTCCACCGGCACGCTGCGCCTGGATTTCACCTCCAACCGCGCCGACGTGGACCTGCTGCCTGGCGACTACCTCCGGGTTTCCGCCGCCGGCACCCCCGGCAAGGAGGCGGTCTTCTCCGTGGAGGGGCTGGTGAAGGACAGCCCGATGCGGGAGGCCCCGGCGGGCTCTGGCAGGTATTACGGTTCCTGCCGCGTGGACAAATACGAGAATATAGGCGGGCTCCTCACCGCCCGCTTCAAGGCCGGCCTTTTCGGGCGCAGCGCCGCCGCGCGGGCCAAAGGCAAAGTGGGCCTGCTGTCCGCCCCGGTGCTGGTGGAGACCTCCACCGACGCGGTGGTGCTGAAGAACGCTCCCGACGGCGGTTACGCCATGTTCCTCCCCGCCGGGGTAAAGCTGGTCTCCAGCGGCCGCTATAACGGCTACCGCAAGGTGTTCCTGGCGCAGGACACGGAGGCCTGGGTGCAGGACTCCAAGGTACGCCCGGCACAGGGCGCGCCCTATCCGTTCGGCTACGGGAGCGAGACCGGCGTGATAAAGCTGAAGAAGACGGACTTCGGTTCCACCGCTTCCATAACGATGTACGACAAGCTTCCTTATTCGGCGGAGGCGATGCCTTGGGGCCTGCGCGTCACCCTCTACTACGCCAACCTGCACACCAACTGGGTCATCTATGATACCGCCGACAAGCTGGTAAAGAACGTGGCGTTCCGCCAGGCCGGCACCGGCAAGGTGGAGATAGATTTCGAGACCGGCCCCGGCGAGCTCTGGGGCTACGAGGTCTCCTACCCGAACGGCTCCGGCTCGATGCAGGTCGACCTGCGCGCCAGGCCGCGCCCGTCGCTCGCCTGGCCTAAGCCGCTTTCCGGCCTTACCGTGGTGCTGGACCCGGGGCATTCGGTCTATTACAAGTGTCCGGGCGAAAAGCGCGTGCCGATGAAGGACTTCCCCTATTCCGCCATGCCCTCCGGCTGCGGCCTCGACGGGGCCGTGGGCCCGATGGAGACCTTCGAGGTCAACGTCAACCTGGCCATAGCCCAGAAGGTCAAGGCGGACCTGGAGGGGCTGGGCGCGGCCGTGAAGATGACCCGCTACGGCGACGAGAACGTCGAGCTGGCCGACAGGCCCAAGCTGGCCAAGGACCTGGGCGGCGACCTGTTCATCAGCATACACAACAACGCGATAGGCGACGGGGAGGACCCCTTCGGCAAGCCGCGCGGCTTCTCGGTCTACCACTACCACCGCCACAGCCTGCAGCTGGCGGACGCCATACACAGGGCTTTCGTGAAGGACATAGACCTGCCCGACGAGGGCGAGCGCTTCGGGGACTATTACGTGGCCCGCATGACCTGGATGCCGGCCGCTCTTATCGAGAACGCCTACATGATAGTGCCGCGCCAGGAGGAGCTGCTTAACACCTCCGCGTTCCAGGAGAAGCTGGCGGGCGCGGTCACCGAAGGTCTGCTGGACCTGTTCGGAGTTCCTGAAAGGCCGGTAGCCAGGGCCAGGAAGGGGAAAAAATGAGCGACATCTTCGAATTCATCTCCAAGTTCTCCGAGGACCTGCCGGCGGAGGCCGCCAAGGGCGAGGAAGCCCTCTGGGAGTACCTCGCCCGCCGCGGGGCCGGCATCGTCAACTGCCACGCCGCCAGCTTCTTCGAGGCCGACGACGTGAAGAAGCGCCTGACCTTCAAGAAGAGCATCGGCCCGGTGGGCGGGGACCTGGTGGGTCTGAGCTTCGGCTACCAGGGCGTAGTCGGGTTCTGCGCCGAGTCGCGCAAGCCCATACTGGTCAACGACACCGAGAACAGCCCGCTCTTCACCAAGAAGGTGGACAAGGGCTCCGGCTTCCAGACCAAGACCGTCATCGCGGTGCCGGCTATCGCCAACGGCGAGCTGCTGGGCGTCATAGAGTTCATCAACTCCATAGCCGGGCAGTTCTCCGAGGAGGACCTGAAGGCGGCCGAGGTGCTCACCGCGCTCACCGCCCGGGACGTCTACATCAAGAGGCTCGAGGCCACTATAAAGCAGCTCAACCTGAAGGGCGAGAGCACGATAAACAACCTCTCCGGCGGCTTCATCGGCGCGGACATGGAGGGCAAGGTAATCTTCTTCAACCCCAAGGCCTGCGAGATCTTCGAGGTGGGCCAGGAGTACATCAACAGGCCGGTCATGGAGCTGTTCCAGCTGTGCCCCGACGTGGTGGGAGCCATAGGCGACGTGCTGAAGCGCAACAAGACAGTGCGCCGCCAGGAGTTCCGCTGCAAGGTCAACGGCAAGGAGAAGGTGATCGGCTACAGCTCCATCAACATCAAGGGCGTGGACGGCAAGGTGATCGGGGCCGGTATCATCTTCCAGGACATCACCAACCTGTAGCACTGAACTGCCCGGAACGGAGTAAGCCGCGCATAGCGCGGCTTATTCTTTTGCTTCTGCCGCGGCCTGCGCTTACTTCACTCCGGCTCGAGGGCAGACATTCGCGAGAGGGCATTCTCCGCAGAGCGGCTTGCGGGCGCCGCAGACCGCGCGGCCGTGCAGCACCAGAGAGTGGGCGAACCAGATCCAGTCTTTCCGCGGCACGGCCTTCATCAGGTCCCGCTCTATCTTCTCCGGGTCCGTATGCCGCGTCAGCCCCAGCCGGAAGGCCAGGCGTTTGACGTGCGTGTCCACCACCACGCCGGCGGCTATGCCGTAGGCCGAGCCCAGCACCACGTTGGCGGTCTTGCGGGCCACGCCGCGCAGCGTCAGCAGCTCGTCCATAGTCTTCGGCACCTGCCCGCCGAAGCGCTCCTTTATTTCCCGCGAAGCCTCCTTCAGCGACAGGGCCTTGTTCTTGTAGAAGCCGGTGGAGTGGACCAGTTTCTCGAGGTCCGCGAGGGGGGCTTCCGCCATTTCGGCGGGGCCGGGATATTTCCTGAAGAGCGGCGGGGTCACCATGTTCACACGCTCGTCGGTGCACTGGGCCGAGAGTATAGTGGCCATCAGCAGTTCGAAGGCGCTTTTATGGTCCAGCGAGCAGCCCGCCTCCGGGTAGGTTTTCCTTAGTATGCGTATCACGGCCGCGGCGTCCGTCTTCATGGCTTGCCTCAGAGTATGAAGTCGGTCGAGAGGAACCTGGACTTGCGGCCGCGCAGGATGCCGCGTATCAGCTTGCGGTTCGCGTCGGACTCCTTCGCTGCCACCAGCGCGCGGATGGAGAAGACCCGCAGCGCGTCGGAGACCGACAGCGTGCCTTCCGCCGAGTCCTTGCGGCCGGTGAACGGGAACACGTCGGGGCCCCGCTGGCACTGGCTGTTTATATTGACCCGCGAGACCTGGTTTACCAGCGTGTCGAGCATCGGGGCGATCTTCTCCATGTCGCGCCCGAAGACGCTTACCTGCTGGCCGAAGTTGGACTCGACGACGTACTTCAGCGGCTCCTTCACGTCGCTGAAGGGCGCCACCGGTATCACCGGGCCGAACTGCTCCTCGCGCCAGAGGCGCATCTTCGCGTTCACGGGATAGATCACGGCGGGATAGACCAGGGAGCCTCCGGAGGCCCCGCCGCCCTCGTTGATCACCTTCGCGCCGTGCTTCTTCGCGTCGGCTATGACCTCGGCCAGGTACGGGGGCTTCTCCTCTTCGGGGAGCGGGGTGATCCGCACCTTCGGCTCCCACGGCATGCCCAGCTTCAGCCCCTCGATGGCCGTGACCAGTTTCTCGAGGAACTCGCTCTGCACCGAGCGGTGCACGAAGAGTATCTTCAGCGCGGTGCAGCGCTGGCCGTTGAAGGAAAGGGCCCCGGTCAGGCATTCCCCTGCGGCCAGGTCCACGTCCGCGTCCGGCAGGACGATGGCGGCGTTCTTCGCGTCGAGGCCCAGCACGCAGCGCAGCCGGTGCGGCGCGGGGTGCTGCTGGCGCAGGATGTCCGCCACCCGGCTGGAACCTATGAAGGCCAGCACGTTGACCTTGCCGGTCTTCATGATCGGCCCGATTATCTTCGAGCCCTCGCCGTAGATGGTGTTTACGACGCCCCTGGGGAAGGAGTCGCGGAAGGCCTCCAGCAGCGGGCGGTGCAGCAGCACGCCGTATTTCGGCGGCTTGAAGACCACCGTGTTCCCCATCAGGATGGCGGGTATCAGCGTGGTGAAGGTCTCGTTGAGCGGATAGTTGTAGGGCCCCATGCAGAGCACTACGCCCAGCGGCGCGCGCTTGATCTGGGCGATGATGCCCTGCGTCACGGAGAGGCGGGAGGAATTCCTGTCCAGCTCCTTAAGCGCCGCTATGGTGTCGGCGATGTACTCCACGGTGCGGTCGAACTCCTTCCGGGAGTCCTCGTAGGACTTGCCTATCTCCCACATCAGCAGGCTGACCACCTCAGCGCGCTTCTCCTTCATGCGCCAGACGAACTCCTCCATGTGGGCGATGCGGGCCTCCACGCTGAGCGTCGGCCAGAGGCCACGGCCTTCGTCGTAGGCGGCGGCCGCGGCGTCCAGCGCCTCCAGCGCCTCCTTCTGCGTCATTAGAGGGTAGGAGCCCAGCCGTACCCGCTCCGGTCCTTTCTTCCCGCGCAGGCCCACGGGCGAGAGGACATCGCGCCTGGGCCCGGTCCAGGCCTTGATGCGGCCGTTGATCAGGTAGTCCTTCTGTTCCACCGCGGCGGCGCGGAACTCCGCGGGAACCTCTTCGGCTGACGGGAAAGCAGAGGCCAGCTTCTCTTCTATTGTCATAACGGCTCCTTTACTCTAGGGAATAACCCGGCGGAAGAAGACCTTCTTGCCGCCGGCCATCATCCCGTTGGCGGCGGAGGAGAACGGCACCCCGAACTTGCGCTCGAAGGGGATCTCCCTCACGGAGTTGCTGTCGCCTGTGGCTTCCAGCAGGCGGCCGCGGCCGGTGTAGATCATGACGTGGGTGATGTCGGCCGGCTCGGAGGCGTCGGCGGAGAAAATGAGGTCTCCGGGCAGCAGCGAGGAGGGCTGTACCCGGCGGGAGGCGAAATACTGGTCGCCGGCGTTGCGGGGGAGCTCGAGGCCCCAGGCTCGGAAGGCGATGCCGACGAGGCCTGAACAGTCCACGCCCCAGGCCGAACGGCCGCCCCAGTAGTACCTGTCCCCGAGGAACAGCCGCGCCGTTCTCGGCACTTCCAGCCGCAGCCGGGCCGGGGGAAATCTTCCCGGTAGGGGGTTCAGGGCGGCGGCGCTCAGGCGGCCGGCAGGCAGGGCCGGGGAGCCGTCCCCGCAGGAATAGACCTTCACGCCCAGGGAGAATTCGGACGGTCCGCACTTGGAGGTCTTGATCCTGACCACCGCGTTCGGGACCTGCGGCAGGCCCGGGGCCAGCGCGGCAAGCTCCACCCAGCCCTCGTAGGGCAGCAGCGTGCGCCCGTCGGCCCGCAGGCTGTGCTGCTCGAGCGCCCGTATCCTGGCCCAGCGCCCCGATACTTCCAGCAGCTCTGCCCGCTCGTTGAAGACGAGCTGGCTTTCTATCAGTTTCTTCCTGTCGGCCGCCGCGGCGGGCGGCGCGGAATAGAGCTCGGCGAAGCGGGCCTTCACGCGCATGAAGGCGGAGAGGCCGCCGGCGGCGATGTAGGCCAGCCCGTACTTGTTGCCCAGCCAGGCGCGCTCGAACTGCGCCCTGGGGTATACCCTTTCCACTGAAGAGACCGAGGGCGCCGCCGGGTCGTTGACCACCACGTCGCCGGAGGCCGTGAATCCGGTCATCACCAGGAGGTGCCCGGCCGTCTTCTTTATAGGGGCGCCGCGCAGCTCCCCCGGGCCGAAGGTTACGCTGGCTATCACCGGCACTCCGGCTTCCAGGAAGGACCGCGCCTCCTCCAGCGAGTTCAGGCGGGCCAGCAGCGAGAGCGCGCCGCGCGATCCCGCGTAGGCGGTGCTGAAGAACCAGTTGCCGAAGATCTTCGCCCGATAGTCGCGCGCGGCGAAGGCGGTTTCAAGCGGCGCGGCCTTCAGGCCCAGGCCCGCCAGCGCCATGGAGACCGAGACCGGGCTGCAGATATCCTTCGAATGTTCCGCCTTGAGCGCCATCTGGGAGAGCCTGGGCACGCGGAGCCTTAGGGCGGGTTTTTCCGGCCTACGGCCCGGCCGGAAGGGAAGAGCGGAGTCCGTATAGCAGACGGTGACGAGCCGCAGCAGCGGGGCTTTCTTCCCGGAGGCCCGGATGGTCAGACGGTAGCGGAAAGCGGAAGCCTTGCCCTTGAGCTTCAGAATATCCGTGTCCATTCGTCCGAACTGGTTCTCCAGGGGGGCCGCGCTGGCCGACCTGCCCGGCTCGAAAGTGCCGAAGCTGAACCAAGGGCTCCAGCCGCGCCCGGTCTTTACGCGGGCTTCGGCCGAAAAGGCGCCGCCGGACGGGAAGACCACGGAGGCAGAGAGCAGCAGCTGGTCGAAAGGGAACAGGGCGGGCAGCTCGGGGGAGGTCAGCGCGGCCCCGCGGCCCGGGTCCTTCACCGCGAAGGCGCCGGCAGGGTAGGACGCCGGCACGAGGTTCCTGAGGAACGCGCCTTTGAAGTCCCCTGGCAGCATGTGGGGCAGGGTCCAGGAGCGCAGCCGGGGGCAGGCGGAGTGCTTTCGGCGCCGGGTTCTCATCAATCCAATCCTATCAAATTGAAAAGGACTTGCAGAATATATACCATAGTCAGGGACCCCGTTTTTTTAAAGGAGAAACGATGAAGAAATTCGCTTTGTTAGCCCTTCTGGCCGCGCCCTGCCTGCTGAGCGCCGCTGAGACCGAGATGACGCTAAAGGGCGTCAGCATGCCGATGACGCTGCAGCAGGACGGCAGGAAGCTGGAGCTCAACGGCATGGGGCTGCGCACCAAGATAGTCTTCAAGGTCTACGTGGCCGGCCTTTACCTGGAGAAGACCTCCAGGGACGGCATGGCCGTGGCCTCTTCCGAGCAGCTCAAGCGCATAGAGCTGGTCTTCCTGCGCTCGGTGGACGGCAAAGCCGTGGCCGAGGCCATAGCCGAGGGCTTCGCCAACAACGCCGGCGCGGCCCTGCCCGCGCTGAAGGACCGCATAACGAGGATGGAGAAGATGATCCCCGACGTGAAGAAAGGGGACAGGCTGGTTTTCGTATACAGGCCCGGTATCGGGATCGAGGTCACGGCCAACGGCAAGCCCGCGGGCGCCATAGAAGGCAAGGACTTCGCCGACGTGCTGTTCAAGGTCTGGGTGGGCGACAAGCCCGCCGATAAGTCCCTGAAGAACGGCCTGCTGGGTCTTTGATGGACTTTGCCATCCCTTCCCCGCGCGCCATGCTGGCGCGCGCGGCGCTTTTCCTGCTGCTGCTCCGCGCGCTGTGCCCTTTCTGCAGGGCGGCCTCGGTCAAGCCGTTCATAGACGAGACCCTGGCCAGGACCGGGGAGACCATCACCTCGCCGCTGCGCCTGGACCGCGGCTCCGCGCTGTGGGCCGGCGGCCTCGCCGCGGGCGGCCTGCTGGTCTATTCCGCGGACGGCCAGGTGCGCCATATCTTCTCCCGGAACCATTCCGGCCTGAACGACAGCCTCGCCTCCGTCTTCGAGAAGTTCGGCAACGGCGGCTACGAGATGGGCCTGCTGGGCGCCTATTCCGGCCTCTGCTACCTTTTTCACGGACGCGACGGCCTGCGCACTTCGGTGCTGGCGCTGGAGTCTTTTGCCGCCGCCAACGCCGCCGGCACCATCGTGAAGTATACCGCCGGGCGCGCCAGGCCCTATTCGGACCGGGGCAAAGGCATCTTCAGGCCTTACAAGATGAAGACCGCCTACACCTCTTTCCCGTCGGGGCATACCACCAGCGCCTTCGCTATCGCCTCCGTCTTCGCGCGCCGCTGCGAATCCCCCTGGATAGGGGTATCCGCCTACGCGCTGGCCGCCGGCACGGCCCTGCAGCGCGTCTACGGCGACAAGCACTGGGCTTCCGACGTCTTCGCCGGGGCCGCCCTCGGCACCGCCGTAGGCCGCTGGGTGGCCGCGCCGCGCGGCGGGGCGCCCTCGGCCCTGCTGCTGCCGGTCTACGAGCGCGGCTACGCCGGAGCGGCCGCCGTTATACCGTTCTGAAGCCCGATGAAGAGACCGGCCGCCTTGCTGCTTCTTCCCTTCCTGCCGGCCCTGGCCGCGGCGCAGCTGATAGTCTTCCAGCCGTCGCACCAGCGCGACACCGGCGAGAACTTCAACGAAGCGCTCACCTGCGACGCGATAGTGGAGTACGCGCTGGCCGCCCCGCCGCGCTACGGCGAGAAGAAGGTCTGGAGCTATTTCCAGCCGGGCCTGCACCACGCCGACACCGGCACCAATACCCTGAAGGCCCACACCAGCGAAACCGAGGACGGCAGGATCTCCGGCTACGCCTGGGAAATAGCCCGCTCCAACGAGATAAAACCGCTGTTCTTCATCGGGGTCCACAATAACGGCGGCAGCGGGCGGCACGCCGTCTGGGGCTACATCCACGACGGGGACAACATGGAGGCGGAGAACCGCCGCCTCTCCGATACGCTGATAGAGGAGATAGCCCGGGCCACGGACCTCGAGAACCGCGGCACCCATCTGGACAGCAGCACCGGGCGCAACGATTACCGCTGCGCCTCCACCGGCCGGCTGGCCTTTTACAGCCTCGACGAGAACGTCAATAAGGCCCCGTACCGGGTGCTGCTCGAGATAGGCGATTCGGAGAAGAGCAGGGCTTTCCTGATATCCGAGGACGGACGCAAGGCGGTGGGGGAAGCCATAAAACGCGGCCTCGCGAAATTCCTGAAGTCGGAAGGGATAAACGAATAATTCTATCGGGGCACCCAGGATCGAACTGGGGATTCATGCTCCCAAAGCACGCGTGATACCATTTCACCATGCCCCGATCGTCGCACCCCTCACGCTTCGCGTTCGGGGCGATTAGCGCCGGGCCTTACAAGGTGCGGGCCCGGTGCGACGCGAGGGGAACGAGGTTCCCCTTCGCCGCTCGCTATTCCGGCATTGAGCCGGAACCGCTCGCTGAACCCCTCCTCCAAGGAAACGCTGCAAAAGATGAAGCGCGTCGCTTGCGGGGGGATCCGGCCAGGTATATTCTACTAAATAGCGCGTTGGACCTTCCGGATGAAGGCTTCGGAGACTTTGTGACGGCGCGTCTTGCGCACTATCAGCTCTATGCCCGCGCCGGAATAGGTCTCGCTGCCGCGGGGCGGGCGCCCCAGCTGCCTTTCCAGCCAGGCGGCCAGCGTGACGTTGCCGGTATCGGGCTTGAGTCCCAGCTTGCGCAGTATCTCCGCCATGTCCGCCCCGCCGCCCGCTATCAGGCCGCCGCCCGCCGCGTAAAGATGCGGCGGCAGGCGGTCGTACTCGTCCTTGATGGGGCCGCCCACCAGCTGGCCTATGATGTCCTCCAGCGTCAGCAGCCCCTGCGTCTTGCCTGCCTCGTCGATGACGAGCGCCATGTGCATGTTGCGCGTGATCATCTCCTCCAGGGCCCTGGGCGCCGCCGTGCCGGCGCGGATCTTCTCGATAGGCCTGGTTATGCCAGCTATGTCCGGGGACCTGGCCCGCATCTTCAGCGCGTTCACTATGTCCTTGAAGTTCACGTAGCCTATCACGCTGCCGGCCGCCCAGTCCGTCTTCGTCACCGGGAAGCGGGTGTGCAGGTCCATATGGGCGCGTATCAGCGCCTCCTGGAGCGTCATGTCGGAGGGGATGTAGGAGATGGCCGACACCGGGATCATCAGCTCCTCCACTTTCCGGGCGGCCAGCTCGGCCGCGGCGTTGACTATCTTCTCCTCCATCCTGCCTATCAGGCTCTCGTCTCGGGCCTGCGCGGCGGCGTGGCGCAGCTCCGACAGGGCGGCCTTCTCGGCGTACTGCGCCCCGGCGGGCAGCATGGTCTGCGTGGCGCGCATCATCCTTTTTATTATCAGCTCGAAGACGCGCACCACCGGGTAGCAGAGCAGGTACAGCCCCTTGAAGAAGGGGGAGAACGTCAGCAGTATGAATTCCTTGTTCTCGATGGCGAAGAGCTTAGGCATCAGCTCGCCGAAGACTATGGTCACGAAGCTCAGCGGCAGGACGAAGAGCCCCAGCCCTATGCCCTCGGCCAAGGCCTCGCTGAGGCCGTAGCGGTTCTCCAGTATAGGGGCTATGTACTCGTTGATGCCGGCGCCGCCGGTGGCGGCCGCGGCGGCCGCGGCGAGCGTTATGCCCAGCTGGATAAGCGAGAGGCTGGCCTCCATCCGCTCCTTCATGAACTGCGCGGAGCCGGAGCCCGGGACGTTCTTTTCCTTCAGGTGGCGCATCCGCGCCTTGGACACGGAGGCCAGGGCCATCTCGTACGCGGCGAAGCAGGCGTTGAAGACCAGCATCAGCGCTATGACGACCAGATCCGAAGACAACCCGTGCATTATCCCCCCGGATTTTGACCTTACATCGGAAAAAGATATAATAACAAAATATTCCGGGATGGTGTAACGGTAGCACAGCAGACTCTGAATCTGCTTGTCTAGGTTCGAATCCTAGTCCCGGAGAAATTTCAGGCCCCTGTCAAAAGGGGCCTGTTTTTATTGCGGCAACTCATTTCGTGATAGAATATCACTGATTCGCGTATATGAACGAGAGATTTAGAAAAAGTGTTTACTGGATAGCCAATTGGGGATTAAATCTCTCTATCGTTTTGTCGTTTGGGTTACTGCTACTGATTTCCTGGTGGGCAGTATATGCTTGTTTTATTCATCCGGAACATTGGTATAAATCCCCGCCGCCGCCTATAAATTCATATCAAGAGTCTATGCAAATCCTAAAGCAATTGTATAAACCTGATGGAAAGAATTAGACGAATAGTTGACTGGGGGCGGCTAAACCGTCTTAAGGCCAAGTTGATTTTGTTGGTCATCATATGGCTGATTACAGCACTTGTTTTTGCGGCTGTGCGCCTCTTGCATCGTGGCGAGTTGTGGGATTCCCCTTTCTCCATTGAAGGCATTCCGTCTTCTCTGGTAAGCCCCAGTGGTGTTAATTAGTTTTATGGGATTTTGAGGTCTTTCCCAAAGATAAGCCGGTTCCCCGCTGTGTTCCGTTCCCGGAGAAATTTCTAAAAAGCCTTGGCGAATAGCCGGGGCTTTTGTTTTGGACTTGAAAATTATTCGGAACGGAGCTATACTATACATGAAGTTGGTATCCTCCCCAGGCAAGTCGAGCCTGGCTGACTGATACCAACTTTTTTATTTTTCAGGGTTGGCTGAGTAATTCTTGGTTAAATCTAATAGCTTTGCAGATAGTTAGGACGTTCCCCGCTGTGTTCCATTGGGGGAGTTCCCGATTTTAGCCCTGGCTGTTACGCCGGGGCTTTTTTTGTATAGTAAAATCCTTACTATGGATAGAGATTCTCTTAAATCCAAAATTGCTCAAGCATTTTCAAGCGTTACATATCCCGGGGATTGGTGCTTGAAAGGGAGCACGGAAGGGGAAGAACCTTTCCTGGTAGAAAAAGAATTTAAGGGGAAAACTGATTGGAAGATTTTGTCCCCGGAGTTCCTTGACCGTGCACCTGATGGATATGGCTCCGCGCTGAGTTTCTTCTCCGATGAGGCATTCAGGTTCTACCTTCCGGCTTATCTGATCGCGGATATCGACGGGAAGTTGGATTCCTGTGATGTGCTATTTCATCTTACCGGCGGATTGGCTGAGGGGGCCGAAGAAAGCGAGCTTCTTAACCCTAAACGATACGGGGATAGGACCTGGTGGGATTACCGTACCTTTAGGTTCTCGGTGACCCTACCCCGCCTTTTAGCC
>JAJZOZ010000075.1 GCA_021811405.1 bacterium | reverse complement strand
CGATCTCCATACCGCGGGCCTTCTCGGCTATCCTGCGCGCGGTGAGGCCCAGGGCCTCGTAGACCTTCTCGGCCGGGGCGGACTTCCCGAAAGTCTCCACGCCCACCGTCTCCACGTCTCCGCCAATGAGGTCGCGCCAGCCGAGCGACCTGCCCGCCTCCACGGCGACCTTGGGCAGTTCCGGTATGAAGACCGAATCCCTGTAGGATTTATCCTGTTCCCTGAAGAGCTCGAACGACGGGACCGAGATGATGCGGGCCCCGATGCCCTCCTTCTCCAGAAGGGCCGCGGCCTCGAACAGCAGCTGCACCTCGGAGCCGGAGCCCACGAGCTCCACGGACGGGACTATCGACGGGCCGCGCAGCAGGTAGGCGCCGCGCTTGACGCCGGCGGCCATCTTCTCCCGGTACTGCGTCATCAGCGGGAGCTTCTGGCGGGACAGCGCCAGACAGGCCGGGCGGCCGGAGCGGACCGCGGCCTCCCAGGCGTAGAGCGTTTCCCAGGCGTCGGCGGGGCGCAGCACTGTCAAGCCTGGGATGAGCCTCAGGCTCATCAGGTGCTCTACGGGCTGGTGGGTGGGGCCGTCCTCGCCCACGCCGATGCTGTCGTGCGTGAACACGAAGACCGCCGGTGCCTTCATCAGCGCGGCCAGCCGCAGGGCCGGCCTCATATAGTCGGAGAACACCAGGAAGGTCGCGCCGAAAGGTATCAGCCCGCCGTGCAGCGCGAGGCCGTTGAGTATCGAGCCCATAGCGTGCTCGCGGATGCCGAAATGCAGCGTGCGCTGCGGCTCCCTGGCGAAATCCGTCTTGGTCGAAGGGCCCAGGTCCGCCGAGCCGCCGGTCAGGCCGGGCAGCCTCTCGGCCATCAGGTTGATCACCTTGCCGGAGGCCTCGCGGGTGGCCAGCGGCTTGTCGAAGAACTCCGGGCCGGGCTCGAACAACCCGTCCGGGATCTCGCGGCCCAACATGGCCTTGGCCAGCCCGGCCTTCTCCGGTAATGCCTCGGAGTAGTTCTTCCAGAGCTTCAGCCAGCGCTTGCGGTCGCGTTCGCCCGCGGCGGCCAGCTCGGCGAAGCGGGCCCGTGCCTCGTCCGGCACGCAGAACTGCTTTTCGGGGTCGCAGCCGAGCACCTTCTTGGTGGCCTGTATCTCGTCGGGTTTCAGCGGCTCTCCGTGCACGGAGTTCTTGTCCTGCTTGGGGCTGCCGAACCCTATGTGGGTCTTCGCTATCACCAGCGAAGGCTTCTCCGTCTCGCGCTTCGCCTTCCTTATCGCGGAATCCAGCCCGTCGAGGTCGTTGCCGTCCTCCACTTCTATCACCTGCCAGTCCTGGGCCAGGAAGCGCTTCTTCACGTCCTCGGTGAAGGTTATCCCGGTGGAACCTTCTATGGTTATGCCGTTGGAGTCGTAGAGGCAGATGAGCTTGCCGAGTTTCCAGTGTCCGGCCAGGGAGGCGGCCTCGTACGAAACGCCCTCCATCAGGTCGCCGTCGCCGCAGAGCACGTAGGTGTGGTGGTCCACCAGGGGGAACTCCGGCGTGTTCAGTTTCTCGGCCATCAGCTTCTCGGCGAGGGCCATGCCTACTGCGGAGGCGAAGCCCTGGCCCAGCGGGCCCGTGGTCATCTCCACGCCTTTCGTGTGGCCGTATTCGGGATGGCCGGGGGTCAGGCTGTCGAGCTGGCGGAAGTTCTCCAGGTCCTCGAGCTTCAGGCCGTAGCCGTACATGAACAGCATCGCGTACAGCAGCGAGGAGCCGTGCCCGGCGGACAGCACGAAGCGGTCGCGGTCGAACCAGCCCGGGTCCGAAGGGGCCGCCTTCAGGTTCCCGGCCCATATGGCGTAGGCCAGCGGGGCGGCGCCCAGCGGCAGGCCGGGGTGGCCGGAGTTGGCCTTGCCCACCATGTCTATCGAAAGGGCTCGCAGGGTCTCTACGCAGAGCTTGTCGGTGTTGTCGAATTTCATCTTTTCTCCATTTGCTTGATCTTCCAGGCCTGCAGGGCGATGACCGTCTTCGAGTCCCGGATCTTTCCGGTCTTCACCATGCGCCAGGCTTTTTCGAAAGGGAGGATCTCGAGCGTGAGGAACTCGTCCTCGTCGGGGTCTGGCTTGCCGCCTGTCAGCCCGGCGGCGAAATAGATATGGAGGACCTCGGTGGAGAAGGCGGGGGTGGGCCAGTAGGAGAGGACGCGCTCTATCTTCCTGGCGGTGTAGCCGGTCTCCTCCTTGAGTTCCGCTTTTACGCGCGCGAGCGGGTCGTCCTTGGCCGAATGCAGTTTGCCGGCGGGGATCTCCAGCGTGGCCTGGCCCACCGGGTAGCGGAACTGGCGGACGAAGACTACGCGGCCGTCGGAAAGTACCGGCAGCACGGCTACGGCGCCGGGATGGTCCACGAACTCGCGCGTGGCCTTTTTCCCGTTCGGTATCGTTACGGTATCGGCGCGGAAATTGACGGTGCCGGAAAAGATGAGCCGCTTCTTATGCCTTTTCTCGGTATAAGGATGAACGGCCATATAACGATTATATAAATTCCGTAACCCCCGCGCTTTGACCGAAGTCCCGCGGCGGTCATCAGCGGCCGGGCCGGGAGAGTGAAAGACGAAACCGCGCCGGCGCCGTTCCGGGGGGGGATTTCCCATAAGCCTTACTTTATTTATATAATTAAAGCTCGCGGAAAGGGAAAACCGCGGGATCTTCCGTTTTTTCCAGTATCTTTAATGGCTCCGGAATTCATACATCTCCATAACCACTCCGAGTACTCGCTGCTCGACGGTATGCTGCGCATCACCGACGGCCACGGCGGCCCCTCCGAGTTCCTCAAGGGCCTGGCCGCCCAGCCAGGCAACGCTTTCGCGCTGACCGACCACGGCAACATGTACGGAGCGATGGAGTTCTATTTCACGGCCCAGGGCCTGGGGCTCAAGCCCATCGTCGGTTGCGAGTGCTACATCACCCGCGGCTCGCGCAAGGACAAGGAGAAGGGTACCACCCGCCGCGACAACGGCCACATGACCGTGCTCGCGAAGAACGAGACCGGCTACCGTAACCTGATGAAGATGGTCTCCGCCTCGTTCCTCGAGGGCTTCTACCACGACCCGCGCATAGACGAGGAACTGCTCGAGAAGCACAAGGAAGGCCTGGTCTGTCTCTCCGGCTGCCTGAAGTCCCACGTCGCGCGCAACTGCGCCGAGGGCAAGATCGACGACGCGGTCAAGCTGGCCTCTCGTTACAACGATATCCTCGGCAAGGGCAACTTCTATCTGGAGCTGATGGACCACGACATCCCCGAGGAGCAGGCCGCGATGGCCGGGCTCCTGGAGGTGGCCAAGCGCACCGGCATCCCGCTGGTCGCCACTAACGACTGCCATTACCAGAAGAAAGAGGATTGGGAGGCGCACGACGCGCACATCTGCATCTCCACCGGCGCGCTGATGGACGACCCGGACCGCATGCGCATGACCACGCATGAACTCTATTACAAGTCCCCGGCCGAGATGATAAAGCTCTTCTCCCACACCCCGGAGGCCGTGAAGAACACGCTCGTCATAGCCGACATGTGCAACCTCAAGGTGGACAACAGCAAGCTGCACCTGCCCGCCTTCGACATCCCCGCCGAGTACAAGGCCAAATACGGCGACGGGGGGGACTTCCACTATCTGAAGGACCTCTGCGAGGAAGGCCTGCGCAGGAAGGTGCCTAACGCCGGGGAAGAGTACAGGAAGCGCCTGGAGTTCGAGCTGGACACCATCAGGAAGATGGGCTTCTCCAGCTACTTCCTGATAGTGATGGACTTCATCCGGCACGGCCGCAGCATAGGCGTCCCCGTGGGCCCGGGCCGCGGATCCGGCGCCGGCGCGCTGGTCGCCTACACGCTGGACATCACCCGCGTGGACCCGCTGCCCAACAGCCTGCTGTTCGAGCGCTTCCTGAACCCGGGCCGCAAGAGCATGCCGGACCTGGACATCGATTTCTCCGACGAAGGCCGCGAGCGGGTGGTGCAGTACGTGCGCGAGAAGTACGGCTCCTCGCGCGTGGCTAACATCATCACCTACGGCACCATCAAGGCCAAGAGCGCCATCCGGGACGTCGGGCGGGTCATGGGCATCCCGCTGGCCGACGTCAACGCTATAGCCAAGCTGATCCCCGGCGATCCCAAGGCCACCCTCTTCAAGTCCATCAACGACAGCAGCGAGCTGAAGGACTACATGCGCGATCCGAAGCTGAAGAAGCTCTTCGATATCGCGCTGAAAGTGGAGGGCCTGCGCCGCCACACCGGCGTGCACGCCGCCGGCGTCGTGATCTCCAAGGACGACGTGACCGATTACGTCCCGCTCGCCAACCGCAACACCAAGGAGATCATCACCACGCAGTACGACGGCAACATGCTGGGCAGCCTCGGCATGCTGAAGGTGGACTTCCTCGGCCTGCGCACGCTTTCGGTCATAGAGACAGCCTCCGAGTTCATACGCACGCTGCCGGACAAGAAGGATTTCGACATCTACTCCATCCCGATGGACGACAAGGCCTCGTTCGACCTGCTCTGCGAGGGACGCACCACCGGGGTGTTCCAGCTGGAAAGCGAGGGCATGAAGAAGCTGGTGAAGGGCCTCAAGCCCACCGTCTTCAGCGACATCGCGGCGCTGGTGGCCCTCTACCGGCCGGGCCCGATAGAGAGCGGCATGCTGGAGATGTTCGTGGAGCGCAAGCACGGCCGCAAGAAGATCGTCTACGACCACCCGCTGCTCGAACCCATCCTGAAGGACACCTACGGCACTATGGTGTACCAGGAGCAGGTCATGGAGATCGCCAAGAGCATGGCCAGGTTCACCCCGAGCGAGGCCGACGATTTCCGCAAGGCGATGGGCAAGAAGAAGCTGGACGTGATGGAGAAGCTGCGCGAGAAGTTCATAAAGCAGTCCAAGGAGCACCACGACGTCCCCAACAAGCTTTCGGCCAAGATCTTCGACGACATGGCCAAGTTCGCGGGCTACGGCTTCAACAAGTCGCACTCGGTGGCCTACGCGCTGGTCGCCTACCAGACCGCCTGGCTCAAGGCCAACTACCCCACCGAGTTCATGGCCGCGCTGCTGACCAGCGAGATCGGGCACAGCCCGATAGGCTCCGAGGACAAGGAGAACAAGCTGGTCACCTACATCGGCGAGGCCCAGGACATGGAGATAGGGATCCTGGGTCCGAGCGTGAACCGCTCCCAGAAGCGCTTCTCCATAGAGGCCCACAACGGCAAGCCTGCCATCCGCTTCGCGCTGACCGCGGTGAAGAACGTGGGCGAAGGCGTCGTGGAGGCCATGGTGGCCGAGCGGGCCAAGAACGGCCCGTACCGCTCCTTCGAGGAGTTCACGCTGCGGGCGGACTCCAAGCAGCTCAACAAGCGCGTGCTCGAGTCGCTGGCCAAGGGCGGCGCGTTCGACTGCTTCTACCCCGCGGAGAAACCGGAGATCTCCAGGACGAAGGCGATGGAGGCCTACGAGACCTTCTGCGGCGGCAAAGGCTCTTACGACTGCAACCAGACGATGCTCTTCGCGGAGGAGAAGAAGGAAGCCCCGGTGATGAACGAGCACACGCTGCTGAAGAACGAGCGGGAGGTACTCGGCTTCTATTTCTCCGGCCACCCGCTCAACAGCTACCGGCGCCACCTGTCCATGGTCTCGAACGCCCCTGTCGAGAAGGTGCTGGCCGGCGCTTTCGCCGAGGGGGCGATGGTGCGCGTGGCCGGCATAGTGGCGCAGTTCAAGAGCATGCAGACCAAGAAGACCGGCGAGGCCATGGCCAAGTTCGAGGTGGAGGACCTGACCGGCAACCTCGGCGTCTGCCTGTTCCCCAAGAAGTACAAGGTCTACGGCCCGCAGCTCGGCCCCAACAAGGTGGTCGTGGTGGCCGGCAAGGTGCAGAAGTCGGATTTCGGGGAGCAGAACTACGAGCTGATAGCCGAGGAGGCCTACGGCCTCTTCGACGCGATGAACAAGTGGGCCAGGGGCCTGGTGGTAAAACTGCCGGAAGGCATACTGTTCGACGAAAAGCAGCTGCACGAGCTGAAGGCGCTGCTCGGGCGCAAGCACGGCAATTGCCCGGTGTATTTCCAGGTGGACGCCAAGGGGCGGGGCACCTACCTGATAGAGACCACCGAACGCGTGGAGCTCGGTGACGAGCTCCTGCGGGAGATAGAGAGGCTGCTCGGAGACAAGACATGGAAAGTGGAAAGCGGATCCTGATAGCCGACGACGACCCGGACCTGATAGACCTGCTGGAGGCCTATTTCCGCCGGCAGGGGTTCGACGTCACCGCCAAGGTGAACGGGAAGGACGCGCTGCAGGCGGCCGAGTCCGACAGGTTCGACCTGGTGCTGCTGGACGTGATGATGCCGTACATCGACGGCTACCACGTGGCCAGCGAGATCTCCTCGCGCCTGGGCTCCAACGCCCCGAAGATCATCATTATGACCTCGCGGGACACTTCCAGCGAGCGCGGCATCGCCCTGCTGAGCGGCGCCAACGAGATAGTGCAGAAGCCCTTCTCGCTGGAGGACATGGACGCCAAGGTGAAGGCCGTGCTGGGATCGTGACCCGGCGGTCGCAGAACACAACTCAAGGAAGGTAAGATGAAAAAACTCAACGTCATACTGGCCATGCTCCTCGTCCTGCCGGCTCTCGCCGCCGCGAAGGACGACGGCGGGGAGGCCGTGGTCCTCCCGGACACGGAGATGATAGACATCCCTACCGCCGGCATACTGGACTACTACGGCTTCATGCTGAAGACCCGCTTCTACTCCGACGGCGGCGTGCTCGGCGGCATCAACTTCGGCGTACAGGAGCGCCTGAACCTCGGCGCCTCGATGCTGGTGGACAGGCTGGTGGGCTCCGATTCGCCCATCAAGATGCGGCGCCCCGAGATCCGCGTGAAGTTCCGCTTCTCCGACGGCGGCTACTACGTGCCGGCGATGGCCGTAGGCTACGACGGACAGGGCTACTACTACGACCCCGCCGGCAAGAAGTACCTGGAGAAAGGCCACGGGCTTTACCTGGTGGGCTCCAAGGAGGTGCTCGCCCCCGGGCTGGCCGTGCACGGCGGCTTCAACGTCTCGGATTTCGACAAGCAGTACCTGTTCGGCTTCCTGGGGGTCAATTACACGCTGGAGGACAAGGTGGCCTTCATGGTGGAGGAGGACAACCTCTTCCACACCGACGACCCTTCCAGGCTCAACGTCGGCACGCGCCTCTACGTGACGCCCTACTTCCAGCTGGACTTCGGCGTGCGCGAGATAAACCGCAGCGGGCGCTATTCCAACGGCCTCAAGCGCCGCGCGGAGCGCATAGTCCAGATGCGCTACAACACAAGCTTCTGATCCGTATCTGACCCTGTGACCAAGGAGAAGAAAATGAGCAAGAAAATAGCTATCCTTACCGGCGGCGGTGACTGCCCCGGCCTGAACCCGGCCATAAAGGGCTGCGTCTGGGCGGCGGAGAAGTTCGGCTTCGAGTGCGTCGGCCTCAACGACGGCTGGAAGGGCCTGGTGGACGGGCTGACCACGCCGCTGAGCCGCGAGCTGACCGAATACGCCATAACCCAGGGCGGCACGATGCTCGGCACGTCCCGCACCAATCCCTTCAAGCAGGAGGAGAACGTTAAGAAGTGCCTGGACACTTTCCGCAGGCTGGACCTGCACGCGCTGGTCGCGATGGGCGGCGAGGACACGCTAGGCGTGGCCACGCGCTTCTACCGGGACCACAAGCTCAACGTCGTAGGCGTGCCCAAGACCATGGACAACGACCTCAGCGCCACCGACTACACCTTCGGCTTCGACACCTCGGTCACCAAGGCCATGGAGGCCGCCGCCGCCCTGATCGACACGGGCCGCAGCCACCGCCGCGTGATGGTGCTCGAGGTGATGGGCCGCCACGCCGGCTGGGTGGCGCTGTTCACCGCGATAGCCGCCGCGGCCGACTTCGTCTGTATCCCGGAGAGAACGATAGACACCGCTGCGATGCTGAAGAAGATAAAGGACTCCTACGCCCGCAAGAAGTTCGCGCTGGTGGTCACCAGCGAGGCCTCCGAGCTGCCCGCCGTGGGTGAAGGCGAGCAGAAGCGCGAGCTGGACCAGTTCGGCCACGTGATCCTGAAGGACCGCGGCATGGGCGAGCGCATCGCCTCCTTCATAGAGAAGAATACGGGCCTAGAGACCCGCTCCGCCGTTATCGGCCACATGCAGCGGGGCGGCGCCCCCACGCTGTTCGACCGCATGCTCGGCGTACGCGTAGGCGTGAAGGCCGCGGAGCTGGTGCGCGACGGCCAGTTCGGCCAGATGTCGGCGCTGGTCGGCAACCGGATAGTAGGCGTACCGCTGGAGAAGGCCACCGGCGAGCTCAAGACGGTCTCCAAGGACTGGGACGAGCTCATGTCGGTGCTGTTCTAGGAGAACGAGATGACTGAAAACGCTCAAGCCAAGCCCCAGGCGAAGTTCCAGCGCCGGACGATACTGATAAAGAAGCACCTGCAGTACCGCTACATGTCGCTGATCTTCTTCAGCGTGCTGCTCGCGTTCATAGTGGTGGGCCTCGACGTGCTCTGGACCGTCTCTAAGGTGGTCAACGAGCACCCGATGATGCAGCCGCTGCTGGACGAGATGGCGCAGATGGTGCCGCTGTTCGCGCTGAAGATAGTGATGTACATGGTGATGGTGCTGATAGTCTCGGCGGTCATCTCGCACCGCATGGCCGGACCTATCTTCAAGTTCGAGAAGAGCTGCTCCACCGTGGCCGACGGCGACCTGACGCACCGCGTCTATCTGCGCGAGGGCGACCAGCTCACGGAACTGCAGGACCACTTCAACAACATGACCGGGGCCGTCAACGAGGTGGTCCGGGAATACGAGAAGTTCCGCGAGGAGGCCGCGGCGGGGGGGCTGGCCGATAAGGCCGCCGAACTGCGCCGCAAGGTCTCCGAGATAATGCCGAAGTTCAAGATATGATCCTCATCCCCGCCGCGCTGGCGCTGGTCCTGGCCGCCGCGCCCGCGCCGGCCCTGGCCGGCGGGGAAGCCCTCACCCTGGAAGAGGCGGTCTCGATAGCGGTCAAGAACAGCCCGGCCGCGCTGGCCGCCGAACAGGATATCATCATCACCCGCCAGCGGGTCAGCGAGGCCAGGTTCATGGCGCTGCCGCAGCTGGCCCTGTACGGCAGCGTGAGCCGGCTCAACCTGGATTCGCCCGTAGTCTCCGGCGCGGATTCCGGCGGCCCGGTGATCTACCCTGAGCTGGGCGACTACTTCTATCAGCTGCGCGCCCAGGCGCTGCAGCCGCTCTATACCGGCGGCAGGAACACCAACGCGCTCAAGCTGGCGAAGACCGCCAACGGCCAGGCCAAGGTGAATTTCGAAGCCGCCCGGTCGGCGGCGGCCTTGGAGGCCAAGAAGGCTTTCTACTCGCTGCTCTACCACGCCAGGATAAGGGAATCCTCTTCTTACTGGCTGGAGCTGGCCTCCAGGCTGTCGGCGTCTCTGCGCAAGGACCCTTTCGAGGAGATGGAGTCGGCCATGCTCCTCTCCTCTCTCTCCGACCGGCTTTCGCAAGCCGCGGAAGGCCTGGACAACGCCAGGACCGACCTGCTCAAGGCCCTGAACAGGGAGCCGGGGTTCGAAGTGGAGGCCGAAGGCGAATTCCTGCCGCTGCCGGTGGACGCCGACGTCAGCCGCAGCCTCGTCACCGCCATGGAGGCCAGGCCGGAGCTGAAGAGCGAAGTCTACAAGGCCCAGATGGAGGATATAGCGGTTAACATGGCGCTGGTCAGGCGCTACCCTACCATCTTCCTCTCCGCCAGCTACGACCTGAGCGCCTACAAGTTCGCCTCCCTCTCCGAAAGCACGGAACGTTACGGCAACTGGCTGGCCTCCGTCGGGATACGCTTCCCGCTCTCGTACGATATCTGGACCCAGGTGCAGCAGCGCCGCGCCCAGCAGCGCCAGGGCGAACTGCAGCGCGCCGAACTGCAGGACAATATCCGCTTCGGCATCATCTCGGCCCACAAGGAGGCCTTGGCCCGCCAGCAGGAGGCCGCGCGCCTCTCCGGCGAGCTGGAGCGGATGAAGACGGCTTACGAGACCGCTTCCCGCGCGTCAAGGCCCTCGATGTCCCAGCTCCGCGCCCTTTGCTCGCTCTGCGGGCTGGAGCGCAAGTACCTGGACGCCGTCTACAACCAGCTGCTGGCGCGCATCCGGCTGGAATGGGCGCAGGGAAGGGATTTCCAGTAGAAGCGCTATGTTCCCCAAGAGACTGCTCCTCGTCATCGCACTGGCCGCGGCGCCGGCAGCCGCGCTTTCCGCGCAGGAGCCGGAGGCCGGCGCCCCGCCGTCCGGAGTGGTCCCCTGGGCCGCTTCCTGGAGCGACGAGACCGACGACGACGTGCTGCGCGAGGCCGTCTGGACCCGGGTGGCCTCTTCCAGGCCGCCGGCCCGCCCCTCGGTGGGGCTGGCCCTGTCCGGCGGCGGCGCCCGCGGGTTCGCCCACGCCGGCGTGCTGGAGGCGCTGGAGTACGCCGGCTTCCCCATCGACGAGGTCTCCGGGACCTCGATGGGGTCCGTGATAGGCTCGCTTTACGCCGCCGGCACGCCGGTGCAGGAGATCTGGAAGTTCGGCCGCGAAGCGGGGCGCCTGAAGATCTCCCGTGATTTCCGCAACATCCGGGCGCTGGGGCTGCTGCTGGCCGACAAGCTGCTTACGCCCACGCATATAAACAGCTTCATTGAGAGCCATCTGGGCGGCAAGACCTTCGCCGACCTCCGCATCCCCTTCGCCTGCTCGGCCATGGACCTGCGCACCGGGGAGAAGATAATCTTCACCGAGGGGCCGCTGGCCATAGCCGTCCGCGCCAGCGTGGACCTGCCCGGCATCTTCGCGCCGGTCCAGTACCGCCACCGCTATCTCGTGGACGGCGGCGTCGTCGATTTTATCCCGGTGGAAGCGGCCAGGCAGCTGGGCGCGGACTGGGTGCTGGCCAGCGTTACCGGCAGCTCCCAGAGCCGGATGCCGGAGAACGTGCTGATGTCTCTGCTGCAGGTCATCGATATAAGGGGCTCGCTCCTGGCCGGCGCCGAGGAGAAAGAGGCTGGCTTCGTCTTCAAGCCGGAGCTCGGCGGCGTGGGAGTGGCCGATTTCGACAAGTGCGAGGACGCCGGAGAGGTCGGACTGCTGGAAGCCTCGCGCCGGATGAACGCGGCCAAGGAAGCGCTGCTGATCTATTCCGCGCCTAAGGTGGTGGGCAAGCTGTGAGGATCCTGCTGCCCGCGCTGCTGCTGATAGCCGCTTCCGGGGCGGAGGCCTTCCCGTTCTTCGGCGGCCACCGCGACCGCGCCGCCGAGGCCGCGCTGGAGCAGGCCCGCGCCTCCTACGAGGCCGGGGACTGCCAGGCCGCCCTGCGCGGCGCCGACGCTCTGCTCGCCGAAAAGCCGCCCGCGGCGGTGAGGGAAGGCGCTTACGCGCTGATGGGCCCCTGCTACGAGGCCGGCGGGGCCGCCGACAAGGCCATCGGCCTTTACAGGCTGGCCATCGGCCTGTATCCCGACAATGTCTTCTTCTCCTCGCGCCTGGCGGATATCTACAACCGCGCCGGCTTCTACGAGAACGCGGTCCCGCTGCTGCTCAAGGTGCTGCGGCTCCGCCCGGGCGATCCCGGGGCCACGCTCGGCCTGGCCCGGTCCTATTCCTCCCTCGGTTTCCTCTCTAAGGCCAAGGATTACTACTCCAGAGCCGCCGCCATGCAGAACTTCGGAGAAGCCGGGCTGCTGGAGGAGTACGCGCGCTGCATGCTCAGGAAGCGCGACTGGGACGAGGCGCTCTTCCTGGCCGGCAAGGGAGCCGCGCTCTCGCCTCGCTCCGCGGTCTGGCCCCTCATGGAGGCGCGCGCGGCCGCCGGCCGCGGTGATTATCATTCCGCCGCGGAGTCGATGGAACGAGCGATACGGTTTTCTAACGCCAGGCGCCTCCGGCTCGAAAGAGCCCTTTACCTGCTGCTGGGAGGGCTGCCTAAGCGCGCGGCGGAGGCCGCCGACGCCGAGCTCTCCTCATCTCCGGGGGATCCTCTGGCCTCGGCGGTGAAGGGCATGGCCCTGTATTCGCTCGGTGAGCGGGCGGCCGCGGAAGTCTATTTCAGGAAGGCGGAAAAGGGGACTCCGTTCACGGCCAGGCTGGCGGCCGCCTTCCTGGGCCCGGTGAAGGAGAAGGAGGCCGCGTGCGCAAAATGAAGTTCTGGAAGCTGTCCGGGGCAGGGAACGATTTCGTGCTGTTGACCGGCGGAGGGCTGACCGGAGAGAGGCTCAAGAGGCTGGCGCGCTCGCTCTGCGCGAGGAAGCTCTCCATAGGCGCAGACGGGCTACTTTACGTGAACCGGGCCGGCTCCGGGGTCATCAGCGTCCGCTATTTCAATTCCGACGGCTCGGAGGCTTTCTGCGGCAACGGCTCGCGCTGCGCGGCCCTCTGGGCCAGCCTGCGGGGTCTCGTCTCCGGGCACTTCACGCTCCGGACCCTGGCCGGAGACCTGGAGGCCAGGGTGCTGTCCCGGAACAGGGTGGAGATGTGCATGCCCGACGTGGATACGGTCAGCCTGCGCCATCCGGGCAAGTACCCGCCCGGGATATCGGGAGTGCATTTCCTTAATACCGGCGTCCCGCACGCCGTGGTCCCGGTGCGCTCCGCGGCCGCCGCCGACGTCGAAAGGCTGGGGCGCCTGCTGAGGCATAACCCGGCGTTCGGCGGGCCAGGCGCCAACGTCAATTTCGCCGAGGTCAGCAACGGCGGGCTGATAGTGCGCACTTACGAGCGCGGCGTGGAGGGGGAGACCCTGGCCTGCGGCACCGGCATAACGGCCAGCGCCGTGGCGCTGGTCCTGGACGGGAAGGTGAAGCCGCCGGTGAAGGTTACGGCCCGCAGCGGCGAGCGCTTCCTGGTAGGCCTGAAGGCACGCTCCGGCGGAGCCTCCGGGATACGCGTTAGCGGCCCCGCAGATCG
>JAJZOZ010000074.1 GCA_021811405.1 bacterium | reverse complement strand
CTCTTTCGAGGAATGGCGGGCCGGCCTGGACCCGGAGGCGGTCAGCCTCCTCTTCGCGGCCGGCTACCTCAACAACCCCTCCACGCTTTACGGCCACACTTTCCTGCGCCTGCACAAGCGCGGCGCGGCCGGGGCGGACCTGCTGGACTACACCGTCAACTACGCCGCCTCCACCGACGACAGGGAAGGCTTCCTTTTCGCCGTGAAGGGGCTGCTCGGCTTCTATCCCGGGCGCTTCTCTACGGTACCGTATTACCTGAAGATCCAGGAATACCACAACATGGAGAACCGGGACCTCTGGGAGTTCCCGCTCGGCCTCACGCAGGACGAGATAGACCGGCTGCTGCGCCACGCCTGGGAGCTCGGCAAGGCCTCCTTCCCTTACTATTTCTTCAGCCGGAACTGCTCCTGGCAGCTGGTGCCCCTGCTAGACATAGTCAAGCCGGAGCTGGGCCTGGCCGGCAAGTTCAGGCTCTGGGTGATCCCGTCCGACACCGCGAAGGCCGTGGTGTCCGCCTCCCCGCCGGCGGAGCCGGTCTGGCGCCCTTCGCTCTGGAACACGCTGGAGTGGAAGAGGTCCGGCCTTACGGAGTACGAAAGGCTGATGGCGGCCGGCCTGGCCCGCGGCGACCAGGCCGCTTCGCTGGCCTCGGCGGACAGGCTGCCGCCGGACCGGGAGGCCGCCGTGCTGGAGTCCGCGGCGGATTACCTGAGCTGGCGTTTCTACGCCGGGCGCATCGGCAAGCAGGAGCTGGACCGGCGCACGGACCCGGTGCTGGAGAAGCGCGCTTCCCTGGGCCCGCAGACCACGTTCACCGGCGCCCCCCGGCGCCCCCCTTCGGTGCTTTACGGTCACGACAGTCTGAGAGTGGGCGCGGGGCTGGTCTCGCTGAAGAACGGGCCGGCCTACGAGTTGCAGGCCCGCTTCGCGATGCAGGACCTCCTGGACGACCCGTCCGGTTACCTGCCGGACGCGGCACTCGAGATGGGCGCGCTGCGGCTGCGCTACGAGCCGCGCTATAACAGGTATTACCTCAGGGAGGGCCTACTGGCCCGCGTCCTCAGCCTGAACCCCTGGGACGACTGGGTGCGGCGCCGTTCCTGGGAGCTCGCGGCCGGGGTGGAGCAGGCGCCGGAGACCGGCCGGCAGAGCGGCCGCGCCGCCGTCTGGGCCATGAACGCGGCCACCGGCGTTTCTGCCGCCTGGGACGGTCCCGTAAGGCAGCTCTGGTTCGCGATGGCGCAGGCGGATTCGGACATCGGTCCCGCGCTGCGCGCGGGCTGGCGGGCCGGCGCGGGCCTCAAAGCCGGCGTGCTGGCCTCCGGGGGCCCGGTGAGGGCGCTGGCCGAGGCGCGCTATATCGCCTATCCCCTGGGAGACGGACGCCCGCTCTGGGCCGGCTCGGCCGGAGCTTCCCTGCGGCTGGCGCGGGACAGCTCCGTCAGGCTGCAGCATTCCTGGCGCGGAGGCGTCGTCGAGACCGGCCTCTACTTTCACCAGTTCCTCTTCGGGCCATGACGGGCACGCTGCGCGCCAGGCTGCTGCTGCCGCTGGCCGTCCTGGCCTCGGCCGGGTGCACCCACCTCTTCTTCAAGCCCGGTTCGAGGGCCTATTCCGACCCGGCCGCGGCCGGCCTGCGGGCGGAGGCCATAAAGTTCGCGTCGTCCGACGGCACCCCGCTCACCGGCCTCTTCTTCCCAGCAGCCGGGAACCCCAAGGCCACCGTGGTCCACTTCCACGGCAACGCGCAGAACATGACGGCGCATTATCCGTACTCGGCCTGGCTGGCGGCGGAGGGCTACAACGTCTTCATCTTCGACTACAGGGGCTACGGCGCCTCCGGAGGCCGGCCATCGCTCGACGGGGCCGTGCGCGACGGCGAGGCCGCTCTGGCCCAGACCCTGAAGCTGCCCGGCGCCAGGGCGGACCGGGTCGTAGTGTTCGGGCAGAGCCTGGGCGGCGCCATCGCCATAGCGGCGGCGGCGGAGTCCGGCTTCAGGCCGGCGGCCATGGTGCTGGAAGGCACTTTCTATTCCTACAGGGAGGTGGGGGCAGCCGTGCTCGGGGGACACTGGCTGACCTGGCCGATCTCCTGGCTGCCCTACCTGGCGGTGAGCGGCAGGCACTCGCCTTCGGACTACATAGCCGGGATCTCATGTCCTAAGCTCTTCATCCACTCGGCCAAGGACGGCACCGTGCCGTACGCGCAGGGCCGCAGACTTTACGAGGCCGCCCCCCCGCCGAAGGAATTCTGGGAGGTGCCGGCGGGCCACATAGAGGCCTTCGGGGCTTTCCGCGGCGTCTACGGCCCCCGCCTCCTGGCTTTCCTGGACGAAGCCATTAAGAAATGACGCTCTTGCCGGGGGCTCGGCGGATTTAATACCATAAGCCCATGCTTGAGAACATCCCCCTCAAATATGTCTGGATAGTGCTGGGCATCGTCATCATGTGCATGGAGCTGTTCACCCCCGGCTTCATCATAGTCTTTTTCGGGCTCGGCGCCGTCCTCACCGGTCTGCTGCTGTTCTTCCTGCCGATAGGCGTCAATACGCAGCTGGTGCTGTTCGCCGCGCTCTCGCTGGTGCTGCTGGTCTCTTTCCGCCGCATGGCGCAGGGTTACTTCGTAGGGCGGGTGACGAATTCCAATCCCAGCGGCGCCGCGATGGAGATCTTCTCCGGCGAGACCGCCGTGGTCATCGAGGATATAGTACCGAATTCGCCGCGCGGCAAGGTGGAGTTCCACGGGACCTCCTGGAACGCCGACGCCGAAACGCAGATAGCGAAAGGAACGAAGGTCGCGGTGCTCGAGCGCCGCAACCTGACGCTGAAGGTAAAACCGCTGGCTTAGGAGACTACATGGACATAATGACGCTTATACTCGCGATAGCAGTAATATTCGTCATCACGGTGCTGCTGAACTCGGCGCGCGTGGTGCCGCACAGGACCGTGTACATCGTGGAGCGGCTCGGCAAATACTATTCATCGCTGGAAGCCGGCTTCCACATCCTGATACCGTTCATAGACAAGGTGGCCTACAAGCACACGCTCAAGGAGCAGGTGATGGACGTGCCGCCGCAGGTCTGCATAACGAAGGACAACATCTCGGTGGAGGTGGACGGCATCCTCTACGTGCAGGTCGTAGATCCCGTGAAAGCCTCCTACGGCATCACGAACTACCAGTTCGCCTCGTCGCAGCTGGCCCAGACCACTATGCGCTCGGAGATAGGCAAGATAGAGCTGGACCGCACCTTCGAGGAGCGCGAGAAGATAAACATGGAGATCGTGGCCGCCGTGGACAAGGCCGCCGAGCCCTGGGGCATCAAGATCACCCGCCACGAGATCAAGAACATCACCCCGCCCGACAGCATCAAGGGCGCGATGGAGAAGCAGATGCGCGCCGAGCGCGAGAAGCGCGCGCTGATCGCCGAGTCCGAAGGCGAGAAGCAGGCCAAGATCAACCGCGCCGAGGGCGACAAGCAGCAGAACATCGCCCTCTCCGAGGGCGAGAAACAGAAGCGCCTGAACGAGGCCGACGGCCGCGCCGGGGAGATCGAACGGGTGGCCTTCGCCACGGCCAAAGGCCTGCGCGAGATAGCGGCCGCGATAAACGAGAAGGGCGGATCGGACGCGGTCAACCTGCGCATAGCCGAGAGCTACCTGGCGGAGTTCGGGAAGCTGGCCAAGACCAACAATACCCTGATCATCCCCGCCGACCTGGGCGACACCGCCGGCATGGTGGCCGCGGTGAGCAAGGTCTTCACGGCCACTAAGCAGCGCGCGGCCGAGGAGCTGGCGGCCCCTGCCGCGCTGCCCGGAGTGAGGCCGGCCGGCCAGCAGTACCCGCCGCTCGACCGCCCGCCCCAGCGCCAGTAAGCGGCGGAGAATAAAAAAGACCGGGAGGGAACTCCCGGTCTTTTTTTGCCCGCCGCCGGCTACTTCCCTCCGGACGCCTCTCCCAGTTCCCTGAGCGCGAGCTTCAGGTCCTCCTCGTGCTTCGTGCTTTCGAGAGGGGCCATCAGGCTGTAGGCGCAGGGCACCACCAGCAGCGTCAGCAGCGTGGAGAACAGCACTCCGCCTATCACCACCAGGGCCATCGGGACGCGCGTTTCGGCGCCTGGACCGATGCCCAGCGCCGGCGGTATCGCGGCGGCTATCGTGGCGAAGGAGGTCATAAGGATGGGCCGCAGTCTTATCGGGCAGGCCTCCAGCAGCGCCTCCCGCACGCCCAGCCCCATATTGCGCCTGCGGTTGTTCGTGAACTCTACGAGCAGGATCGAGTTCTTCTTCACTATGCCCATCAGCAGGATCATGCCGATCATGCTGTAGATGTTGAGCGACTGGCCGCCCACCAGCAGCGCGATGAAGGCTCCGGTGATGCTGAACGGCAGGGCGAGCAGCACCGTCACCGGGTGGATGAAGCTGTTGAACTGCGAGGCCAGCACCATGTACGCCACGAAGACTCCGAAGACCAGCGCCATGACCAGGCCGCCGAAGGACTCCCTGAAGGTCTGCGAACTGCCGGAAAGCACTATCCTGTAGCCGTCGGGCAGGATCTCTTTCGCGATGCGCTGCACCTCGGCCAGCGCGTCCCCCTGCGCGACGCCGGGCGCGGGGTTGGCGAAGACGCCTATCGCGCGCTCGCGGTTGTCCCGGGAGATGGAGAGCAGCGTGTTCTTCTGCCGTATCTTCATCACCTCGGAAAGGCGTATCAGCTCGCCGCGGTTGTTGCGCACCCAGATCTTGCCGATGTCGGAGGGCGTTTTGCGGTCCTTGTCCACCAGCCTGATGCGGATGTCGTAGCGCTTGCCGTTCTTCGTGAACTTGCCGACGCGCACGCCGCCTATCATCGCGTTGACGGAGTCGGCTATCGTGGCCACGTTGACACCGCGGGCCGCGGCCGCGGCGCGGTCCGGGATGACCTGCACCTCCGGCATCCCCTCCTGGTAATCCGTGTCCACGTCCACCATTTTTCCCGAGGCCGTCATGCGCTTCATCATCTCGCGGTCGAGCTCCGCCAGCTTGCCCCAGTCGGGGCCGCGCAGGCTCAGCGAGACGGGGTAGCCGCGCTTGGCGGTGAAGCCCGACTGCGACGGGTCCTGTATGGAGACGCGGTCGAAGCCTTTTATCTGCCGGATGGCCTTGCGCGCATAGGCCATGAAGTCCTGCTGCGTCGGGCGGCGGCCGCCCTCTTTCAGCGGCACCCGGTCGGCGGGTTTCTTCATCATTATGAACATCATGCCGCCGCTTACGCTGCCGCCCCCGCCCACCACGGCGAAGTAGCGGTCGATGTTGGGCTGCTTCATCGCCCAGTCCTCGGCCTGGGCCATGGTCTTCGCGGTGAAATCGAAGGAGGAGCCTATCGGGGTCTGCAGGCGGACCATGAACTGGCTCTGGTCCTGCGACGGCGTGAACTCCATCGGCAGCCTGAACGCTATCAGCAGCGACGCGGCGAAGACGGCCAGCGCCGCCAGTATCGTCTTCCAGCGGTGGTCGAGCAGGCGCGCGAGCAGGCGCCGATAGAGGCCGGATACCGATCTGAAGGCCTCCTCCACGAACCGGCCCATAGCCGTACTGCGGCCCGAGTCCACGAACTGCGAGCAGCGCATCGGCGACAGGGTCAGCGCCTCGAGCAGCGAAAGCATGACGGCGGCCGACATCGTCACGCCGAACTGGAAGAAGAACTTGCCTATGATCCCCTTCATGAAGATCACCGGCACGAAGATGGCGAGTATGGCCACCGACGCGGCTATGGCCGGGAAGGTTATCTCGCGGGCGCCGAGAATGGCGGACTTCACGCGGCCCATGCCCTGCTCGTTGTAGCGCACGATGTTCTCGAGCACCATGATCGCGTCGTCCACCACTATGCCGATGGCCAGCGACAGGCCCAGCAGCGTGAAGGTGTTGAGCGTAAAGCCCATGAAGTAGAGGATCAGGAAGGCGCCGATGATGGAGGTCGGGATGGCCAGCAGCACGTTCAGCGTGGAGGACCAGGACCCGAGGAAGAGCCAGCAGACCGCCCCGGTCAGCAGCGCCGAGAGGACCAGAGTGAAGTTCAGCTCGTGCGTGGACTCCTCTATGAAGCGGGTGGTGTCGTTTACCACGGCCAGGCGCATGCCCCTGGGCAGCGTCTTCTGCAGCTCGGCCACCCTGGCGCGCACGGCCCGCGCCACGGACACCGCGTTGGAGCCGCGCTGCTTCATGATGCCGAGCCCGACGGACAGCCTGCCGTTGGTGCGGGCCACGCGGCGGATATCGTTCAGGCCGTCCTCCACCGCCGCGACGTCGCTGATGCGGAAGGTCTTCCAGATCGCCGCCCCGCCGCGGCCTGTGATGACCAGGTCGGAGAACTGCCCGGGGGTGGCGGCCTCGCCCATCACGCGGACGTTCAGTTCCTTGTCGCCGGAGCTGATGTAGCCGGCCGGCATCTCGGTGTGCTGGTTCTGGACGGTGTTGATCACGTCGTCTACCGTCAGCTGTTTGGCGTTGAGCTTGTCGATGTCCACCCAGATGCGCAGGTTCGGGTCCACGAAGCCGCCCATGTCGACGTCGCCGACGCCGTCTATCGTGGTGAACTTGTCCAGCAGATAGTCGTTGGCGTAGGCCATCAGGTCGCGCAGCGGCACGTCGCCGTTCAGCGAGACGCGGACGATGGGCTGGTCCTCGGGATTGGTCTTCCTGATGACCGGCGGGTCTATATCGCGGGGCAGGTCGTGCTGGGCCTGCGAGATCTTGGCCTGCACCTCCTGCATGGCCACGTCTATGTCCCGGCTGAGCTCGAACTCTATCGTGACGTTGCACTGGCCGCGGCGCGATACCGAGGAGACGTCCTTGATGCCCTGAATGCTCATCACCGCGCCCTCGACCACGTCGGCCACCTGGGTCTCCATCACCTCGGGCGCGGCCCCTTCCAGCGAGACCGACACGTTGACCACCGGGTAGTCCACGTCCGGCATCTGGCTGATGCCCATGTTCGAGAAGCCGATCCAGCCGAAAACTATCAGGCCCAGCATCAGCATCCAGGCGAACACCGGGTTCTTGATCGAAAGGTCGGAAAGGGTCATTTGCGGGCCTCCAGGCCGGCGGCGGTCTCCAGTTTTACCAGCGCCAGCGCCTCGCCTGCCCTGGCGGCGGCCAGCGACAGCCGGACCTGCTGTACGGCGTTCAGCGCGCTGAGCACGTCCAGGTTGGTGACCAGGCCTAGCTTGTAGTCGTCCTGCTGCAGCGAGGCGTTCTCCCGCGCCAGCCCCAGGGCTTCCTCAAGGGCCGCGGCCTGCAAGGCCAGGTAGCGGTACTCGTCGTAAGCTGAGCGCACCTCGGACATGGCCTGGCGGGAGGCCAGCTCGAGGCCGAGCTCGGCGGAGCGGCGGGCGGAGCGGGCCGCTCCTTTGCGCGCCGGGACCGCGCCTCCCGTGTAGAGCGGCATGGTCAGCGTAAGCCCGGCGTCCCAGCGGTCCGCCGGGTCGGGCAGCGGATCGCGCAGGACGTAATAGTCGGCGTAGGCGTTGACCGAAGGCCAGCGGCCGCGGGCCTCGATATCGTATAAGAAGGAATACTGCTGCAGGGACTTGCGGCGCGCCGCTATGTCGGGGCGGGACAGGGAGGCCTTCAGGTAGTCGTCCAGGCGGCCCTGCCCGCGCAGCTCTGGTTCGGCCGGGAGAAGGTCCTCTTCAAGCCCGGTGGCGAACTTAAGGGCCTGCTGGGCGAGCCTTTCCCCGGAAGACGAGGCCAGCAGGCTGGCCTTGTCCTGGGCCAGCTGGGTCCTGGCCGCCACCAGCTCGCTGCGGCGGGAGCGGCCCAGGTCCACCCGGCCCTGGAGCTCCCCTATGCGGCGCGCTGTGACGTCCAGCTGCTCGCGGCGTATCGCCAGTTCGCGCTGGCTCTCGAAAAGAGTTATATACGCCTGCGCCGTGCCGAGGTAGAGCAGCTGCCTGGCCCGCGCCAGGTCGAGGCCCGCCGCGTCGGTCCTCGCCGAGGCGGCCTTGGCGGCGATATAGTCCCGCATGCCGGAAAAGACGGAATAGCCGGCGCGCAGGTAGGCCCTGGACGAGGAGGCGGAGTGCTGCTGGCCGGCCTGCGAGGCGTCCAGGTCCAGGGACGGGCGGAAGGCTGCCGCGGCTAGCTTCTCGGCCTCGGCCAGCTGGGCTACGTATTCCCCCTGCTGGGCCAGCGCCTCGCTGCGGGCGGCGGCCAGCGAGAAGGCCTCCTCCAGCGAGATGGCCCGCATGGTCCCGGTGGAGCTCTCCTGGGCGCCCAGAGGCGGCGTCAGCGCGAACAGCGCCGATATCAGCGTCGCTATAGCCGTCATTCCGGCCTCCCGGCGCCGCGCAGGAAGATCTCGGTCACCCTCCTGGCGCGCTCCCCCAGCGGCAGGGCCCGGCCGGCGGCGCGCGCGTAGGTGTTGGAGCCGCGGCAGAGGCCGAACAGGGCGGAGGCGGCAAAGAGCGGGTCCTCCAGCTTCAGAAAGCCCTCCTCCGAGCAGCGCGCCAGTATATCGGCGATCAGCCGCATGTTGGACGCGAACCTTGTCCTGAGCGCTTCGCGGCGGGGCCCGGAGAGCGGCAGCCCGCCGGAGTACCCGGTGATGTCCCTCTTCTTGTCGAAGTGGGCGAGCAGCGCCGTCACCAGGGCGCGGAACAGTTCCCCCGCCTCCAGCGGAGAGGAGCCGAGTTCGGCGAGCACGCCGCCGAACGCCCCGGCCATCTCGGCGAAGACGGCCTGCACCAGGTCCTCCTTCTTCCGGAAGTAGAGGAACAGGGTGCCCTTGGCCACGCCCGCCTCCCTGGCGACCTCGTCCATGGTCATGGAGTCCGGGCCCCTGGAGGACATGACGCGCGCCGCCGCCCTGACCAGGGCGGCCTCCTTCGCGCGTTTCTCTGTATCTGTAAGTGGTTTCATAATGACCGTCCAGTCATTATGATAGCACAAATAGGCTCAGCTCTTCCTTATCAGCTGCCAGGCCAGGTCGGACGCCTTGGAGAGATGTTCCAGCAGGATATGCTCGCCGTTGGCCCGGGGGTTCCTCACCCCTATGCCGAGGTTGACGGCCGGTATCCCCCTGGCGTTCAGGGCGTTGGCCTCGCTGCCGCCGGGAGAGGGCACGGGCGACGGCCTGAGGCCGGCGGCCAGGGCCGCGGCCTCGGCGGCGAGGCAGACCTCCGCTCCCGGGGCATGCGCGTAGGGCGCGTACTCCCAGGACCACTTGAAGGCGGCGCCGCCCCCGGCCGAAGCGGCGGCTTTCTCGAATTCCGCCTTTATCCTCTCCAGTATCGGCAGGGCCCTGGCCTCCTGCTGGGCCCGGACCTGCCCGCGGGCCAGCGCGGCCGGAGGAACGATGGCGGTGCCGGCGCCTCCGGCTATCGTGCCGATATTCGAAGTGGTCTCCGGGTCGTGCCTGCCCCAGGAAAGGGCGGAGATGGCCCTGGCCGCTATGCTGATGGCGCAGACGCCGTGCTCGGGGTCGGTGCCGGCGTCGGACGCCCTGCCCAGCACGTCGGCGGAGAAGACGGCTATACCCGGCGAGGAGACCGTGTAAGTGCCGGGGTCCAGCGGAGAGCTGAAGACGAAGGCCGACCGGACCCCTTGCGGAAGTACGGCGTTGCGGGCCCCGGCCATGCTGCCGGCGCCGCGGGTGGTGAAGACCAGAGTGAAAGGCTTCAGCGGCTGGTTGGAGTGGACGGCGCGCTCCACCGCGTAGAGGATGGCCGCCATGCCGGCCCGGCCGTCGGCTCCCGGCGCCCCGCCTTCGCCGGAGATCCTGTCGGCCGAGACCACCGGCTTGATGGTGGAAGTGCGGCGGAAGGTGTCCATCTGCGAGACCAGCGCGAGCGCGCCGCCGCCGCCTACGGGGCAGACGACGTTGCTGGTGTTGGACAGGCAGGCCGCGGCCGTGCCGTCGGCCTTCGGCTCGAGGCCCAGGTTCTTCAGGTAGGTGAGCAGGTGGTTGGCCACCGGCGCTTCCTTGCCGGGAAGGCCGTCGATGCGCGCCAGCTCCAGGAAGAGGTCTATCAGCCTTCTGCTGACCATGGGAGCGCCTAGGCCGCCCACTCACGGACCAGGTTCACCAGCACCTCGGCCGATTTGTTCATGCCGTCGAGGGAGACCCATTCGTAGCGGCCGTGGTAATTGTAGCCGCCGGTGAACACGTTGGGCGTGGGCAGGCCCATGAAGGAGAGCCGGGCCCCGTCGGTGCCGCCGCGAACCGGCTTTACGTGCGGGACCAGGCCGGCCTTCCTGACCGCGGCCAGCAGGTTGCGCATCACGGCCGGGTAGCGGGAGATAGCGCCCTTCATGTTGCGGTACTGTTCCTTGAAGGCCAGGTCTATCTTCGCCAGCGGATACTTCAGCCGCATGGCCCCGACGATAGCCTGCAGCTGGCGCTCCATCGCCTTCAGCTTCTGCAGGTCGTGCTCCCGGACTATGCCGGAGATCTCGGCCTTCTCTATGCCGGCCGCTATATCGGTGAACATCACGAAGCCCTCGCGCGCCTCGGTGGACTCCGGCAGCATGTTCTCGGGCCAGGCGGCCACGATATCCGCGGCGACGCGGGCCGCGTTGGCCAGCGCGTTCTTGGCGGTGCCCGGATGCACGCTCTTGCCAGTTATCTTTATCTCCAGGCCGTCGGCGTTGAAGTTCTCCTCCTCCACCGCCCCCGCCACGTCGCCGTCGAAGGTGTAGGCGAAGTCGGCGCCGAAGGCCTTCACGTCGAAGTATTTCACGCCCTGACCGACTTCTTCGTCGGGCGTGAACCCGATCTTGAGAGCGCCGCGCGGGATCTCCGGGTGGGCGAGCAGGTACGCGGCGGCGGACATTATTATGGCGATACCGGCTTTGTCGTCCGCGCCCAGCAGGGTGTCTCCGGAGGCTGTTACTATGTCCTCCCCCTTGCAGGCCGCCAGCTCCGGGCAGTTCTTCACGTTCAGGACCAGGCCGGCCTTGCGGCTGATGAAGATATCCCCCCCGCTCCAGGCGCGGTGCAGCTGCGGCCTGACCCCTTTGCCCGGCGCGGCCGGAGAGGTGTCCATGTGGGCCAGCAGGCCGATAACCGGCTTCCTGCCCTTGACCGTGGCCGGAAGTTCCGCCGTGACGTAGCCGTACTTGTCCAGCCTGACCTTTTTGGCGCCGATGGCCTTAAGCTCCGAGGCCAGCATCTTCGCCAGGACCAGCTGCTTTTCAGTGGACGGGAAGGAGGAGGACTTCTCGTCGCTCCCGGTGTCCACCTTGGCGTACCTTTCGAAGCGTTCCCATAGTTCCGGCTTAAGGTCCATGCTGCCTCCGTTCTTTGCGGTGCTTTCTGCAAAAAGGATATAATTAATGCATCCGTTTTTCAAGGAGAGGGTATGGCCATCAACTTCGTTCCCAAAGAAGTGAAGTTCTTCGACTTCCTGAACATGCAGGCCGAGAACATCGTCAAGGCGGCGGACGCCTTCAAGGCCGCTGTGAAGAAGGGCCCTTTCGGCGACGAAGAGATCAAGAGGATCAAGTCCTTCGAGCACGAGGGCGACACGCTCGCCCACGAGATAGTGGACATGCTCAACCGCACCTTCATCACCCCGATAGACCGCGAGGACATCCACGCGCTGGCCAACATCCTCGACGACATCCTCGACATGATCAACTCCATGTCCAACCGCATCCACCTCTATAAGCTGGACCCCAGGAACGACGGGATGATAGCCTTCGCCGACACGATAGACCAGTCGACCCAGGCGCTGGCCAACGCCGTAAAGCACATGCACGACACCAAGCGCTCCCGCCGCGTGCTGGACTACTGCATCGAGGTGAACCGCCTGGAGAACATGGGCGACCAGCTGCGCGACAAGACCATCAGCGGCCTGTTCGAGAACGAGAAGGACCCGATACAGGTGATAAAGTGGAAGGAGATCTACGAGGGCGCCGAGGCCACGCTGGATACCTGCGAGCACGTGGCCAAGGTCATAGAGGCCATCCTGGTGAAGCATGGTTAACCCGCTGTACCCGATAATCGGCCTCATAGCGCTGGCCCTGGCCTTCGACTTCCTGAACGGCTTCCATGACTCGGCCAACTCGATAGCCACCGTCGTCTCCACGCGCGTCCTGACCCCCCGGCAGGCCGTCCTGTGGGCGGCGTTCTTCAACATGGTGGCCTTCTTCATCTTCAACCACTCCGTCGCGAAGACGATGACCAGCGGCATAGCCGACGTAGCGGTGCTGGACAACCACGTGATCTTCGGCACGCTGGCCGGGGCCTGCGCGTGGAACATCCTGACCTGGTACTTCGGTCTGCCGTCCAGTTCTTCGCACGCGCTGATGGGGGCTCTCGCCGGCGCGGCGGTGGTGAAGGCCGGCACCTTCGACGTGCTCGTGATGTCGGGCATAATCAAGGTGGTGGCCTTCATCTTCATCTCCCCCGTGCTGGGCCTGATCCTGGGCCTCTTCTTCGGCGTGGTGGTGTACAGGCTTTTCTCCCGGGCCATCCCGAGCAAGGTGGACCACCTCTTCAGGAAGGGTCAGCTGCTTTCGGCGGCGGCGTACAGTTTGGGCCACGGCGGCAACGACGCGCAGAAGACGATGGGCATCATAACCGGCCTGCTGATCAGCGCGCATTACCTGCCCGTCGGGTCCGACGTTCCCAAGTGGGTGGCCGTTCTCTGCTACACGGCGATGGGCCTGGGTACGATGTTCGGCGGCTGGCGCATCGTCAAGACGCTCGGCCACAAGATCTCCAAGCTCAAGCCGGTGGACGGCTTCTGCGCCGAGGCCGGCGCGGCCGCCACCCTCTACCTGGCCTCCGGTATGGGAGTCCCGGTCAGCACCACGCACACCATCACCGGCGCGATCATGGGCGTGGGCACGATGAAGCGCTTCAGCGCCGTGAGATGGGGCGTGGCCGGACAGATAGTCTGGGCGTGGATACTCACCATCCCCGGCTCGGCGGCCGTCGCCGCCCTCGTGTACGTGCTTTCGGCGTCGCTGTTCCGCTAGACGGCGCTTCCGGTAATCGGGATAGGGGCGGCGGCAAGTTTGCCGCCGAACCCCTCCCACACCACCGGACGTGCGGGTCCGCATCCGGCGGTTTGGAAAGTTGAGGTTACGCCGCAAGTCTTGGGACACCCATCCGGTCGA
>JAJZOZ010000073.1 GCA_021811405.1 bacterium | reverse complement strand
TGGACAACCTGTCCCGCGCGAACCCGGAGGCTTCGGAGGAGCTGCGCCGCAGGATGGTCACTTTCGACGACCTCTGCCGCCTGGACGACAAGAACCTGCGCCCGCTGGTGGTCTCGCTGCCGTACGCCGACTGGGCCGCCGCGCTTTCCGGCGCGGGGGAGACCGCCGTCAACAACGTCACGCGGCTGCTCCCGGAGGACGTCCGGCTGGTGGTGAAGGACCTGCTCGCCGGCCGCACCGAGGAGGACAAGATCATCACGGCGAGGGCCAAGATCATAACCGCGGCCATGAACCTCAACGCCAAAGGCCGCATCACCCTGAAGGAGGGCGCATGAGCGGCGCCCCCGAAGCCTTCGGCTCCGACCTGGACTACCTCTGGCGCGCCGTGGGGGAGGCGCAGGACCTTTCGGCCCGCTCCGAGAAGGAGCGCGCCGAGGCCAGACGCAGCCTGGAGGAGGCCGTCTCGCGAGCGGCCAGGCTAGAGCGCCAGCTGGAGGAGGCGCGCGCCAGGGAGAAGCGGCTGAAGGCCGAGACCGAGAAGCTCAAGGACTCCCTGCAGAAGGACGCCGCCGCCCTGGCTTTGGCGGCCGGCCACGCGCGCGAGGCTTCGGAGCTGCAGTCCTCGCTGCTGCGCCAGCAGAGCGCGGCCGCCATGAAGGAGGCCGAGCTGGAGGAACTGCGGGCGAGGGCCAGGGACATGGAAGCGGCCGTGGCGGAACGGGACGCGGCGATAGATTCTTTCAAGGCGAGAATAGAGGGGATGCTCGCGCTGCCGCAGATAAAGCGCGCGGTGGAAGAGGATTCCAGGATCTCCGGCAAGGAGGCCTCCGCCTACGAGGCCCTGGCCGAGAAGGCGGAGCAGAGCCGGCTGGCCGCCGGTAAGGCCGCGGCCGCGCTGGAAGAGGCCGCGGCCAGGGAGAAGGCCGCGGCGGAGGCGCTCTCCGCTTCCGACGCGGAGCTGGCGTCGGCAAAGGCCGCTCTGGCGGCGCGCCAGGCCGAGCTGGACGCCCTGAGGGCTGCCCTGGGCGAGGCGCTGGAGCGCGGAAAGCTGTCCGCCGGGGAGAAGGCCGCGCTGGACGGCAGGGCCGCGGCCCTGAGGTCGGCCCTCTCGGAGAAGGAAGAGGCCCTCAAGGCCTCCCTGGAGGATTCGGCCTCGCTGCGGGCGAGGCTGGACGAAGCCGCCCTTCAGGCGGAAAGGCTCAGGCAGGCCGCGGCGGAAAGCGCGGCCAGGACACAGGAACAGCGCGCAAATTTCGATTCGGCGGTAGCGGAGGTGTACGAGCTCCAGAAGCGCGCCGCCGCGCTGCGCGCCGAGCTGGGCGGAGCCAAAGACCTGCTTGCCGCCGCGACGGCGGCGCTCAAGCAGCGCGAGGCGGACCTCGAGAAGGTGAACGGACTGCTGCGCGACTCCAAAGGGTCGCTGGCGCAGGAGAAGGAAGTTTCCAGGCGCGCCGCTCTCAAGATCAAATCCCTGGAAGCCGAGATAGAGGAACTCAAGAAGAAACTGGCCGAAGCGGCCGACTACACCGGCAGGGTGCTGAAAGCCGTGCAGGAGCGCGACCTGCTGATAGGCGCCACCAAGGCCTCGCTGGCGGCCGAACAGAAAAAGGTTACCGACCTGGAGATAGAGAACGAGGACCTGCGCCGCAAGAGCATCAAGTTCTCCGGGATGCTGAAGCGGGAGCAGACGGATTTCACCGCGCGCATGCTCACCTCGCTGGAGAGGTCCGCCAAGGACCTGAAGACCTTCAACCTGCGCATACCCGCGGCGCAGAGGAAGGTCCTGGAGCCGGCGATGAAGAACCTGTTGGCGTCGGTGAACCTGCTCAAGGGCTGGCAGGAATACCTCGACCCGGAAACCCCCGACATGGAGGATACCGACCTCGCCCCGTTCGTCTCCGGGGAGGTGGCCAAGTGGGAGCGCGCCTTCAAGGTCAGGAAGACGTCCATTTCCGCCGCGATACTCAACCCGCGGCTTCGCGCCAGGCTTTCCCCTGAGCGCGTCAAGATGCTTTTCTACAACCTCATCAAGAACGCCTACGAGCGGCTGCAGCAGGGCGGCAGCCTGCGCGTCACCCTGAAAACCACCGAAGACGGCAGGCAGGCGGTGCTGCTGTTCGACGACAGCGGCCCCGGCTTCCCCCAGGAGGCGCTGGAGAAGCTCTACGCGCCGTTCAATACCACGGACAAGGGCAAGGCCGGCATCGGGCTGGCCGTGGCGGCCAGGATAGCGGAGAAGCACGGCGGCACGCTGCAGGTCTCGAACAAGCAGCAGCGCGGCGCGCTGGTGGAGGTAAGGCTGCCGCTGGGCGCCTGAACCGGAGGACGCCGCGAAGAAGGCCGGCGGGAGCCGGCCTTTTTCATTTGGTTCTCACGGTTCTATAGTGCCTGGCGGCAATAAACTCGTCTAGGTGGAGTACCGCCCGGGAAGTGCCCTATAGCCGCATAGCGGATGGGGGGCCCCGGCCCGTAAGGGCTGGGGGGAAACCACGGGAGGGTTTCCTACGCGGCGGAAGGGCACTTCCCGGGCGGGACGCACCCCAGGCGCTTTCCACAAGCGAGGACACGATCCAAACCCGGAAGGGCCTTTATTTGAAGGTATAGCCGAGGCCGAAAGCCGTCCTCAGCCGGGAGCCGAAAGGTCCCAGCTTCCGGCGGAGGGCCTCCACGCGCTTGTCCACCGCGCGCGGTCCGGAACCCAGCCCCTGGCGCCACACCTGCTCCAGCAGCACGTACCTGGAGACCACGCGGCCGCGGTTACGGAGGAAATAGAGCAGCATGTCGAACTCGAGCGCCGTCAGCGGCACTTTCCGGCCCGAGACGCTGGCCGTCCTGGCTTCCGGCGAGATGCGCAGCGCGCCTATCCGGAACTCCTCGGGTTCGGACTTGGCCCCGCCGCGCCCCCTGCCGCGCGCCAGCAGGTTCAGGAGCCGCGCCCGGAAAAGGGCCGCGTCCGGCGGGAACCGGAAATACTCGTCGGCCCCGCTGTCCAGGGAGCTCGCGGCGGCGGCCGGGGAATAGGGCCCGTGGCCGGTGAGCACCAGCAGCAGCGAAGAGGTGCGCGGGCTGCCCCGCAGCACGGCCGCGAGGTCCGGCCCGGACATGTCGGGCAGCGAAGCGTCGATGACGATCAGCCCCGCGGAAGGAGGCGACTTCAGGAAAGAGGAAGCGGAGGGATGGAACTTCAGCGAAAAGCCCTTCAGCGCGGACCGCAGGAACGCCAGGGCGGCGGGGTCCGCGGTAAGACAGACCGCCCGCGGCTTCATGCGGTGGTTACCGCGGCCTTTATCCTGCGCAGCAGCTCCGCCGGGTCGAAAGGCTTCAGCACGTAGCCGGCGGCGCCGAGCTTGAGGCCCTCGGAGACCATGTCCAGCTCCGAACGGACGGTGAAGAAGATGATGGGGGTGCGGGCGAGACCGGGGAGCTTCCGCAGGCGCCGGGCGGCCTCGAAGCCGCTGACGTCGGGCAGACCGACGTCGAGCAATATAAGCGCCGGCGGGGCCTTGGCGGCCAGTTCGATGCCAGGAAGGGCGGCCGCGGCCGTGGCCACCTCGCAGCCGGCCTTGGCGGCTACGGCGGCAGCGATCCGGAGATAATCCGGCTCGTCGTCCACCACCAGCACCCGGGGACGCCGCGTCATTTCTGAGGGAGAAGAGCGAGGACCTTCTTCTCCAGGAAGGAGAGCTCCACGGTCTTGCTCATGAACTCGCGGCAGTTGGTCTCCTGCCGGAACAGGTCGTTCATGTTCTTGTCGAAGAAGCTGCCGGTAATGACCACGACCGGTATCGAGCGGGTCTCGTCCTCGGTCTGCAGGCCGCGTATCACCTCTATGCCGCCCATGTCCGGCATCATCACGTCGCAGAGGATGATGTCCGGCCGGATGGCCTTGGCCTTCAGCAGGCCTTCTCGGCCGTCGCCGGCTATCTCCACCGTGAAGTCGAGGTCGGTGAAATAGTCGGAGACCATGGTGCGGAACTCGACATTGTCGTCTATGATCAGCATCAGGCGCTTTGTAGGTTGCATAGCGGTAAGTATATTTCAAAAGCCCGGAGTTTTCAAGAGGGGGAGGGGATCGGCGGCGGCGGGACCGCCATGGACTTGGAGACGGTGAAGATGAACTTGCTGCCTTTGCCCACCTCGGACTCCACCCAGATGTCGCCCTTGTGCAGCTGCACGGTCATCTGGCACATCGCGAGGCCCAGGCCGAAGCCCTGGCTCTTGTGCTCCTCCATCTGGGAGTATTTCTCGAAGATCTCCTTGCGCTTGTTCTCCGGGATGCCGGGGCCGGTGTCCTCGACCGAGAAGAACACCTGGCGGTCGTCCTCCCAGGCGGAAAGGGTTATGCTGCCGCCGCCGGGCGTGAACTTGAGCGAGTTGCCCATCAGGTTGGTGATGACGCGCTCGAGCAGGATAGGGTCGGCGGTCACCTTGATCCTGGAGGCCGGCGGCCTGAGCAGCAGCTTGATGTTCTTCGGCCCGGCCACCGGCTCGTGGTTCTCCTTGATGCGGGTGATCAGGGCCTCTGCGTCCACGGTGTCGAGCTGCAGCGTCATGGTGCCGCGCTCGAGCTTGGTGGTGTTCAGGATGTCGTCGATCATGCCGCGCAGGCGGCGCGACGAGTACAGCATGCTAGCCAGGTACTTGTCGGTGGCGGGGGAGGGGCCGATCTTCTTCATCAGCAGTTCGGTGTAGCCCTGCAGCGTAGAGAGCGGCGCTCGCATGTCGTGCGTGATCATGTGGAAGAAGTCTTCCTTGGCCTTCTCGATCTCCTTCTCGCTCGTGATGTCGCGGATGATGATGACGCGGCCGGGGCGCTTGAGCGTCGCGAGCAGGAACTGGTTGGAGATGACGCGGAAGCTCTTCGTGACGGTGCTGGTCTCGTTCGATATCGGCGCGTCCACCTCGGCCTTGAGGTATTTCTCCTTCTGGGCCAGCAGGTCCGTCAGCGCGGTGAAGAAGGCCTCGTTCTTGACCGAACGCGGCACCGCCACCTCGGGGGAGATCTTCGGGATGCCCAGCAGCTTCAGGGCCGTATTGTTGCAGTAGATCAGCGAGCCGCGGTCGTCTATCAGCAGCACCCCGTCGGAGATGGTGTCTATCAGCGCCTGCGCCTTGCCCTTCTCCTCCACGATCTGGTTCAGCTGGAAGGCGCGGTAGGCCTGCAGCTCCAGCATCAGGCGGTTCAGGACGCCGACGAGCGACTGTATCTCCGGCCAGCCCTCGCGGGGAATGGGGCTCTCCAGGTGCTGGGTCTTCAGGAAGCCCTTCACGCCGTGGACCATGTTGTTGACCGGCCTGATTATGCGGTTGGAGACCAGGAAGACCACGAACAGCGCGGTCACGAAGATGACCACGGACATCACGCCGAAGACCAGGATGGACTTGCGCTGCTTGCCGTACAGCTCCTCCTCGGACTGCACGGAGACCGCGGCCCAGTCCAGCTTCTCTATGGCCGCGTAGGCGCCCGAATAGTCCTCCCCGGAGAGCTTGAATCCGGAGAAGGTGCCGGTGCGGCCGCCGGAACGGAAGACCTTCAGCATGTCCTCCGGCTTGAAGGAAAGGCCGCTCATGTCCTGGCAGGGCAGCGGCACGCCTTTCTTGTCGGTGACGAAGACGCGCCCGGTCCTGCCGCTCTTCTGCGAATTTATCTTGCCCAGCAGCTTGTCCATCGAGAAATGGAAGACCACCACCCGGCCGTCTATCAGCGGATAGGCGAGGGGGAAATAGGCCTGGCCCTTCACGCATATGGGATCGCCGGGGGAGGCGACGCCGCTGTCCGCCGCCTTGGCGATCAGCGGTTTCTCCAGGGCCGCGAGAGAACTCTTCTCCTTGACCTTTTCGCTCTGCAGGAAGAAGGTCTCGGTGCCGTCGGGCGCCATCAGGGAGAGCGACATTATCTCGGAATTTATGCGGGCCGCCTGCCGGATGACCTGGTTCTCGTCGACGCCCGCCTTCTTGCGCAGGGGGTTCTCGAGCTCGTAGAGGAAGGCGAGGTTGCGGTTGGTGTTGCCCAGCCACTCCTCGATGTTGGCCGCCGTCAGGCGGGAAAGGGCCTTGTGCAGGTCGAAGTAGCTGGCGACGGAGGAGTTGTACTGGTAGACGTTCCACGACACGGCGAGGACCAGCGGGACCACGGCAAGGCCCAGCAGGATCAGCAGGAAGCGCGTCGTCAGTTTCATCTGGTCAGATCTCGTGCCTGATTATATTTATCTCGATACGCCTGTTCTTGGCCCTGCCCTCGGGGGTGTCGTTCGTCTGTATCGGCTTGAACTCGCCGTAACCCACTGCGGACAGTTTCTCCGGCGCGACCCCCTCGTTAAGGAAAAAGCGCAGCACGGAGAATGCGCGGGCGGAGGAAAGTTCCCAGTTCGACTTGAACTTGGACGACTTGCCCAGCGGCCTGTTGTCGGTATGCCCTTCGATCTGCACCGGGTTCGGCAGGTCCTTGAAGACCGCGGTGAGTCGACGCAGGTGGGGGTAGGACGACTCCTTCAGCACGTCGCTGCCCGGGGCGAAGAGTATCGGGTCCGCGAAGTTGATGCTGATCTTGTTGGCGGAGATCTCGACCTGCGCTATCTGCTGAATGCCGTGCTTGGAGAAAAGGGTGTTGGCGATGTCGGTATCCTGGCCGAAGGTCTCCTCGACTCCCTTCATGGCCATCTGGCTCCGGATGTCCTTCGAGCTGTAGAGCGCGAACATGATCAGGAAGAAGATCATCAGGTAGCTCATCATGTCGCCGTACGTGACGGCCCACAGGGCGCCCCGGTTCAGCTCGTTCTCGAGCTCGTCCTCGCGTTCGTAGAAGCGCATATCAGGCCTTCGGAGCCGTCTTGCCGGGCTCCCTGAGCTGGTAGCCGCGCAGGTGCATGTCTATCAGGTGGGGGGTCTTGCCCCCCATTATGTCTATTACTCCCTCCAGTATCAGCTGCAGCACCAGGGTCTCCTCCATGGCGCGCAGGCGGATCTTGTTGGCCACCGGCACGAACAGCAGGTTGGACAGGCCGATGCCGAAGAAAGCGGAACTGATGGCCACGGCCATCGAGCGGCCTATCGTGGTGGGGTCGGAGATGTTGCTCAGGGTCTGGATGATGCCGAACAGCGTTCCGATAAGTCCGAACATAGGAGAGAGTACGCCCGCGGTGCGGAAGAAGTTGGAGTCCTCCTGTATGTCGAGGCGGCGCAGGCGGATCTCCTCCTCCAGTATCGCCCGCGTCTCGCGGGACTCGGCGCTTATCATCGCCACGCCCACCGCCCTCTTCAGGAAGCCGCCGGCGAAGGCGGGGTCCGGGTTGGAGATGGCCATGATGCCGCCCTGGCGCTGAGCGGTCTCGGCCATGCCGACCAGCATGCGGACCGCCTCGTCCACGGAGGGGGTCTTAGGGCTGGAGAAGATGTCCGCCAGGGCCCTGAGGCCGCCCATGAACCTCTTGGCGGAGGTGTTGATTATGGTGGCGGCCAGCGTGCCGCCCAGCACGATTACTATGCCGTGCGTATCCATCAGCTTGTCGCCTATGCCGGACGAGAAGACGCCCCAGGCGACCACCGCCCCGCCGAGTATGAAGCCTATCAAGGTCATTATGTCCATAGTTTCTCCGGAAAACGGGCGCTATTCGCGCGCAATATTATTCTACCGGGGCCATGTTACCGAAATTTTGCATATATATAATATAAAATTGCACGGACTTTTTAGTTTTTGATACCATATTATCGTGGGAGAGCCCGCCGGGGCCTTCCAGGTCATAATAAGGAGCGTTAGCCACAATGGACTATTTACTCAACGAGTCTCAGGTGATGATACGGGACCTGGCGCGCAAGATAGCGCAGGAGAAGATCAAGCCCGTGGCGGCCCAATACGACGAGAGCGAGGAGTTCGCCTGGCCGGTCATGAAGACCCTGGCGGAGAGCGACCTGTTCGGCATCTACCTGCCGGAGGCCTACGGCGGCCTGGGCGGGGGGATAATGGAGATGTGCCTGGTGACCGAGGAGCTTTCCAGGGCCTGCGGCGGCATAGCCCTGGGCTACGCCGGCACCGCGCTGGGCACGCTGCCGCTGCTGCTGCACGGCTCGGAGGAGCAGAAGAAGAAATACCTGCCCGACATAGCCGCCGGCAGGAAGCTGGCCGCGTTCTGCCTCACGGAGGCCGAGGCCGGCTCCGACGCTGGCTCTATGCGCACTACCGCCCGCAAGGAGGGCGACAAGTACATCCTGAACGGCGTCAAGCAGTGGATCACCAACGCCGGAGAGGCCGACATCTACACGGTGATAGCCATCACCGACAAGTCCAAGGGCGCCCGCGGCGCCAGCGCCTTCATAGTCGAGAAGGGGATGAAGGGCCTGGAGTTCGGCAAGAAGGAGAAGAAGATGGGCATACGCGCCAGCGCCACGCGCGAGGTCATCTTCACCGACTGCGAGGTCCCGGCGGCCAATCTGATCTCCCGCGAGGGCATGGGGTTCATCGTGGCGCTGAAGACGCTCGACACCTCCCGCCCCGGCGTGGCCGCGCAGGCCGTGGGCATAGCGCAGGGCGCGCTGGACCACGCGCTGGAGTACTCCCGCACCCGCGTGCAGTTCGGCCAGCCGATCTCCAGCTTCCAGGCCATCCAGCACATGCTGGCCGACATGGGCACTCAGGTGGAGGCCGCCAGGGCCCTCACCTACTCCGTGGCGCGCATGGTGGACTCCGGCGCCAAGGGCGTCTCCAAGGAATCCGCGATGGCCAAACTGTTCGCCAGCGACGTGGCGATGAGGGTGACCACCGACGCGGTGCAGATCCTCGGCGGCTACGGCTACATGCGCGACTATCCCGTGGAGAAGTACATGCGCGACGCGAAGATCACGCAGATCTACGAGGGCACCAACCAGATCCAGCGCAACGTGATAGCGCTGAACATGATCAAGGAGACGCTGAAGAAGTAGCCGGCAGGTAGTGCCTGGCGGTGAGTTGTCCCGTCAGGCACGGGGTCGGCCACACCGTGGCCGCCCCTCCTCACAAGAAAGTGGCCTTCAGCCACGCAGTCGGCGCGCTTACGCAAGCGCCTCCCTCCGCGAAGGCCTTCCGGGACAACTCACCGCCGTCACGCTTGCGCCGGCACCCCGTTCAGCTAAAGGGGCTGGTTTTTATAAGGAAGAAAGAAACCGATGAACATCATAGTCTGTATTAAACAGGTTCCCAATACCACCGACGTCAGGATAGACCCGGTGACCAACACGCTCATACGCGAAGGCGTAGAAAGCGTAATCAACCCCTTCGACGCCTACGCGATAGAGGAAGCCGTGCGGCTGAAGGAGCGCGCAGGCGGCAAGGTGACCGTCATAACGATGGGCCCTCCGCAGGCCGAGGCCGCGCTGAAGGAGGCCATAGGCCTGGGCTGCGACGAGGCCGTCCTAGTCAGCGACCGCAAGTTCGCCGGCTCCGACACCTGGGCCACCTCCTACACGCTCGCCTGCGCGATAGACAAGCTCGGCGGGGCCGACGTCATACTCTGCGGCAAGCAGGCTTCCGACGGCGACACCGCCCAGGTGGGCCCCGGCATCTCCACCCATCTCGATATCCCGCAGGTAACCTACGTCAAGAAGATAGCGGAGATCAGCGATAAAGCCGCGAAAGTGGAGCGCATGACCGAGGAAGGCAGCGACATCGTAGAAACCCCGCTGCCCTGCCTGTTCACCGTGGTCAAGGAGATCAACACCCCGCGCATGCCCTCCCTCAAGGGCATGATGCGCGCCAAGTCCGCCAAGATAACCAGGTGGACCGCGGACGACATCGAGGCCGATCCCGCGGCCATAGGCCTCGAGGGCTCCCCGACCCGCGTCGTAAAGATATTCTCCCCGGAGCCCCGCAAGGGCGGCGAGATGATAACCGGCTCCGCCGAAGAGGTGGCGAAAGAGCTCGTCGAACTGCTGAAAGGGGAGGTAGTGTAATGGCCTCCATAAAAGTACACCTGGAAAAATGCACCGGCTGCACGCTCTGCGTGAAGGCCTGCGCCTTCGGGGCCATCCACATGGCGGACCGCAAGGCCGTGATAGACATGTCCAAGTGCACGCTCTGCGGAGCGTGCGTCGCCGCCTGCAAGTTCGCGGCCATCGAGATGGAAAAGGCCGAGGGCCCGGCGAAGGACCTCTCCGCCTACAAGGACGTCTGGGTCTTTTGCGAGCAGAAGAAGGGCGCGGTCCAGTCCATTTCCTTCGAACTCCTGGGCGAAGGCCGCAAGCTGGCCGACAAGCTCGGCGTTAAGCTCTGCGCCGTCCTGCTCGGCCACGGCATGGTGGACGCGGCGGAGAAGCTCGGCGAGCGCGGCGCGGACAAGGTGTACCTGGTGGACCACCCGTCGCTCAAATCCTTCCAGGACGACCCTTACACCTCAGTGCTGGTCAGGCTGGTAGAGGAGTACAAGCCCGAGGTCCTGCTCTGCGGCGCCACCACGATCGGCCGCAGCCTGATCTCGCGCGTGGCCATAAAGACCAACGCGGGCCTGACCGCGGACTGCACCGCCCTCGACGTGGACACTAAGGAGCGCCTGCTGCTCCAGACGCGCCCGGCCTTCGGCGGCAACATAATGGCCACCATCATCTCGCCCAACCACCGGCCGCAGATGGCCACCGTCCGCCACAAGGTTATGAAAGAGGCCCCGGCACAGCCCGGGCGCTCGGCGGAGATAATCAGCAAGGTATATCCGGAGGGGACCTTCGCCTCCCGCACGAGGCTGCTGGACGTGGTGGAGGAGATCACCAGCACGGTGAACCTCTCCGAGGCCGACATCATTGTCTCGGGCGGCCGCGGCATGGGGAGCAAGGAGAACCTCGTCCTGATCGAGGAGCTGGCCAAGGTGCTCGGCGGCGCGGTAGGCGCCAGCCGCAGCGCGGTGGACGCCGACTGGATACCGTATTCGCACCAGGTGGGCCAGACCGGCAAGACGGTCTGCCCTAAGCTCTACATAGCCTGCGGCATCTCGGGCCAGATACAGCACCTGATAGGCATGCAGTCCTCCAAGGTGATAGTCGCCATCAACAAGGACCCGGACGCGCCGATCTTCAAGGTGGCCACCTACGGCATCGTGGGCGACGTGAACGAGATAGTCCCGGCGCTGACCAAAGAGTTCAAGCGCGTCCTCAACAGGTAAGGGCTGGGAAAGGACCAAGGGGGGAACATGACGGACACGACATCTCTTCGGGACCTGCCGGAATGGAAGGCCCTCGAGGCGCATTACGCCAAGCTCAAGGACGTGCACCTGCGGGAGCTGTTCGCGCGGGACCCCGGGCGGGCGGAGAAGTTCTCGCTCGAGGCCGCGGGGATCTACTTCGACTATTCCAAGCACCGCATAACCGCCGGGACCGTGAACCGCCTATGCGACCTCGCCGAGGCCGCCGGCCTGCGGGAAAAGATAGAGGCCATGTTCACGGGGGAGAGGATCAACCTCACCGAAGGCCGCGCCGTCCTCCATACGGCCCTGAGGGCCCCGAAAAGCGCGACGATAGTAGTGGACGGCGAGAACGTGGTGCCGCGCGTGCACGCCGTGCTGGAGAAGATGGAGACGTTCGCCCGGAAGGTCCGCGCCGGGGAGTGGAAAGGACACACGGGCAAACCCGTAAAGAACGTAGTCAACATCGGGATAGGCGGCTCCGACCTGGGCCCGGTCATGGCCTACGAGGCGCTCAAGGACTACGGCGACCGCGGCCTGACCTTCCGCTTCGTCTCCAACATCGACGGCACCGACTTCGCCGAGGCCGTCATGGACCTGGACCCCGCCGAGACGCTCTTCATAGTCGCCTCCAAGACCTTCACGACGCTCGAGACCATGACCAACGCGGGGACCGCCCGCGCCTGGGCGCTGAAGGCGCTCAAGGACGAGGCCGCCGTAGCCAGGCACTTCGTGGCCGTGTCGACCAACGCGGCGAAGGTCGCCGAGTTCGGCGTAGACACGGAGAACATGTTCGGCTTCTGGGACTGGGTCGGGGGTCGTTATTCGATGTTCTCGGCCATAGGGCTGTCCACGATGATCGCCATAGGCCCGGAGCATTTCCGCGAAATGCTCGCCGGCGCCTACGAGATGGACGAGCATTACCGCGTAGCCCCTTTCGAGGAGAACCTGCCGGCGCTGATGGGCCTGCTGGGCCTGTGGTACAACGATTTCTTCGGGGCGCAGAGCATCGCCGTGCTCCCCTACGAGCAGTACCTGAAGCGCTTTCCGGCCTACCTCCAGCAGCTCACGATGGAGAGCAACGGCAAGCGGGTCACGCTCGACGGCCGGGCCGTGGACTACCAGACCGGCCAGATCTACTGGGGCGAGCCGGGCACCAACGGCCAGCATTCCTTCTACCAGTTGATACACCAGGGGACCAAGCTGATCCCCTGCGACTTCATAGCTTTCTCGAAGACCAGGCACAGGCTCGGGCGTCACCACGACCTGCTGATGGCCAACGTCTTCGCCCAGGCGGAGGCGCTGGCCTTCGGCAAGACCGCGGAAGAGCTGAAAGCGGAGGGCGTTAAGGACTGGCTGGTGCCTCACAGGACCTTCGAAGGCAACCGCCCGTCCACGACGATGCTGCTCGACGCGCTCACGCCGGCCGCGCTGGGGCGGCTGGTCGCCCTTTACGAGCACTCGGTCTTCACGCAGGGGATGATCTGGAGGGTGGGACCGTTCGACCAGTGGGGGGTGGAGCTGGGTAAGGCGCTGGCCGGGCGCATAGCCCCTGAGCTGGAGGCGAAGGACGAACCGCGGCTTAACCACGACGGCTCCACCAACGCGCTGATCCGGCGCTACCGGAAAGAACGCTGAGAGAGCGGCACAAAAAAAACCCGGGGAAGTTCCCGGGTTTTTTATTGCGGTCCAGGAGGAACGGCTTCCTCATACGGGTCGGACGCCGCTTCCGGCTCCGCAGGCGGATCCGGGTCCTCGTCGCCGGAGTGCTTTATCACGCCCCAGGTCATCACCAGCGAGGAGATGAGCACGGCCCAGAGCAGCAGGCTGTCCGGGATCATGGCCAGGCGGAATTCGGGCGGGATGCCCATAAAGAGCAGTATAGTGATGAGGCCGCGCGGCGCCACGTAGGTAAGGGCGGACGCGCGCAGCCTGTTGAGCAGCAGGCGCAGCGGTAGCGCGCGCGAAGCGTAGACGATCAGC
>JAJZOZ010000072.1 GCA_021811405.1 bacterium | reverse complement strand
GAAGCGCCCGTACAAGATCTCGCTGATATCCACGCACGGCACCGGCAAGACCACCCTCTGCTACGAGGTGGCCGCCGAGCTGAAGAAGCGCGGGCTCAAGGTGAAGGTCTTCTCCGAGCTGGCCGCCACGGCCTTCGAGCAGGGGATCCCGATAAACGAAAACACCACGCTGCCCGCGCAGATGTACATCATGATGCAGCACATCACCGAGGAGCTGCGCGGCACGCTGCGCGGCTACCAGGTGGTGGTCTGCGACCGCAGCGTCTTCGACAACCTCGTGTACCTGGAGCGCCGCTGCGGCGAGAACCCGGCCCTGCGCGACTTCCTGCGGGCCTACGCCGGGACCTTCCCGTACGACGTCATCTACAAGCTGCCTATGGTGGGCGAGCTGGTGGACGACGGCATACGCGACGCCAAGAGCGAGGATTTCCGCCGCGACATCTTCGAGCGCCTCAACTCGCTGCTGGAAGAGTTCAATATAGAGCACCGCACGCTGCCCCCGCCGTCCACCGAGCTGCGCAAGGAATGGGCCGACCTGATAGTGAAGGAGACCATGGAAGCCCTTTCCCGCCCGGCCGCGGCCGCCGTCCCGGCGCCGCGCGAGAACAGCGCGGTACATTAAAGGCCGGAGCGGCCCTTTTTCCGCCGCCCGCGTAGGCCGTAAGGCCCTGTCGCGGCGGCGGTCCTGTTTGTAGAATTAAAGCGATGTCCGCGTCTTTACGTTCCGTCCTGCTTTCCCTTTCCCTGGCGCTGTTGCCGCTGCGGGCGGGCGCCGGCGTTTTCGCAGAGCTTTCCTCCGGCCGCCCCGCGGCGGTACCGGAGTTGCCGGCCGCGTTGCCGGCCGCAACCCGCTCCGCGCAGAAGCCTCATTACCTTTCGCTGGACGGCCTGGACCTGCGCGCCGTGCCGGCGCCGCCCGCGGACGGCTCCTACGAGGACAGGGAGGATCTCCGGGCCGTCCTGGACTGGCAGGCCAGGCGCACCGGCGCCCAGTGCGCGGCCGCGCGCGCCGAGATGAGCCACGATTACGAGACTTTCTTCGGCAAGATAAGCCCCTTCGGCTCCCCGACCCCGCCGGAGGTCAAAAAGTTCTTCAACAACGTAAGCAAGGATTCCGTGGCGGCGCACACCTTCCTGAAGGACGCCTACCGGAGGCCCCGGCCTGCCGACAGGGACAGCCGGGTAAAGCCGTGCATACCCAACGCCCGCGGCCTCTCCTATCCGAGCGGCCATTCGGCCATGTCGCGGCTCTTCGCGCTGATCCTTTCCGACCTGGTCCCTTCCCGCCGGGCCGAATTCCTGGCCAAGGCCGACGAGAGCGCGCTGCTGCGCGTCATAGGCGGCGCCCACCATCCCACCGACACGCAAGCCGGCAAGCTACTGGCCGATACTCTCTACGAAGCCCTGAAAAAAGAGCCGGCCTTCAGGGCCGACCTGAGGGCCCTCAAGCCGCTGCTGCGCTGATCCGGAAACGATACGCGGTGCCCGCTCAGGCGGCCCCTAAGGCCGCCTGTACCGCTTTGGAGAGCAGGCCGAGCGGCAGGGAGGGGGAGATGTTCCGGCAGGGCTTTTCCTTCAGGGCCATCTCGGTGCTGACGGGCAGGTGGAGGAAGGCGTATTTAGTCTTAAGGCCGGAAGCTTCTATAGCCCGCAGCGCGGAGTACATCAGCGTGTTGCAGACGTAGCCGCCGGCGTGGTTGCTGACGTAGGCCGGGGCCCCGGCCCGGCGGACGGCGGCAGCCAGCTTTATCGGGTCTATGGTGACGAAATAAGCGGCGGGGCCTTTTACGTCCAGCTTTTCGCCTTCCGGCCGCCAGCCGGCGTTATCGACGATGCCGTAGTCCGCTATGTTCAGGCCGAAGCGCTCCACGCGCACGGCCGTCTCTCCGGCCGCCAGGCCGAGGGAGATAAGCAGGTCCGGCTTTACTTTAGCTATAAGCCCGGCGATCTTCCCGCCTACCGCCCGGCCGCTGACCGGCAGGCGGGCCCTGAAGAGCTTCGCGCCTTCAGGCGCCTTCAGCCCGGCCAGCACGGCCAGGGACGGGTTCTCGGAACGGCCGCCGAAAGGCTCGAAAGCGGTGACGAGTATCTTTTTCATAGCGATATCGGGCTCCTTGAAAGTGCGGGGCCTGAGTCCGGCCCGCTGAAAGTATTGTATCATAGCGCGTAAGGGGCCTTCCCGCGGAAGGTTCCTCTAAACTTCCGCCTGGGGTATGCCATGAAAAAAGCGTCAAGATCCGGTTCCGGGAAGCTCCGCCGTTCCGGAGGCTTCCGCGAGGAGAGGGATTCCATGGGCGTCCTGCGCCTGCCTGCCGGCGCCTACTGGGGCATCAATTCCGCCCGCGCTGCCGCCAACTTCCCTGTCAGCGGGCGTCCCGTCTCGCCCGGCATAGTCTCGGCCTACTGCCTGGTGAAGAAGGCCGCCGCCGCCGTCAACGCCAAGGCCGGCAGGCTGCCGGCGCGGAAAGCGGCGGCCATCCGCAGGGCTGCCGACGAGGTGCTGCGCGGCCGGCTGCGCGGCCAGTTCGTGGTGGACAGGTTCCAGGCCGGCGCCGGCACCAGCACGAACATGAACGTCAACGAGGTGCTCTGCAACCGCGCGCTGGAGCTGCTGGGCCGCGGGAAAGGGGACTACGGCGTCCTCTCCCCCAACGATCACGTGAACATGGGGCAGTCCACCAACGACACCTATCCCACGGCGGCCCGCCTCGCCGCCCTGGAGGCCTTGAAAGGCTTCCGCCGCGAGGCCGGCAGGCTGGCGGCCTCGCTGGCCGGCCGCGGCCGGAAGTTCGCGCGCGTGCTGAAGAGCGGCCGCACGCATTTGCAGGACGCGGTACCGGTGACGCTGGGACGCGAGTTCGCCGCGTACGCCGCCGCGGTGCGCTCCGGGGCGATGAACGTGGGCAGGGCGGCGGAGGACCTGAAGGAGCTGGGCATAGGCGGTTCCGCCGCGGGCACCGGCATGAACACCCATCCTTCCTTCGCCCGGGACATGGTACGCGAGCTGTCCAGGCTGAGCGGCTTCCGGCTGCGGGGGGCGAAAGACCTGATGCACGCGATGCAGTCGCAGGCCCCGCTGGCCAGGGTCTCCTCCGCGCTGCGCGACTTCGCCGTGGAGCTGGGCCGCGTGGCCAACGACCTGCGGCTGCTCTCTTCCGGGCCGGCCACCGGCCTGGCGGAGATAAGGCTGCCAGAGGTGCAGGCCGGCAGCTCCATAATGCCCGGCAAGGTGAATCCCTCGGTGCCTGAGATGGCGAACATGGTCTGTTTCCACGCGGCCGGGCTGGACCTGGGAGTGTCGCTGGCCGCGGCCGCGGGCCAGCTGGAGCTGAACGTGATGATGCCGCTGATGGCCGAGAACCTGCTGGAGTCCATAGGCCTGCTCACGGCCGCCTGCCGGCAGCTGGCGCTGCTCTGCGTGGACGGCATAGAGGCCGACGCGGAGCGCTGCCGCGATTACGCCCGGCGCTCCATGGGCCTGGCCACCGCCCTGGCGCCCTCGATAGGCTACCTGGCCGCGGCCGGCGTGGCCAAGCGCGCGCTGGCCGCCGGGCGCGGCGTGGCCGACCAGCTCGGCGAGGAGGGCGGCCTCGGGAAGGCGGAGCTCGCGCGCCTGCTGGACCCGGCGCGCATGACCGGCCCGGACAGGGCCCTCCTGCGGAAGGCCCGGGGCGGCCGCCGCCCTAATTTGGTATCATAGGGTCATAGTCCCTCCCCGGGCTATTATTATTTCAGCCGGAAAAGAAAATGAAGAACACCATACTTGTAGTGGGTTCGGTAGCGCTCGATTCGGTGGAGACGATACACGGCAGGACCAAGCGCGCGCTGGGCGGCTCGGCCGTTCATTTCTCGCTCTCGGCCTCGCAGTTCAGCCCGGTCAAGATGGTCGGCGTCGTCGGCGAGGATTTTCCCGAGAAGTACCGCGGCTACCTGAAGCGCCGCAACATCTGCCTCGAGGGCCTCGAGGTTAACCCCGGCAAGACCTTCCACTGGGTGGGCCGCTACGACAGGGATTTCAAGAACGCCGAGACCATAGCCACCGAGCTCAACGTCTTCCGGCACTTCAAGCCCAAGCTCAACGGCGACCACGCCCGCTGCGGCGTGCTGTTCCTCGCCAACATAGACCCGGACCTGCAGCGCCAGGTGCTCGACCAGATGGGCAGGCCGCGCCTGGTGGCCTGCGACACGATGAACTACTGGATCAGCCTCAAGAAGCCGTCGCTGCTGAAGCTGCTGAAGAAGGTGGACATACTCTTCGTCAACGAGGAGGAGGCCCGCCAGCTGACCGGCGAGTACAACCTGATAAAGTCGGCGCGGCAGATCATGAAGATGGGCCCCCGCGGCATCATAGTCAAGCGCGGCGACGCCGGCGCGATGCTGTTCTTCAAGGACAACGTGCTCTCCATCCCCGCCCACCCGGTGGAGAAGGTGGTGGACCCCACCGGCGCGGGCGACACGTTCGCCGGCGGCTTCATGGGCTACTTAGCGGCCGCCCCCGACTGGAAGAATTTCGACGTGATCCGCCGCGCGATGAGCTACGGCACCGTGATGTCCTCCTTCAACGTGGAGGACTTCAGCACCAAGAGCGTCGGCACTATCACCAAGTCGAAGATCTGCTCGCGCTTCGACAAATACGTGGACGCGCTCCATATCAGATAACGGCCGGCCGTCAGCATGGACGAGAACGACATAGCCTCCGCTCCCAAGGCGGAGCTGCACCGCCACATCGAGGGCTGCGTGCGCCTGGATACCCTGATGGACATCCACCGCCGCGCCGGCCTCCGGCTGCCTTCCGAGGACCCCGCCGAACTGGACCGCGTCTACCGCCTCCGCGCCCCGGGCGCCTCGCTCTCCGAGGTGCTGGGGATGTTCACGCTGGCGCAGGCCTGCTTCGTCTCGTACGAGGACGTGGAGCGCATAACACGCGATGCGCTCGAGGACGCGTACAGGAAGGAGAACATCCGCCTGCTGGAGCTGCGCTACAGCCCGGACTTCATGCTCGGCGGCGCCGGGCTGGACTGGCAAAAGGCGCACGACGTAATAGTCTCCGCCTGCGAACGCTTCGAGAAGAGCTCGCGCATGGTCTGCGGCGTGATACTCATCGCCTCGCGCGGCTACGGCCTGGAGTCGGCCGAAAAGACCGCGGACTTCGCCGCTAAGAACAGGAGGAGCGTGATAGGGTTCGACCTCGCCGACGACGAGGCCGGGCATCCCTCCGGGCTTTTCCGCGGGGTGGCCTCCAGGCTGCGCTCCGTCGGCATACCGCTCACGGTGCATTCGGGCGAGGAGGGGCATTACTCGCAGATCGAGGAGACGCTGCGGGAGCTGGCGCCTGAGCGCGTAGGCCACGGGGTAAAGGCGGCGGAAGACCCTACCGGCCGCGTGATAGAGCTCCTGAAGGGCGGCGGCGTGACGGTGGAGACCAACCCGTGGAGCAACTACCTTACCCGCGCGGTGCCTTCCGTGGAGGCCCACCCGCTGAAGAAGTTCATAGAGGCCGGTCTGAAATGCTCCATAGGCGCCGACGATCCCGAGATACTGGCCACCGACCTGAATAACGAGTACCAGCTTTCGCTCGGCCGCATGGGCCTCACCGCGGAGGACATACGGTATACGCTGCGCTGCGCGGTGGAGGGCTCCTTCCTCGACCCCGACAGGCGCGCGCAGGCCGCCCGGGAGCTGGGGCTGTGAGCTTTTCCGGTGTTGACACCCGTCAACCCAAGCGCTAGAATTGTCTGAGTTCAGGGAGGATACATGAAAAAGATACACAGTTTGCTCGCCGCGGCGCTGCTGCTGGCGGCGGGACAGGCCTCGGCCCAGCAGGCGCTTTCGGGCGGGGTCAAGGAGCAGATAGACCAGGTGCAGGCCGCCATCGAGAAGGCCGGCGCGAAGTGGACCGCCGGCGAGAACAACATCTCGGCAGACCGGGAGAACTGGAAATATTACGTCGGGCTGAATTTCGAGCCCATCGACGCCGAACCCGTGGCGCTGGACGCCGAAACCCCGCTGCCGCCGGCCTTCGACTGGCGCGACGCGGGCGGAGACTTCGTCACCCCGGTCAGGAACCAGAAGAAATGCGGTTCCTGCTGGGCCTTCTCGATGACCGCCGGCCTGGAGGCTTACAGCCTGCTCAAGCGGAACACGCCGGGTATGAACCTGGACCTCTCCGAGCAGGTGATGCTCTCCTGCAGCGGCGCCGGCTCCTGCAGCGGCGGCCGCCTCAGCGCCGGCTTCCTGTCGAAGACCGGACTGCCCCCGGAAGAGGACTATCCCTACACCGCCGCCGACGGCAGCTGCGATTCCGCCGCGGCCGGCTGGCAGGGCCGCTCCTACAAGATCGGAACGTACGGCTCGGTGAAGCAGAGCGTGCAGGCCCTGAAGGCCGCGCTGGTGAAGTACGGCCCGCTGCCCACCGCCTACATGGTCTACGAGGACTTCATGCACTACAAGACGGGAGTCTATTCCTACACCACCGGCAAGCGCCTCGGCGGGCACGCGGTGCTGCTGGTCGGCTACAACGACCCCGGGCAGTACTTCATAGTCAAGAACAGCTGGGACACCGGCTGGGGCGAGAACGGCTATTTCCGCATCGCCTATTCGCAGATGGACAACAAGGTGAACTTCGGCCTGAGCACCATCGCCTACAGGGAATCCAAGGACGAGGCGCCGGTCGGGGACGTGGTCCTGGGCGGGGCCTGGAAGCGCGTGGCCCCGATGTTCGAGGGCGTGAAGGCCTGGAACTAGGCTTCACCGCGTAAAAAGAAGAACGGCGCGTTTTTAACGCGCCGTTCTTCTTTTGTGCCGGTCCGGGGTTCAGTCGTTGGCGGACTTGATCTTGCTCTCGAGCAGGTTGGAGATCAGCAGCATCGTGGAGGAGTCCAGCGAGGCGGTGGACTTCTCGAAGCGCTTTACCCTGTCCTGCGCCTCGTAATAGCGCTGGATGCCGGGGACCAGGCCCAGCGCGTCGGCGACCGTGCCCTGCAGGCCCATCGCCGAGCGCACGTTGGCCGGCGCTCCGCCCGCCGACACCTCGCTCATGATCCTCTCCAGCTCCTTCAGCCAGTTCTGCAGGTCGTTCTCCCTGGAGAGGTAGGCCTCCGCGTCCCCTATCAGCCAGAGGCGGATGAACTCCATCTCGTCCGGCGCGGGCGCCAGGCCCTTCTGCAGCTTGGAGATCAGTATCTTGACCGTCTCCGCCGTGGCCGCCTGCATCTCCTCGCGCAGCGCCGCGTTCAGGTTGAACAGGGAGTCGTAGAGGGCGCGGAGCTGGTCCGGCTTCTTCTCCGAAACGAATTTGTCGTAGGCCGCGGCGGCCTCCGCCCTGAATTCCGCGCTGGTCTTTGCGCCCATGTAGCCTCCCGTTCTTCCCCCGCCGTTGCCCGGCGGGGCTAAAAAGATTATATATTAAAAAACTTTCCCCGGTGAACCGGGAACGCACGACGGGGCGGCCCGACTTTTCTATAATATGTGCGGCGATGCTCAAATTCCTGGAGGACCTGAAGAACAGGAACCACCGGCGCATACAGGGCGGGCTGGAGCTGCTGAAATACATCGGCCCCGGCCTTATAGTCACCGTCGGCTTCATAGACCCCGGCAACTGGGCCTCCAACCTCGCGGCCGGGGCGTCGTTCGGCTATTCCCTGCTGTGGATGGTCACGCTCTCCACCGTGATGCTGATAATCCTGCAGCACAACGTGGCGCACCTGGGCATAGCCAGCGGCCTTTGCCTGAGCGAGGCGGCCGAGAAGCACGTGAGGCCTTCGCTCGCCAGGCCGCTGCTGTGGTCGGCGATGGCGGCTTCCGCGGCCACCTCCCTGGCCGAAATACTGGGCGGCGCCATTGCCCTGCAGATGCTGTTCGGCTTGCCGGTCAAACTGGGCTCCGTCCTGGCGGCCGCGCTGGTCGTCTACCTCCTGTTCTCCAGCAACTACCGACGGCTCGAGAAGTGGATAATCGGCCTCGTGTCGCTGATCGGGCTGTCCTTCATCTACGAGCTGAGCCTGGCCCCGGTGGACTGGGGACGGGCCGCGACCGGCTGGGTGGTGCCGTCCACCCCGGCCGGTTCCATGGTGGTGGTGATGAGCGTGCTCGGCGCGGTGGTGATGCCGCACAACCTGTTCCTGCACTCGGAGATCATCCAGAGCCGCCAGTGGAACCTGGAGGACGAGAAGGTCATCCGCCGCCAACTCAAGTTCGAGTTCACCGACACGCTGCTGTCCATGCTGGTGGGCTGGGCGATAAACAGCGCGATGATAATAATGGCCGCGGCCACGTTCTTCAAGGCCGGCAAGCCGGTCTCGGAGCTGCAGCAGGCGCGGGAGATGCTGGCGCCGCTGCTGGGCGGGCATTCCGGGCCGGTGTTCGCGCTGGCGCTGCTGTTCGCCGGCGTTTCCTCCAGCGTCACGTCCGGCATGGCCGGGGCCTCCATCTTCGCCGGCCTCTACGGCGAGCCGCTGAACCTGAAGGACAGCCACAGCCGCATGGGCGTATATATCTCCTTCATCGCCGCGCTGGCCGTGATACTCTTCATCGGCGACCCGTTCAAGGGCCTGATCTATTCCCAGATGGCGCTAAGCGTCCAGCTGCCGTTCACGATCTTCCTGCAGGTCTACCTGACCTCGTCGAGAAAGGTCATGGGCGCGCACGCCAACCCGCGCTGGATGGCGGCGCTGCTCTCTTTCATCGGACTTGTCGTCGCCTATCTCAACATAAGGCTGCTGCTGAGCCTGTTCGCCGGCTGACGGACCGCGCTTCCCGAATTGCTAGAATTTATACGGATGGACAACCTGCTCGACCGCTGGCGCAAGACCGATCCCGCTTTCAGGGCCTTCCTGCTCGGCGTCTTCTTCCTGGGCATCAACGCCGGTATACTTTCCTCGGCCTTCAACAACTACCTCAACGACACCCTGCGCCTCAGCTCGGAGCAGCGCGGCTTCCTGGAGTTCCCGCGCGAACTGCCCGGCTTCATGGTGGTCTTCATGACCGGCCTGCTGGCGGCGCTGCCGGTGCGCCTCTGGGCGGTCCTCACCGGCCTGCTGACCGCCGCGGGCGTCGCCGGGCTGGGCTTCCTGTCGCCGGGTTACTACCCGATGGTCTTCTGGATGCTGCTCTGGAGCGCCGGCAGCCACCTGTTCATGCCGGTGGAGAGCGTGATGGGGCTGCGGTTCTCCAAGGCCGGCGGCCACGGGCGCAGGCTGGGCCAGATCAGCGGCATGACCAACTTCGCCGGCATAGCCGGGGCGGGGCTCGTCTGGGTGCTGGCCAAGACCACCGGCGCGCGCATCTACCACTGGGCCTTCGCGCTGGGCGCGGCGGCCTCCCTGGTCTCGGCCTGGCTGTTCTACCGGGTGGGAGGGGAAGAGGAATCGGTGCCCGGCGGCAAGCGCTTCGTGTTCAGGTGGAAATACAAGTGGTATTACCTGCTGAACATCCTGTTCGGCGCGCGCAAGCAGATCTTCCTCACCTTCGCGCCGTGGGTGCTGGTCACCGTCTACGGGGCGAGCCCGGCGGTCATGGCCGCGCTGCTGCTGGCCGCCTCCGCCCTGGGGGTGCTCTTCAGGCAGGCCCTCGGAGCAATCGTGGACCGTTTCGGCGAGCGGAAGGTGCTGCTGGCCGACGCGCTGATCCTGCTGGTCATCTGCGCCGGCTTCGGTTTCAGCTCCCTCAAGCCGGTCCTCTATTCGCTTTTCATAATGGACAACCTGATGTTCGCCGTGCGCATAGCCCGGACCACCTATCTCAACCGTATAGCCGAGAAGAAGGAGGATATAGCCCCGTCGCTGTCGCTGGGCGTGACCATGGACCACGCCATGTCCATGGCCGTGCCGGCGGCCGGCGGCCTGCTCTGGGCCGCCTACGGCTACAGGTCCGTCTTCTACGCGGCCGCTTTCATCGCCTTCGGTATCTTCCTGGCCGCCCTGGCCGTGGACGAAAGGCCGGCCAGGCCCGGGCCGGCGCTGCTGGTGCCGGAGGACTGAGTTCTTCCTGCGGGTATTTCTCCGCGCGATTTCGGTATAATACCGTTAAGGCCGCAGAGCGGCCCGGAAGAGCGGTTCTACGGAGGAACTATGAGAAAATTCAGCTTTTTACTGGCCGCCGCGATAACGGCCTCTGCACTGGCCTGCGCGTCGGCGCAGGGCGATCCGGACGGCAACGGGAACAACGGCAAGCCGCCGGAAGTCACTAATTCCGGCACGCAGCCGGCCGACCCCGGCGTAAGACCGGCCATACCGGGCGACAAGGGCGGCAAAGGCCAGGGAGACAACGGCGGCGGCAACAGCGGCCAGCCCCCGGAGGTCACCAATTCCGGCGCGCAGCCCGCGGACCCCGGCGTCAGGCCGGCCATCCCGGCGGGGAAGGGCGACCGCGGCCAGCCCCGCGGCGAGCGCCTCGAAAAGCGCGGGGAGCGCCGCGAGGAGCGCGGGGAGAGGCTGGAGAAGCACGGCGAGAGGCGCGAGGACCGCGGCGAAAGGCTCGAGAAGCGCGGCGACGTCCGCGAGGACCGCGGGGAGCGCTTTGAAAAACGCGGCGACAAGTGGCAGCAGAAGGCCGACAGGATGGAGCAGAAGAGCGACCGGCAGGAGGCCCTCGGCCACGACAAAGCCGCCGAACGGCTGGACAGGTCCTCCGACCGCATGGAGCAGAAGGGTGAGCGGATGGAGAACAAGGGACAGCGCATGCAGGACCAGGGCGAGCGCATGCAGCGCAAAGGCGGCCGCATGGAGCGCCAGGGCGGGCGCATGGAGAACAAGGGCGAGCGCATGCAGCGCCAGGGCAACAGGATGGAGAAACGCGGCGGCCGCTGACGCTGACGTTCGAGGAAGGAGTTCTTTTCACAGCCTCCCCGGCCCCAGGACAAATGCCCAGGGCCGGGGAGGCCTTTTTGGGGTCACAACTAAAGACCTGTTGCCGTGGTGATAACTCCTGGGGGCCAGTACCCGCAGATACTGGACCACCACGTGGCTAAGAACTACGCGTGGGACATTTCCGTGGAGGCGTCCTACACCACCCTGGAGCTGAAGGTGTGCCTGGACGCGGCCAGCCTCTCCGACATGCAGCTAAGCAGCGCCGCGGTGTGGCATTTGAACCGCGCCGCCAACGCCTGGGAGAACGTCACCGTGGAGCTGGCGGGCGGCTGCGTGAAGGGGCGCACCACGGGGGCCTCGCCTTTCGCGGTCATGGTGCCCGTGGACGACAGGTCTGCGCCCCGCACGAACGCGGGTTACCGGGGTAAAACCTGGACGGCAGCGGACGGGCGGCTGTACGTCTCCACGCGGGCGTACGTTAACTTCTACGCGGACGACTTCGTCGCGCGCGGCGACATTTCCGGCGTGGCCCGCATCTACAATTTCATCAATACGCCGGTGGACTTCAATTGCGTCATGGGGCCGTTTAACCCGCAGGCCGCGCGCGGCACCTGCGCCAACCCCGTGTACGCGGGGCCGTTCAAGCCTGAGGAAGGCGTCCGTGCGATAAACTACTTCAGCGTGGACCGCTCTTCGAACGCGGAAAGCGCGAAAACGGTAACGCTATCCCGGCACTGCCTGGGCTCCCCAGGGCAGGTACGGCTCGGCACTGCAGTTCAACGGGAACAGCATAGGCGTGTCGCTGCCCGGCGGACTGGTTCCTGTAAACCAGTGGACCCAGTGCGCCTGGATAAAGGCCCCGTCCACGGATAATGCCGCTAACGTGAAGTTCATTATCGGGATGGTTGAACCGTACGTGTCGTCGACTATGTTCGAGCTGTCGGCGCAGGGGAACCCCGGCCCCGGCACGGTCGCGGTCGAGGAGGCTGCCGGCGGCTGGGGTACCATGGTGCACGGCAATACCCGTGTGGACGACGACAGCTGGCATCACGTATGCGCCGCAAGGCGGACCGACGGCAACATCAGCATTTACGTCTACGGCAACCTGGATAATTCCCCGTCGTCCACCGGCCGGAACCCAACCGCTATGGGTCCCGCTTTTATCGGCTCAAGAGGCGCTGCGGAGGGATACAGCTTCACCGGTCTGATAGACGAAGCGGCCCTGTACGGCAGGGCGCTGACGCCGGAGGAGATACAGCGGCTGTTCCAGGGCGCCCCGGCGGTGGCGGAGGGTCAGCATGTTATTTCATACAGGTCTTCCGACAACGCGGGCAATACCGAGGCGGCAAAGGCGCAGACCGCGGTAGTGGATGAAACACCCCCGGCGACGGAGTTCTCCCTGCTGGGCCCCCAGGCGTACCTGGACCCGCCGCCCGAACCGCTGATGACGGATGTCGGACTCTCCAGCGCTACTACCACTTATTTCCTGGCCGGGTCCACCTCCTCGTATACGCAGCCGGCTACGGGCCGGTCTCCCAGGCGGCAGGCAATGGCCTCGATGATGATGATGGTAAGCGGCGTGCCCGGGGCCGAGGGAATATGGCTTAACTTCATAACCGGCGAGACGCAGCTGCAATTTGCGTCCACCGACGCCTGTTCGGGAGTGGCCGAAACGCGCTACTCGGTGGATGGCGCGGTGCCGGACGTGCTTTATACGCCGCCCGCGCGGCTAGCCGGGCCCGACGGGCTGTATACGGTTAAATACCGGAGCCTGGACAGGCTGGGCCATTGGGAAGCCATAAAGAGCTCTATGGTCTATCTGGACAACACCGCGCCGGCCAGCAGCCTGGAGATAGCCGGTTGGAAATGGGACGCGGGCCGGCAAATATACGTGTCGTCAACGTCCCTGTTCAGCATCACGGCGGACGACGGAAAGGGCAGCGGGGTAGGAAGGATCGTATATACGATGAGCGGTCCCGGGTATAGCGGCGGTGAGCAGACCTACACCGGGCCGTTCACGCTTGACGCGGGCACGCACACCGTCTGGTACGCGGCCGAAGACCGCGTGGGCAACAGGAGCGCAGCGCGGCAAGTGCCGGTAACCATCACCGAAGACCTGCCGCCGGTCTCGAGCGCCGAGCGTCAGGAAGAAGCCGCGAAGAAAGCGGCTGAGTTCTACCGGCGCGTGACGGACAAGCTGAAGTCAGATGAAGAGCGGCAATATAAAGGTATATATAATAATAGCCCTGAAAACCGCTGGAAAAACAATGATTTTTACAGGCCGCGGGAAAACAGGCCTTGACTGTGAAAAAAGCGGGCCTTATACTATG
>JAJZOZ010000003.1 GCA_021811405.1 bacterium | reverse complement strand
CGCGCAGATCAGCTCCCTCACCGGTTACAAATGGCCGCCCCACGGCCAGGCCGCACCGCCGCTGAAGTATGCAAATCACAGTGAAGTCCCCGCGTGCCCGGATATATCTTGGCAGAGAGTTACCACTTTGTCAATGGCGCGTGCGTCATTTTGGAGAGGGTTTTACGTCGGGGAAAATCGTGTTGCGGAAATTGCCACAAAATCCGCTAAACAGGCGTTTTGGTATACTGCCGCGGCTGTATATATGCCCAGCCGCGCCCTTTTTTGCGGGCTATCCTGCGGGCATAGGGATGGCCGAGCGTCTGACGCAGCCTGTACACCAGAGCGGCAAGCGCTTCCGCCAGGTCGCGTGGAGGTTCGGTAAATACCTGCGCAATAATTTCACTGCCGGGAACGCAGCGCGGCCGATTCTCGAAGAGAAACGAGAAAAGTTTGAACTGTTCCGGGGAAAGTTTAGCCAGCGTTGCCCCGTTCCTGATTACCCGCTGCCCTTTATGGTCCAAGACCAGGTCGGAGGGTTGTGGCTCGCACGGCTTGCCCACACGGCGCAACTGCCGCTGTATCGCGGCCAAAGCCGCCTTGTGCCCGTGTCCTTTCAACACGAAGGCATCAGCCTGGCAGCTATCATAGCAGTCGGCGACTTGCTGCTCATCGCCGCTCAATATCACTATCGGGGCTTCACGGAGCTGCGTGCAGCCGCGCACGGAGAGGCAGATAAGCAGGGCGGTCTCGTCGCCAAGGTGGTAATCGAGCAAGAAACAATCTGGCAGGTGCCGAAAAACCAGTTCTACGGCCTCCGGGCAACTGCCGGCGGAATACACCGTAAAACCACAAACTGAAAAATATTTCACCAGCGACTTACGTAGTGGCGTATCATCTTCAACGATCAGAATCGTGTTGCCCATAGCCTAACCTTGGGATTATTCTACAATAATCGCCCGGCCCGATACAGGCAAAGCTATATTTAGTGAGTCATTCGGACTCAAAAAGCCATCACGCTACAAGGCCATGTCCCCCGAATTGTCAGCGCATTGAGCCAGGGCCGCCCTCAGCTTCAGAATAGTCTGATTTTCTTTGGTCGAAATCAGCACGACCCGCCTTTTTGCCCTTGTCATGCCGACATAGACAATTGAGGCATTCTCTCTTTCGGTAAGCTTGAGATTTTCCAAAGGGAAACATTCAATGCCCGAGAAGTAGACATGGTCAAACTCCAAGCCTTTAGCCGAATGGATCGTGCTTACCACGACAGCATTCCGCGACAAGCTGAAATTTTTCTTAGCAAGGTTGTCCTTGGCAAGCCAGTAGACCGGGATTCCATGCTTTTCCAGATATTCAGCGATCCGCTGAGTACCGTTGTGGAAAGGGTGGAACACCCCGATATCCGAAAAGGCTGCGCCATTCTCGACCTGCGCCCGGATATCATCAACGATGAACTTGAAGACTTCTACATCATTAGGGAAAAGCCGCAGGTCCGGCATATTACCGCTGGAATTATTGGCAACGCAATCCTCCATAGTCAGATACTGTTTGGCGCTGTCCTCGAATTTTTCTCCGTGAAGATATCTCATGGCAGGAACAATTATCTCTCTCGTACTGCGATAGATCATCGGAAGTTTCCTGACCCGGCCCTGGACATTGATATCTGCGCCCTTGTAAGTGAACTTCCGATGGTATATTTTCTGGTTAAAGTCCTCGGCCAGGATAAGTAAATGCGGTTCCGGCTTGATAAAAGCCCGCAGCCCCTTCAGCCAGGAATAATGGAAGTCCTGACTTTCATCTATCAAGATCGCATCGTATTTAACTGTATCCGGCCGGAGAGCCAACCCCCGCAGATATTCCCCCAGCATGGCGCTTTGCCCGTCGTCATCGCCATGCTCCCAGGAATCATTCAAATGTTTCTGGCACGCCTCTTCGTCCCCGGCTTTTTTGGCCTGCCAGTCAATGAACTTATGAAAGTTGAAAACATGTATCACTCCGGAAGTGCTTGAAGATTTATCTCCGTTGAAACTCTGAAGATAAAAATCCAGCTGGCTTTTCAGACTGGTATTGAAGCAGACCAGCAGGATCTTGGCATCCGGTTTGCTTCTGGCCAGAAGCTGCGCTTTAGCACAAAGCACCAATGACTTGCCGCTGCCGGCGATGCCGCGGATGATATGGTGCCCCGATTCCAGACGCTCCACCAACTGAGCCTGACGGCCATCAAGGAAATAATTCACCGCGCCATTCTTGCTTTTGGGCGAATAGCTCTTTTCCGGGTAGATCGTCGAGATAAGGATATTGCGTTCGTTCTCATTCAGCGCTTCATTGGGCCAGAAGTGCTCGCTGAAATACTTGCCCAGGAAAGCCGTCGCTTCCGGCCCTTTTACGGAGTCTCCGAGCGCATCCAGATCTTCCCTGGAAAGTATGCGGGAGTATGGCAGAACATCCCCGATTCCTTCGGGCAGATCAGCGCGGCTTATGTTTGGGAATACCACGGCATAAGCAATAGGGATCTTGAACTTGCCTTTATAGCTGCCTCCTTCAGCCAAAAGCAGATTTTTCTTCTCGAATAGTTCTTTGAGCCGATAAAAGTAGTTGCGGACCTGAGTTAACGGGGATTTGACTCCCTTATCCTTGCCCTCGTCGCAGATCACCCAGCCGTCTTTATTGCACGTGAGGATCGTGTCTCGCCCCCAATCCTTCACCTCGAAGATTATGAGCCCGCGCGCCGGGATATAACAGACGACATCCGCCTGATAACTCCCCGGCAGTTCTACTCCATGCCAAAGCAGACATTCCGGCGGCAGCCCGGCATGAAGTTTCCGCAAGAGTTTTCTCTCTCCACCCGTTGCCGCATTTAATGCTTCAGCCGGGATTATTGTTGCCATAGAGACTCACTCAGAGCAACGCCCATCACTGGACGTCATATTTAGCCGAAATCATCCGACTTCGGTCTGACAATGTCAGCTTCTCTTTCGCAACAACTTCTCCATCCCATGTCACAACCAATCGCTCCGATTCAGGGGCCAGGTCCGTAACACCACAATTATCACTATTCGGAAGATCGATCTTCACCGGGGCATCCCATTTGAAGCCGTCGTTAGTGGCGACCTCAAGGCGATGCCACTTTGAATCATTGGCGGCCCTCTCAATTAAGACCTCGACTCTGACATGTCCGTCCTTCTGCTGGATATTTACCTTAACCATTTCCCCCTCCGTGCTTTTTGATCTTGAACCGCAATATCCTGCCAGACCCCTTTATTGTTTTCGCCTTCTTCTTCTCCGGGAGCGGCTTTTCAAAATTCCCTACGATAGTGAAGACCGCGCTTACTGCGCCAGTAGCAATTGATTTTGAAATCGACCGCTTCTTGGAAATCTCTTTAGCCAAATGGGCGAAATTCCTGAAATTCCTGACCGCGTGGGTCAGATGAGCGATTCCTGACCGTAAGAGCTTATGCTGCTCACAGTCATCGATATAGTTTTCAAAAGTTTTATTCTTGGTCGGAAATGCGTGGTGTTTCAAATAGAGCCGCAACAGTTCCTCTATAGCGCCGCCGGCCAATATAGCGGCTGGCTTATAAAACCCGGCCTTTAAACAACTAAATGCCTGTGCGACATCGCGAATTACGACCTCTCTTTTGAAGCGCGGCAGAAAATTAATCTGGCGAGCGAACTTAGCCTTGCTACAGTCATATTCTTTTTGGATTTCCGCCCAAGCCTCGTTGGGAGCACAAAGAGAAGGCCCCTTAGGCTGGATCATTTTAGGGACCCCCAAGAATGCCAACGGAGAAGCCGCCTTTCTTTGCCCTTTCAGCGACTCAATACGCTTATCAATAGTTGAATAACGCAGGACTTCTTCCCTAGGGCGAACAGTCTTATAACCACCGGCATTCGGTCCCCCTTGATAGCTTTCAAAGAAGCAGGCTTCCTGGAGATAATAGATAGCGCGTTGAATATCTTTGGAAGTTATTCCCGGCGTGCCGACCAGAGCCTGCTCGATTTCCCCGACGGTCCTGTCTTTCTCCATGTTCTCAAGACGGAACTCTTTCAGGACAGGCAGTATTCTATTCGGTAGGACTTTCTCGGATTCCCAATATTTAATCTCGGGAAGCTTAGTTATGGGTATTGCATATAGACCATCCCGGTTATTGAAAGTCCCTTTTGTTTCTAGGCTGTCTAAAATATCGAGGTCCTGGTGATGTGAATTTCTGAAATATTCCCTCCTGGGGAATTGTCCAGTATTGATAAACTCGGCATAGATCTCTTCAAGAAGCTCGGTCTCTCTGGTCATTTATCAATCTCCGTGCAGTCTCTTTAAAGCCTGGAACCGTCTAGGGACTCGTCTGCTTTTGAAGCCTCGACCAAGATAATGTTCTGAAAGAATGGGGCCCCCGTACAATCTGATTCTATAACAATAATCGTTTGGTAGACCAACAATCTGTTGTAAAGCGGGCCAAGCCGGAGACGGCGACCGCGAAGTCTATCCGCATTTTAAGACATCAGCACATAAATCAGCTATTCTGACTCCCAGATATTTTTATAGAAAGTGCATCAAAAAAGATGTACAGGAACTTCTCCAGGACCACTATATCCCCGAAGAATTCGCGTTTCTTTTCCTTAACATAACTATCGGCCATGGTTTTGTTGTGGACATCCCATTTTGAGAATTTTTGCGGGTCGATCTTCCTGGCGATACAATAGGCCCCGATAGCCCGCAAAGTATCATCCTCATAATTCCCGTAATGGGCGATAATGTCGCGTTCGTTTTTGTACTTCCTGGTCGTGCCGTGGATAACCGTGAGGGCCGCCGCCACGGAAGTTCCCTTAACCCCGGGAGAATTCGTCACATTATCGTACCGGCACTTGCGCGGTTTAAATCCAAGACCGAAGGCCTCATTTACGGCTCGGAGCGCCCTGTCCAGCGCCGATGGATAGCGAATATAAAAGTTTTCAATCGCGTATTGGATATGGTCATACCGCGTTGCGCCGGAGGAAGCGGCGCTTCCTCGATACTTTGAAAGCATCCCTGCCGCATACTTAAGTTGCTCCATGAACGCGCAGAACTTCCCGAGCCATACATGCGTTTTAAACAAAACCTCTTTCCCTTGGTAGGTGGATTTCCCGGCCAGTAGTAGGAACCGTGTGTCCTCGGACAAATCAAGTGTTGCCTTGAAGGCTTCCGTAAATATAGGGTGGTCCTGAAGTTTCTGTTTCATATTTTGCGGGCAAATTTCTCGACATGTTTTATCACGCCCTCATATTTGTCTTTGGCTGCTGGCGGGGCCAGTCTCTGCATTTCCTCAAGCTTTGAAAGGCAAGGATTCCGGAAGTTGGCCGGGCCTCCGTAAAACGTATAAGCAAATCCCTTTTCCCCCATGGGCTGAAATCCGTGCCGCGTTGGCTGCAAGTTATAGGACCTTGCCTTTTTAACCGCGTCATCGCTTATAAATAATCCGACGGAGTGCAGGTTCTGTTCCAGGCGCACAACATCGCATAGGACTTTCCCGATAAAAACGTTTTTCTCGGCATGAGCGAACAATTCGCCGAAACCTATAATCCCGCAAGCGGGAATGCCGCCCCGGATCTGCTTTTCGATGAACCGCTTCGAAGCAGATATTATTGCCCGGTATTCCAGCGGAGTATCCCCTGGCGTATACATCAGGAAACTATCCGAGAACCAGACTGGCATTACAGGGGCGGAATGGCCAGCAGCTTCCTTGGAAACATCTTTCACCTTTTCGATTACTTCAGCGTATATATCAAGAACCAACTGGCGTCCAAAATCAGAATTACTAGAAGCCATGCTTGAAAAGCCAAGAAGGTCGAAATAGGCCACCCACCTGTTCTTGAATTGCGCGAAAGAGAAGTCCATACTCGTATTTCCCCAGGATAAACGCTTGCAGGTATTTTGTTGCCCAACACGCTTATTATAGCAGAGCATCCCGACAACGGCATGTCGTGATGAAAGCACATACTTTATAAGCGCCTATAGTCTTCTCCCTCAAATCGGGTGGGTAATTTTGCTGTACCATAAATGGGTGGGAACATTGTAAGCCGGGCCAGGCCGGAGGCGGCGGCCCTCAAACGGCCAGCCGCTGCCGGCCTGGGCCTACCGCTTGTTCTTTGCAGTTTCCGCCTCTTCCGGTGGCTACAAACAATTACATAAAGACCGCCGCGGCGGCCGCGAAGCGGACGCCGGGGCGGTGTTTTATCAAATCGGGGCCACCGGCATAAGGTCAGTTGACATTAACAGGAACAGGCCCGCGCCGCGAGTGGCTTCAGCCGAAGCCATTGGCGGCGCGGGCGAATCTGTAATATAATAGGTTCAGCTCTTTTCTTTGCAGTGCGCGCGGGGAATAATTATAAAGCAGTTTAAGAGCGGGACACCTTATGGTGGAGCAGAGCGAGCCCGCAGCCGGCCCACCAATGGGCCGGCGTGTGGGCGAGCCTGCGGACCCCGCTTCTCGCGGCAAGGAGCAGTGCGGGGCCGCGCTTCGTGGCCACGCCTGCGACGACATCTCGCGGATAAGAGCGGGACTCCTTCGCTAAAACGGATCGAAAGCGGTATTTATAATGATTCCTCGGGATGTTGCGCGAAGTAGTCTCGAACTTCATTCCTGAGACTCCGCGGTTTTATAAAGAAAAAAGACAGCCCGGGGCTGTCTTTTTTCGCTTCCCGGCGGCGGGCTCAGCGTTTTACCGCTATGCAGTCGTACAGCACCCGGTCGGCCTTGTAGGCGGAACGCGACCTGACGAACACCTTGTAGGACCCCGCTTCGAAATCCTGCTTTTCCCCGATAGGCCCGATCTCGGCCGCCTCCAGCAGCTTCACCAGCTCGGCGTCCTGGGACAGGGCTATGTGCTTCGGCCCCGCGCCGGCCAGCAGGTAGAGCGGGACGAGCCGCTCCAGCGCCTGCGGGGCGGCCAGCGCCTGCTCGGCCGCCAGGGCCTGCTTCGCCTCCAGCTTGATCATGCGCGCCTTGGCCTGCGGCATCGTGGTGTCTATGGAGGCGGAGACCCAGTTCAGCAGCTCGTTGCGCACGTCGTTGAGCGCGGCCGCTTTCTCTATGTTCTCTATGCCCCGGCCCGCCTGTATCGACTTGGCCAGCCCGGAAAGCTCCTTCAGGTAGGCCATCCGCTGGTTGCCGGGGATGTAGTACATCACGAGCAGGTGCACCTTGTTACCATCGGGCGCGCCGTAGTCTATGCCGGCCGGGCTCCAGCCCAGCACCGAGAACAGCTCGCCGTCCCCGTCCACGCGTATGTGCGGGCAGGCCCAGCCGCGGCCGATGCCGGTGTTGGCCGACTTCTCGCGCTCCAGCACGCCCTCGGCCACGTCCACGTTGGCGCTGACGTCGGGGATGGCCTCCAGTATCGTGGCCAGGTAGCGCAGGGCCTTTTCCTTGTCGGTCTCGGGCAGCTCTATCAGCCTGCCTTCCTGAAGCGCGGTGAGTATGCTTTTCATCAGTCGTCTCCGAACTTGCGGTAGAACCAGGTCTTGACGTTGTGCGTCAGCACGGCGTACGCCAGCAGGAAGCCGGCTATCCAGAGCCAGTAGGCGCCCGGCAGCGGCACGAAGCCCAGCTTGCCGGCGAAGTGGGTATGCGGCAGGAACACGCCCACCGTCACGGCCATCGCGGTGGCGAAGACCATGCCCATGCTCGGCGTGCTCTGCAGGAAGGGGATCTTTTTCGTGCGGATGATGTAGACGATGAAGGTCTGCGTCAGCAGCGACTCCACGAACCAGCCGGTGTGGAAAAGCTTCTCGAGGTAGGCCGCCTGCGGCGTGCCCGCCGAGGCCGGGAAGGCCGCGCAGCCGAAGACGTAGAGCATCAGGAAGAACGTGGCGTAGTCGAAGATGGAGCTGATGGGCCCGACGAAGAGCATGAACTTCTTGATGTTGCCGATGTTCCACTTCTTGGGCTTCTGCAGGTACTCCTCGTCCACTTTGTCGGTGGGGATGCCCGTCTGCGAGATGTCGTAGAGCAGGTTGTTCATCAGGATCTGGATCGGCAGCATCGGCAGAAAAGGCAGGAAGTAGCTGGCGCCGACCACGCTGAACATGTTGCCGAAGTTGGAGCTCGCCCCCATCTTGATGTACTTCGTGATGTTGCCGAAGACCTTGCGGCCCTCTATGATGCCCTCCTCGAGCACCACGAGGTCCTTGTCCAGCAGGATGATGTCGGCGGATTCCTTGGCCACGTCCACGGCCGTGTCCACCGAGATCCCCACGTCGGCGAGGTTCAGCGCGGGCGCGTCGTTGATGCCGTCGCCGAGGAAGCCCACCACGTGGCCCGCCTTCTGCAGCGCGGCTATCACCTGCTCCTTCTGCGCCGGGGAGAGCCGGGCGAACACCCTGGCCTTCCCGGCCGCGGCGGCGAACTCGGTCTCGTTCATCGCCGCCAGCTGCGCCCCGGTCAGCACCCCGCCCTCGCCCAGGCCGACATCCTTGCAGATCTTCTGCGTCACCAGCTCGTTGTCGCCGGTGAGTATCTTTATGCCGACCCCCATGCGCTCCAGGCCCGCCAGCGCCCGGGCCGCGGAGTCCTTCGGCGGATCGAAGAAGGCGAGGTAGCCCAGCAGCACCAGGTCGGACTCGTCCTTCGCGCCGAACGAGGTCCTGTCCTTCGGGAATTCCTTGTAGGCCACGGCCAGCACGCGGTAGCCCGCGCGGGAGAGCCTTTCGTACTCCTCCATCAGGTCGCGCTTGATCACGTCTATCAGCGGCAGCACCTCGTCGTCGAGCTGGTAGGAGCCGCAGGCGCTGTAGATGTCCTCCACCGAGCCCTTCGTGATCATCACGTGCGAGCCCTCGTACTCTATGATGACGGACATCCTCTTGCGCTGGAAGTCGAACGGGATCTCGTCCACCTTGCGGCAGCTGCGCTCCACGTCGAGGTCCGTGTGCGAGAGTATAGCGCGGTCGAGCAGGTTGCGCAGGCCGGTCTGGTAGTAGCTGTTCATGTAGGCGTAGCGCAGCACGTCGTCGCTGTGCTGGTTGGCCACGTCCACGAACCTCTCCAGCACTATGCGGTCCTGCGTCAGCGTGCCGGTCTTGTCCGTGCAGAGTATGTCTATCGCGCCGAAGTTCTGGATGGAGTGGAGACGCTTTACGATGACCTTCTTCTTCGACATCACCAGCGCGCCCTTGGAGAGGTTCACCGTCAGGATCATCGGCAGCATCTCCGGGGTGAGGCCGACGGCCACCGACATCGCGAACAGCAGCGCCTGCAGCCAGTCGCCCTTTGTCAGCCCCACGATCAGGAACACGAGGCTGACCATCACCACCATGAAGCGGATCATCAGCCAGGTGAAGTCCTGGATGCCCCGGTCGAAGCTGGTCTGCGTCTTCTCGCCGGCCAGCCGCGCCGAGATGGACCCGAGGTAGGTGCGCTCGCCGGTATTGACGGCCACGCCGCGCGCGGAGCCGCTGACCACGTAGCTGCCCTGGAAGCAGGCGTTCGGCAGCTCTATGACCGAGGCGGGCGGCTCGCCGGAAATTTCGGCGGCCTTCTCTATCGGCATGGACTCCCCGGTCAGCGCCGACTGGCTCAGGAAGAAGTCCTTGGCGGAGATCAGCCGCAGGTCGGCCGGGATGATCGCGCCGGCGTGCAGCACCACGACGTCGCCCGGCGCCAGCTCGACGGTGGGGATCTCGGTCTCCTTGCCGCCGCGCAGCACCAGCGTGTTGGCCTGCACCATCTTCTGCAGCTCTTCCACGGCCTTGCCGGAGCGCGTCTCCTGCACGTACGAAAGCACCACGCTCAGGAAGACCATCCCGCCCACCACCACCGCGGAGCGCACGTCTCCGATCCACAGCGAGATGATGCCAATCACCAGCAGCTGCACGGCCAGCGGGTTCTTGAAGCGGTCGAGTATCTCGAAGACGAAAAATTTCTTCTCTTTCCTGGACAGCGCGTTGAAACCCCAGCGCTCCCTTGCCGCTGCGGCCTGCCCAGGGGCCAGGCCCGCGGGGGAGGAACCCAGCTCCGCCAGGGCCTTGTCGGCCGGCAGCGCGCAGACGCCCTGCAGGCGGCGGTCGTTGTCCGACAGGACGGAGGCCTGGGACTTCACGCCCTGCCTGACGCGGGAAGGGACCAGTTTTTCGAACGGCAGTCTCATTAATAGGATTATATTTCTTCCGCAGTCGGGCGGGCAATTCAAATTCCGAGCAATATTCCCGCCCGGACGCCCGCCCGGCTTCCCGATTTTATATAATCTAGTTTTGCCGCTGCTGCGGCATTGTGGAGAGGTGTGTGAGCGGTTGAAACAGCAGGTCTCGAAAACCTGTAGGGGTAACACCCTCGAGGGTTCGAATCCCTCCCTCTCCGAAGCTTTTTAAAAAACCCACGCAAGTGGGTTTTTTGCTTTAAAAAGCTGAGGAGCGCGCCATCATTATGTCGCGCGTGAGGGATTCGAAAGGCGGACGCGCGAGGGGCTTTCTTAATTCTTCCGGGGGGATACTCCCTGTCGCCCCCCTTTTCCTCCCCGTCTTTTTTTATACAATTCAATACTATCATGACCGCCAAAGCCAACATCCTCGTGGTGGACGACGAACCCCAGATCGCGGAGCTGATCTCCTACGCGCTCACCTCCAACGGCTACGGGATCTCCGTGGCCGGGGACGGCGAGACGGCGGTGAAGCTGGCGGCCGAAGGCGACTTCGACCTGGCCATCATGGACATACAGATGCCGGGCATGGACGGCATCACCGCGCTCGGAGAGCTGAAGAAGCTGGACCCCGAGATAGAGGTCATCATCGCCACGGGCCACGGCACCATGGGCACGGCCATCCAGAGCCTGCGCAAGGGCGCCTTCGACTACCTGCACAAGCCTTTCGACGTCAGGGAGCTGCTGGGGATGGTGGAGCGGGCTCTCGAGAAGCGCAGGTTCAACGATATCACCAGGGCCATCTTCTCCACCGTGAAGCCGGAGGAGCAGCTCCGGGTCATAGTGGACTCGGTGGCCCGCATCCTCAAGGCGGAGGAGTCGCTGCTCGTGCTGTCGGACAAGGACGGCAAGCCGCGCATAGCGGTGTCGGCCGGAGTGGAGGACGGGCCCGTGAAGGAGCAGCGGCTGGCCATGTGCGCGCGGACGCTGGAGCGGCTGGACGGCGCCCCCAGGCCGCTGATCCTCGTGGAGAACCCTTCCGGGAACGCAGATTTCGCGGACCTCGGCGGGCTGGAGGGGGTGAAGTTCTCGCTCTTCCTGCCGCTGATGGAGGAGAACAGGCCCACCGGCCTCATCAACATCAACCGCCTGGCCAGCGAGGCGCATTTCACCGAGGACGACCTGCAGCGCGCCAGGATCTTCGGTTCGCTGGTGAACCTGGCGCTGCGCAATTCCAGCCTCTACCGCAGGCTGAGGGAGACGCAGGAGCAGCTGATCCAGGCGGAGAAGATGTCCGCCCTCGGCCAGCTGGCCGGCGGCCTCGCCCACGAGATCAACAACCCGCTGTCCGGCATACTGGGCCTGACCCAGCTGGTGCTGGAGAACACGCCGAAGGACAGCCAGAACTACGCCGACCTGAAGGACATAGAGAAGGCCGTTTTCCGCTGCAAGAAGATCATCGTCTCGCTGCTGTCGTTCTCCCGCCAGGAGAAGGAGCACATGGAGCCCTGCAGCGTCAATGAGGTGATAGAGGAGACCCTGACGCTCTGCTCGCGCCAGATGGAGCTGCAGCATATCCGCATCGAGAAGAGGCTCGCGCCGGGACTGCCGCTGGTGAGCGCGGATTTCCAGCAGCTGATGCAGGTCTACCTGAACCTCTTCACCAACGCGCGCGACGCTATGCCCGACGGCGGCCAGCTGACGGTCGCCACCGAGCTGCGCGGGGAGGCCGTAGTCAGCACGGTCTCCGACACCGGCGCCGGGATAAAGCCGGAGATAGCCGGCAAGCTGTTCGACCCTTTCTTCACCACCAAGCCGGTGGGCCAGGGGACGGGGCTGGGGCTCTCCGTCTGCCTGGGGATAATCAACTCCCACAAAGGCAGGATCTCCGCGGAAGGGGCCCCGGGAAAGGGCTCCAGCTTCACCATAGAGCTGCCGGTACCCTGACCATGCCCGGCAAAGTCCTGATAGTCGACGACGAGGAGCTGGTGCGCAAGTACGTGCGCCGGGCCCTGGCCAGCCGCGGCTGGGAGATAGCGGAGGCCTCCTGCGGGCGGGAGGCCCTGGCGGCGGTGGAGGCCGCGGGCTTCGACGCCGTGATCTGCGACCTGAAGATGCCGGACATGCGCGGCGAAGAGGTGATCAGGAGGATCCGCGAGCGCCGGCCGGGGCTGAAGATCGTGGCCATCACCGGCTCCGTCTCCAACCTGAAGAGCCCGCTGCTGCCCGGAGTGGAGGTGGAGGGCTTCCTGATAAAGCCTTTCGGGATAGACGAGATCAGGGACCTGCTGGAGAAGATCGCTTCCTAGCCTCTTCTGACGGCAGGAAGACCCTGAACACCGCGCCGCCGCCTTCCTTGTTGCCGGCCAGTATCTCCCCCCCGCACCCGGTGACCAGCGTGCGCACTATGTGCAGGCCGAGCCCCGTGCCTTTACCTTCCGCCCTGGTGGTGAAGAACGGCTCGAAGATGGACCGCATTATCTCGCGCGGGATGCCGGGCCCGTCGTCGGCCACCTCCAGCACCACGCAGCCTTCCCGCTCCATCCCCGGCGGCAGCGGCTCCGCCGCGCCGGCGCGGCGCAGCGAGACCGTCACCCCGCAGCTCTCCGAGGCCGAGAACTTGGCGTTCGAGACCAGGTTCAGGACTATCTGCTTGAAGTGCACCGGCTTTATCCTGACCGGCGGCAGCCCGGCCTCCTGGAAATAGCGCGGGCTGACCTTCGGGCCAGGCAGCCTGGACAGCAGCCCCTTCATGTCGTTGAGGGCGCCGGAGAGGTCCGACGGGCGGGCCTCGCTCTCGGCCCCGCGGGCGAACTGCAGCAGCTGCTTGACCAGCACCTCCGCGTCCCGCGCCATTTTCAGCACCTCTTCCGGCAGCTTCCCCTGGCCGCGGTCCGGACCCTCCATGATCAGCTGCATGGAGCCTATTATCACGGCGAGCAAATTATTGAAATCGTGCGAGATCTGGCTGGCCAGGAGCCCCAGGGCCTCCATCTTCTGAGTCTGGACCAGCTGCTCGCGCGCCTCCCACAGCTGGCCGCTGAGCCTGCTGTTGCGCAGCGCCAGCGCGACCAGCGGCCCGAACAGCCTGGCCCTGCCCGCCTCGGCCTCGCTGAACGGCCGCTCGCCCGCAAGGCGCAGCACGCAGACGGCCCCCGTAAGTTTACCTTCCTCCATCAGCGGAACGAACAGGGCCGAGGCCAGGCCCGCCGCGCCGATAAGCGGGGAGAGCGTGGGCTCGGCCGGGGGTTCCAGCGCCAGAGGCTCTCCGGCCGAGCCCTCCAGCAGGAACATCGCGCAGCGGTAGAGGTCCATGCGGCGGACCGCGTTCCCGCCGCTGGCGCCGGCCACGCGGAACTCGCCGCCGCCCTCCTCCAGCAGGACGGCGCTCTCCTCCCCCCCGAACAGCCTGGCCGCCGCCGCCGCCGCGTGCCCGGCCACCTCGTCGAGCGACCTGGAGCGGAAACCGGCCGCGGCCACCTCGGCGAAGCGCCTCTTCTCCACGGCCCGCTCCGCCACGGCGGCCAGCTCCTCGATGGTGAACGGCTTCCTGATATAGTCAGAGGCGCCGAGCCGCATGGCCGCCACCGCGGTATCCAGCGAGGCGTGGGCCGTCAGCATCACGACCTCCGCGGCCGGGGCCGCTTTCCGGATCTCCCTGAGGGCCGCCAGGCCGCCCATCCCGGGCATCATGATGTCCAGCAGCACCAGGTCGAATTCAGCCGACCCGACCTTCTCCAGGGCCTCCTCGCCGCAGCAGGCGTGCGTGACCCGGTAGCCGGCGCGCGAAAGCCCCGCCGCGACCAGCTCCGCTATGTCAGGATCGTCGTCCACCACCAGTATTTCGCCCCTGCCGTTCATACGGCCGTCCCGGAGCGCGTCAGTGCAGCCCGCAGTCGTCGGAGACGCGCTCCTCCTCTTCCATCAGCTTTATCACGGCGTTCATCTCGGGAACGGAAACCTCGACCGGGACGGGGGAGCGGTGCAGGTCGCTGAGCATCGCGTAGAACTTCTTCCTGTCCTCCTTGTCCATGATCTCCCCGCCCGGGTTGCGCCTGAGCCCGGCGCTGGAAAAGGAAGGGTCCCGCATCTTTATCGCCCAGTATTTCGCCTTCGCGGCCAGGGCGGCCTTCTGCATGGCCGCCAGCCTCGCGCGCCTGGCGTTGCAGGTCTCGGTGCCCAGACCCGCCGGGGCGTCGCGGAAATCCACCGGCTGGGGCTGGATGTCCTCGTCGCGGAACATCTCCGCCAGCGAGCGCAGGTCCGGCACTTCGAACTGGAAATCCGGGTCGTCCGGCATCAGTTCCCATTGCCTGTCGGCCTGCGCCTCCACCGTGTGAAGCACCTCGCCGGTCAGGGGGTCGATCATCTTGGCGATGATCTTGAGCTTGTCCCGGGTGCCGAAGATGGTGCCCACGATTATCGCGTCGCTGGGGTTGATGCGCTTGCGTTCCCCCTCCGTCTCGTCCGTGATGCCGGAGGCCGCCAGGCGGCGCTCCTCCAGCACCTTGCCGAGCTGCGCGCGCTCCAGCAGGTTCACCTTGCCGGACGCGACCAGGGAGGACAACAGCTTCTCGGAGACGTACTCGCTCTCCTCGCGCGAGGTGCGGGCCTTCCTGGCGAAGCCGATGACGGCCAGGTTCCGCACGTTGCGGGCGGCGGAGTACCGGGCGAAGTCGTTCGCCATTTTCCTGTAGACGTCCTCGGAGGCCGAACAGGGCGGGGCCAGGAGCAGCGCGGCCGTGGAAGCCGCGAAGGCGAGCTTTATGGTTCTGCCCTGGATTTCCATAACCCCCTCCTTTCTCCGCGAATATATTCTAGCGGAGCGGGGTTACGGCTATCAGCAAGGAATGGTCAAATCCGCGTCAAATCGCTTTATTCGAATTTATAGCCGTGGCCGGTGACGCTGACGATATGGGCCCCTATCCCGGCGCCCAGCTTCTTGCGCAGCGATGAGACGTGCACCCCGACCGTATGCGGGTCGTTGTAGCTGGCGGGGTCGTAGCCCCACACCGTCTCCAGCAGGTAGGGCACGGAGAGCAGCCTGCCCTCCTCCGTTATCAGGGACATCAGCAGGTCGAATTCCTTGCGCGTAAGGGCGACCAGCGCCCCGTTCACCGTCACGGTGCGGCCGGACGGGTCTATCACCATGCCGAGCCTGCTGATCTTGTCCGTCTTCTCGGCCACGCCCTCGTAACGGCGCATCACCGCCTTGATCTTGGCCAGCAGCACCGGGAAGGAGAACGGCTTCAGGATATAATCGTCGGCGCCTTTGTTGTAGCCCGCCAGGACGTCGTCCTCGCTGATCTTCCGGCCCGAGACGATGATCACCGGGATGCCGGAGAAGCCCTCCGTCTCCTTGATGGCCTTGCAGAGCGTGAAGCCGTCGAGCCCCTTCATCTCCGCGTCGGTGATCACCAGGTCCGGCCGGGATTCCCGCGCCAGTTCCACGGCCTCGGAGCCGTTGGCGGCCGGCGCCACCCTGAAGCCCTTGTCCTCCAGGAAGCGGCGGGTCGAATTCAGCACCAGCTGGTCGTCGTCCACGAGAAGTATCTTTTTGAACATAATCTACCTTTAAGCGAGAAGCCCGCGGCCAAGTGCCTCCGCCCTGCGCCTGTCTCCGGCCGCCAGTTCCGGCCTTTCCGTCATCGCCGACAGGCCGATAAAAAGCGTGCCCGACACCTTCGAGCCCGTTCCGGCCGCCGTGAGCTTTAGCGCCCGCATCGCGCCGGTGAACAGCCTGCCGAACGGGGCCGGCATGGCCGCCGAGGCTATCAGCACGGCCTTCCTGGCCCCGGGCGCCAGGCGCATGGCCGGGGCCTTGGCCCCCCACGGCCAGTAGGCGTAGGGGCCGCCGCGCTCCATGAACTTCCTGAAGACCGCCGTCAGGTTGAAACAGTTGACAGGCGCGGCCAATATCAGCCCGTCCGCCGCGTCCACGGCGTCCAGGATGGCGTCCATGTCGTCGCGCAGCGGGCAGCCGCCGCGCGCGGCGCCTGGCTCCTGCATGCAGGAGCGGCAGTTGGTGCAGAACGCTATGTTCTTCTCCGCCAGCAGCACGGTCTCCACCGAGGCCCCGCCGGCCCTGGCCGCGGCGGCGGCGGCCTCCACGGCCTGGTCTATGATCCCGCCGCGCCTGTAGCTGCCGTTTATGGCCACTATCTTTTTCATAAGCCGAGATATTTCGCCGCCATCGGGACGTCGTCGGTCCAGACGGCCCCGGCGCCCAGCTCCGCCAGCCTCCGCACGTCGCGGGGGCCGTTGGCTATGCCGGCGGAGACCTCTATCCCCTCCGCCGCCGCCTCTTTGATCTGCCGCGGGAGATCGAAGACCGAGGCGCCGAAATAGAACAGCTGCTTCGTCAGCGGCCAGTCCACCCAGCCGGCGCAGACCCTGGAGGCCCCGGCCGCCCTGGCCGTGCCGAGAAGGTCCGAAGGGAACAGCGGCATGACCGCCCTGCCTATGCCGGGGACGGCTTCCGCGGCGGCGGCCAGCTGCCCCGCCCGGTTGGAGAAGACCAGCAGATAGGACCTGGACCGCATCCCGGCCCTCTCTATCTGGCGGGCCAGGTCGGCCGCGTACGAAGGGCCGTCCAGCGAGAGCTCGAAGTACATCTCGAGGCCGGGGCGCAGTATCATGAAATTGAGGATGTCGTCCAGGTGGGGTATGGGCTCCCGCCCCGCCACGCGCAGCGTCTTGATATGCCCCCAGGAGGCGCGGGCTATCTCCCAGGAGCGCCCGCAGAGCCTGCCGGCGTTCCTGTCGTGGAAGGCGACGAACTGGCCGTCGGCCGTGCGGCGGATGTCGCACTCTATGGCCGCGGCCCCGTCGGAATAGGCCCGGCGGAAAGCGGCCAGGGTGTTCTCCGGGGCCCTGGCCATCCCTCCCCTGTGGGCGTAGACGGAAACCGGGCGCATATTAGGATTCTAGTAAATCTGAACCGCCGGAAAACAGCGGAGGCCGGCGGGACGCTCCCGGCCGGCCTCCGCGCGGCGCGCGGCGGGCTACCTGCCCCTGTAAGCCCTCGCCAGCCTGTCCGGGGAGACGGTCTTGTAGCCGTTCTCGGCCAGCCACTTCACCAGCCGCTTCACGGCGGTGCGGCTCTGCGGATGTATGTCGTGCATCAGCACTATGCCCTTGCCGCGCCTCTGTATCAGCGAGATCGTGTTCTGGAAAAGCTGCTCCGGGTCCTTGGTGGACCAGTCCAGCGTGTCCACGGTCCAGCCCACCGGGACCAGGCCCAGCTCCGAATCCAGGGCCTTCACGGCCTCCGGCGTGATTATCCCGTAAGGAGGACGGAAGAAGGCGGGAGTCGAGCCGGAAGCCTGGCGGATGGCGTTCTTCACCCCGCCGAACTGCTCGACTATCTTACCGGTCGTATAGGCGGTAAGCGGCTTGCCGGACTCCGTGGCGTGCCAGTAGCCGTGCACCGCCACCGAGTGGCCGTCGGCGGCCTCCCGGGAGATGCGCTCCTTCCCCTCCGCGCCCAGCTTGGAGCCCAGGACGAAGAAGACGGCGGGCACGCCGGCCCCGCGCATGTCGGCGGAGACCTCGTCGGTCAGCGGGCCCGGGCCGTCGTCGAAAGTAATGATGACCTCGCCTTTCTTCAGGAAGGCGTCGGACTGCACCAGGAAAGGCACGTTGTTCTTGACGTACCTTACGCGGCAGTAGCCCTGCCGGATATCGTAGGTCTCCCCTTCCGCGCCGCCGCGGCCGGCATCCGGGGAATAGGGGCCGAACACCCCGTCCAGCTCCCGGCTGACGCGGTAGGAGACGCGCGCAGCGCCCCGGAAGACCGGCGGGACGAACGGCACTCCGGAGGCGCGCTCTATGCGGGCCGCCGTCTCCTCCAGCCTGGCGCGCAGGTACTGGCCGGCCGCGGAGGCTTCCAGGAACTGCGGACTGGACTGGGGAGAGAAGAAAGCGGCGTTGGAGTAGGCCTCGAGGGCGGCATAGAGCTCGTCGTAATCCGCGGCCAGGGCGGCTGCGTCCTCGGAAGCGGAGGCGGCCGCGGGCACCGCGACAGGCCCGGGCTCCGGCAGCCTGAGCTCCTGGGCGAAGGCGCCGGACGACGGGAAAAGAAGGAAGGCGGAAACGAGGGCTATCAGGTATGAGGGCATCGTATCTCCTGTCTATATTATGGCAGGAGCGGAGAGGACGGGTAAGAGGCGAAAGTCCCCCGGCAGGGGAGGTATTGGGCCCAGCGCGGTATGGACCTATTGGACCGCCGGGGCCGGCCTAAGGTCTGCCGCCGGTGATGAAATACCAGATGAGCAGGGAGATGATGAGGGAAAGCAGCTTTATCTGCCAGTTGCGGGTAAAGAGCTCGGGAACGTTCATACGGTCAGGCCTGCGGCTGGTTGTCGGGGCGCGGCGCCTGGGCTTCCGGCCTCGGGGCGCGGCGCAGCAGCGTCTTTTCCGCCTTGGAGCGGTACAGCTGGTACAGCATGCTCTCGAGGTCCTTCGGGTCCGCGTGCTGCTGCAGCTTGCCGTTGCGCGCCACCGCCAGCGCGCCGGTCTCCTCGGAGACGATGACGATTATGGCGTCGGCCACCTCGGAGAGGCCGAGGGCGGCCCGGTGGCGCATGCCCAGGATCTTGGAAAGTTCCTGCTGCTCGGTCAGCGGCAGGATGCAGCCGGCCGCCACCAGCCTGTTGTTGGCTATGACGGCCGCGCCGTCGTGCAGCAGCGTGTTCTCGTGGAAGACGGTCAGCAGCAGCTCCTTGGAGATCTCGCCGTTCACGCGCACGCCGGTCTCCACGATGTCGCGCAGGGCCATGTCCTGTTCCAGCACTATCAGCATGCCCATCTTCTCGGCGGCGGCGGAGCGCACGGCTTCCATCATCTCGCCGATGAACTTGTATTCCTGCGACACCATCACGCGGCCCAGCGGGTTGGAGCCGATATTGGCCAGCGCGAAGCGGATCTCCGGCTGGAACACGACTATAAGCAGCACCATGCCGGCCACCCAGAACTGCTGCATCAGCCAGACCGTGGCCGACAGCCGCAGCAGCTGCGCCAGCGCGGTTATCACCGCCAGTATGGAGACGCCCCAGATGACCTGCATGGCCCTGGTGCCTTTCAGCAGCAGGATCAGGCGGTACACTATGTAGTATACCGCCGCGATGTCCGCCAGGGTCCTCAGGTAGTTAAAGTACATTAGCTCGCTTCCGGCGCCGGCCGCTCCCGGCGGCCCGCGCTATGCGCGCGCGGCATCGAGGCCTATGCCCGTCAAGCCGCCTTCGCCGCCGCGATGATGCTGTCGATCTCCTCGGCGTCCACGACCTCGTTCTCAATCAGGCGGGCGGCTATCGCGTCCAGGGCCTTCCGGTTGCCGGTCAGCGCGGCCTTGGCCTTCATGTAGCAGTCGCTGACTATGCGCTTGATCTCGTCGTCCACGCTGCGGGCCGTCTCGTTGGAGTAGCCGGGCTGGCGGACTATGTCGCGGCCCAGGAAGACCTCGTTCTCGTCCTTCTTCAGCGAGAGCGGGCCTATCTTGTCGCTCATGCCGAACTCCAGCACCATTTTCTGCGCGAAGTTAGTGACCTTGGCCAGGTCGTCGTGGGCGCCGGTGGTGATCTCGCCGATCACTATCTCCTCGGCGGCGCGGCCGCCCAGCAGCACGCAGAGGCGGTTGAGTATCTCGGTCTTGGAGGTCAGGTACTTGTCCTCGAGCGGCAGCTGCAGCGTGTAGCCGAGCGCCGGGCCGCGCGGGATGATGGAGACCTTGTGCACCGGGTCGCAGCCCGGCAGGGTCTTCGCCACCAGGGTGTGGCCGGCCTCGTGGTAGGCCACTACCTTCTTCTCGCGGTCGGAGATGATGCGGGACTTGCGCTGCGGGCCGGCCAGCATCTTCTCGATGGCCTCCTCCAGGTCCTTCTGGTCCACCACCTTCTGCTCCTTCTTCGCGGCGATTATAGCCGCTTCGTTGACTATATTGGCGAGGTCCGCGCCGACGAAGCCGGGGGTGTGGCGGGCTATCACGGAAAGGTCCACCTCGGACGCCAGCTTGACCTTGCCGCCGTGCACGGCCAGTATCTCCTGGCGGCCCTTTATATCCGGCACGGGCACGTTGATGCGGCGGTCGAAGCGGCCGGGGCGCAGCAGCGCGTTGTCCAGCACGTCGGGGCGGTTGGTCGCGCCTATCAGGATGATGCCTTCCTTGGATTCGAAGCCGTCGAGCTCCACGAGCAGCTGGTTCAGCGTCTGCTCGCGCTCGTCGTGGCCGCCGCCTATGCCGGCGAAGCGGGAACGGCCGACCGCGTCCAGCTCGTCCAGGAACACTATCGCCGGGGCGGATTTCTTCGCGCGCTCGAACAGGTCGCGCACGCGGCTGGCGCCCACGCCCACGAACATCTCCACGAACTCGGAGCCCGAGGAGGTGAAGAACGGTACGCCGGCCTCGCCCGCCACCGCCCGCGCGAGCAGCGTCTTGCCGGTGCCGGGAGGGCCGTAAAGCAGCACGCCCTTGGGCAGCTCGCCGCCCAGCGTCTGGTATTTCTTGGGGTTCTTAAGGTAGTCGACTATGTCCTTCAGCTCTTCCTTGGTCTCGTCGCAGCCGGCCACGTCCTTGAAGGTCACCTTCTGCTTCTTCAGGTCCTGCTGGCGCGCGCGCGACTTGCCGAAGGCCATCGCCTGTTTGCCGCCCATCTGCGCCTGCCTGATGAACAGGAACCACCAGATGAACACGAAGAGCAGTATCCAGCCCACGTTCAGCACCAGGCTGGCTATCCAGCTGCGGTCCGCCTCGGCCTTGTATTCCTTGACCCCGGAGGCGTCCATGTCCTCTATCAGCTTGGGGTCGCTCATCGGGATGGTCCGGAAGGGGACCGTCTTGTCGCCCTCTGCCATGTCCCCGGAGATCTTGTCCTGGCTGACGGAGACCTTGGTGATCTGGTGGTCGCGCAGCTTGGCCTTGAACTCCGAGTACGGGATGTTGCGTTCGCGCTCCACCCCTTTCATGTTCTGGTAGACGGCGATGAACAGCATGAACGCCAGGAACCAGAATAACAGCTGTCTTAAATTCTTTTTCAGCGGCATGGTCAGTTACCTTCTATGACTCCTTCCTTCAGCACGCCTATGTACGGCAGGTTGCGGTAGATCCCGTTATAGTCCAGGCCGTAGCCGACGACGAACTTGTCGGGGATAGTGAAGCCGGCGTACTTTATAGGCACCTGCGCCTTGCGGCGGCTCGGCTTGTCCAGCAGGGTGCAGATCTCAAGGGACCGGGGGCGGCGGGTCTTCAGGTTCGGCAGCAGGTAGTTCATCGTCAGACCCGAGTCCACGATGTCCTCCACTATCAGCACGTCCGAGTCCTCTATGCTCTCCTTGAGGTCCAGCGCTATGCGCACCACGCCGGTGGACTGCGCGCCGGCATAGGAGGAGAGCATCATGAAGTCCAGCCGCACGTCCGTGGTGATCCGGCGCGCCAGGTCCGTCAGGAAGAAGACGGAGCCCTTAAGCACGCCCACCAGCGTAAGGCAGCGGCCGGCGTAGTCCGCGGAGATCCTTTCCCCCAGCTTTCCGATGCCGGAAGAGAGTTCCTCGGGGGAGATAAGTATCTCCTGCAGGTCCTTGTGCATCATATTATTTTAGATTTTTTGAGCGCGTTTTACCATTAAAAAGAGGAGCCGGGGCATAGCCCCGGCTCCTCCGCCCGGCCTGCGCTGAGCTTACCGCTCCTGTATCAGGCCGTCCGCGCCGGGAGCCTGCTGCTCGAGCTGCGCGTAGAAGAACTGCGACATGATCTGCGACACCATGCCCGGCTTGGTCTCGAGCTCCCTGGCGTCGCTGATCTTCCTGGCGGCGGCCAGGTCGCGGGCGAAGGCCGCGTCCAGCTGCGCCACCGAGGCGCGGTCGAGGACGTTCACGTTCACCTCGGTGTCTATGCGCTCGCCGCGGGGGTGCAGGTTGTAGGAGCCGATGTCGGCGAACTCGCCGTCCACGGTCATGAACTTGGAGTGCAGGGTCTGCATGTCGCCCTGCTTCAGGTAGATGTTGACGCCGGCCTTCTGCAGCGGTATCAGGCACTTGGCCATCGCGTCCACTATGGGCTTGCCCTCCGAGTCTATGCTCTGGCTGGAGTTGGTGAGGATATTGACCTCGACGCCGCGGGCGCGGGCCTCGAGCACGGCCTGCGTCACCGCCGGCACCGCCACGAAGTAGGCGTTCTCGATGTTGATGTTGCGGGTGGCGCCGTACATGGCCTTGACGATGCTGACCAGGATAGGGGAGCTCTTGGGCGGGTTCTGCAGCACCACGGCCACGCGGGCGGAGCCGCCCTCGTACTCCGCGGACTGGGGAGCGCGCACGTCCACGGACTTGAAGCCGAGCTTGCGGGCGGACACCTGCCTGTTCCAGACGTCGCCCAGCAGGCGCTTGGCCTCGGCCACGGCAGGGCCGGAGAACAGCACGTCGGTATCGCGCCAGAGTATGGTGCCGGCCTTGTGGGAATAGACGTCGCCGAAGTTCATGCCGCCGGCCACCGCGTACTGGTCGTCGGCTATCATCACCTTCACGTGCCAGATGTCGCCGGAGCGCTCGAGGTCCTTGTGGCGCACCACGGATATCCCGGCGTCCTCCATCATCTTGACCACCTTCTTGCCGTGGCTGTTGGCCACGGTGGCGTCGATGATCACCTTCACGTCCACGCCCTCCTTGTGCTTGGCTATCAGCATCTGGGCGGCTTCGTAGCCGGTGGTATCGTCGTAGAAGGCCCAGCTGGAGATCAGCAGGCTCTTCTTGGCGCTCTTTATCAGCGCGTCCTTGGCCTGGAAGGAGGCCTCGCCGTCTATCAGGAAGCGGGCATAGTTCGCGGAGGTGAAGCCGGCGCCGGTGACGCGCTCGAACTCAGAGACGAAGCCGGGCTCCGTGAACAGCGAGGGCTGGCCGGCGCGGCGGGCGGGGAAAGCTTCGGACTTGGAAGCCTTGATCACGCGCTCGGAGATCTGCTCGAAGGAAGGGGCCCCGGTGCCGGGCAGCCAGCCGAGGTCCGAGATCTGGGTGCCGAGGGCGTGCCAGAGCGTTACGGCGGTGCCGGCGTAGGAGACCGGCTCGGGGCCGGAGAACTGCTGGGGAACGCCGCCGCCGTCCGATTTGGGCTGGGGTATGGGGGAAGCCTTGTACGTGTCCGCGCCCAGTCCCAGCTGCGCGGCCGCGGGGCCGTAAGCCTGGGCCGCGGCGAAGCCGGGGGACATGACGCAGGAGAGGAGCAGGGTAAGGGCGGTCTTTTTGTTCGTCATGCCTATAGTATACGGCCTTCAAGCCGCCGCCGTAAGGGCCGTAAAGGCAGGCTGGGACAAAAAAAGGGCCCAGACTTTTCTGGGCCCTATGGGTTAGCGGTCCTGGGACCGGGCCAATGTACCCGCGCGGGCGCGCGGGTCCCTTATTGATATCTATATTATATGTCAATCCCAATCGAACGGATTCTCCGGCCTGGAGGTATCCCCGGACTCCTCTATGCGCTTCTTCTCTTTCTGGAACTTCTCCTCCAATTCCTTCTTTTTCTCCTCCATGGACTTGCCGGCGTTGTTGAAATAGTCGTCCAGGCGGCTTTTGTCGGCCTGCATCTTCTTCATGGCCTCGGCCATCAGGTCGCCGCCTTCCTTGACCTGCGGTTTGTCCCAGTGCCTGAGCACCTTGCCGGTCTTGCGGTCCACCTCTATGCGCGCCTTGCAGCACGGACAGTCAATCAAAAACGTTCCCTCGCTCATAAGACCTCCCCTTCCTCATTTACAAAATCATTGCCCATTGTCAGGCACGGCAGGCCGGATAAGCAAAACCTTCGTGAAGGCGAGGCTTGCATAGCGCCGAGCCTGAATGATGAGTGAGGCCACGGTGTGGCCGAACGCGTTTTGCGTTCCGGTCTGCCGGGACTGACTCTCACTTAACACCCCAAATTGGGTGCTGCTGCGGCAGCACCGTCACGTGCCTCAGCTTCTCCGCCGCTAGACACGACGCCTCGCGCACGAAACGTTCCGAGGGCGGCCTGCTCACCCCGCGGCGGCGCGTGGCAGGCTGTATAAAAAAGGGAACTTCGGAGTGAACCCCGGCGGCCAGCCTGACGGCTTTAGCGAAATCCGCCATCGTGCTTTCCGACGTCAGCACCGTCTTGATGAAGGTCTTTTCCGGAGCCAGGGCCAGGAAGCGGCCATGAGCCGTCCAGAAGCCGCGCTGTCCCGTCGAGGAAGGCAGCTTTATATCCATGGCCACCACGTCCACCGAACGGCGCAGCTTCGCCAACTCCCGGTAAAGGACCCCATTGGTCTCCAGGTGCAGGCGGAGCCCCGCCCTTTTAAACTTCGGGGCCAGCGCCTTTATGAAGCGCCAGCGCAGCAGCGGCTCTCCGCCGGTAAGCGAAACGTCCCCGGACTTCTTGGCGCGGGCCAGCTTTATCACCCGGCGGGCGGCTTCATCCACCGACAGCGTTTCCGCCGCGGCCGCGGCCAGGGCGGCCGGTTCGTCGCAGTAGCCGCAGTCCAGGTTGCAGCCGGCGAAGCGCAGGAAGACCTGCCGCTGCCCGGCGTAAAGGCCTTCGCCCTGCAGCGAGCAGAAGATCTCGGCCACCGGGGCGGTGAGCGGTTTCATAGGGGTTCAGAGCGCGGGGTCCTTCAGCCCTGCCTCGGCGAAGCCCTTGGCCCGCAGCTTGCAGGAGTCGCAGCGGCCGCAGGGCCGCCGCCCGCCGCTGTAGCAGGACCAGGTCAGCTCCAGCGGGGCCCGGAGCCTGACGCCGAGCCTGGCTATCCCGGCCTTGCTCAGCCTTATCAGCGGCGTGAGTATCCTTATCGGCCGCCCGGAGGCGCCCCGGCGGGTGCCGAAGGCCGCTGCCTTCTGCAGCGCGCGGTAGAATTCTGGCCGGCAGTCCGGGTAGCCGGAATAGTCCAGCACGTTGGGACCGAGCACCACGGCGGCCGCGCCCGAAGAATCCGCCAGCGAGAAGCCGATGGAGGCGAATACCAGGTTGCGCCCGGGAACGTAGGTCGACGGGATATCGCCCTTACGGCCTATCTCCCCGGCCGGCAGGTCCGGCAGCTTCATCCTCCTGTTGACCAGGGAACTGGTCGCCAGCCAGGGAAAGTCCAGCTTGATCTCGTGGAGCTTCACGCCCAGCCGCCGGGCTATGGCGCGCGCGGCCGCGTTCTCGCGGGAATGGCGCTGCCCGTAGTCGAAAGAGACGGCCTCGCAGGCGTAGCCCCTGTCCAGCGCCCAGCAGAGGGCGGTGGTGGAATCCAGGCCGCCGGAGAACAGCACCACGGCTTTTTTCTTGGTCATATGTCCTGTCCAGGCGCGGCGCCGCGTCAGGCGGCAGCGTTCCTGACTATGCCGGCGCCGGCCTTGAAGCGGATGCCGGGTACGGCCTTCATCGTTCCCTTCTTAAGGATCATGTCCATGTCGCGCCGCCCCGTCTCCGGCCTGAAAGCCAGGAAGTCCAGCACCCGGCCGCTGGCGTGTATCTCCTCCAGCGCCGCCGGGAACGCGTCCCGGCCCTCGAGCTCCTCGGTCAGCGCGCGCGCGCAGATCAGGTCCTCGACGTGGCCGGCGTCGTAGAAGAGGCAGGCCGGCACTATCAGCGTGGGCATGGGCTTAGCCAGGCAGTAGGCCGCCAAGGCCGGGAAATTGGCGAAGCAGGCGACCAGTATCTCCCCGGCCAGCAGCAGCGACGCGGCGGCCGGCGAGCCGGAATTGGTGACCGAGAAAGCGGGGCGGGAAGGATCGGAGCCGCGCAGGGCGGCGTAGGGCGAGTTGTCGTACTGTTCAACGCCGGGACCCAGCGCGATCTCGGAGAAGATGTCGGCCGAAGGGGTCGCGCGCCTGGCGGCGAGCGCCATGGAGGGCGCTGCGTAGACCCTGACGTCGGACCGCCCGCTCTCGAGCAGGGCGCAGATCGTGTTGGAGAAGCGGAAAAGGTCTATCACTATGCCGCGGCCGCGCCAGGTGCGGGCTTCGGCGCGGTCCAGCGCTATCCTTACCTCATTTCGCGGCGGGGGTAGAGACCTCTGTGACATATTTGATGGCCAGCGCGCTGACGAAAAGCTCCGGTTCCTCGTAGACCCCCATTTCCGGCCCGGCTGAGGCCGAGTCCACCGAGATTATGACTGCGTCGGCCCCCAGTTCCGCGGCCTGCCGGCGGGCCTGCAGCTTCATCCTCTCGAGGGCCGCCTCGCTGCCGGAAGCCTTTACCCTTGGGCTGTGTATTATGGCTATCCCGCCCCAGGGCCTGGCGGTCTGGTCGCGCGAGGTGAAAACCTCCACCTTACGCCAGTCCCGCGGCTGGAACCACGGCCCCACCTGTATGACGTCGAGCTTCGCCGCGGCGCAGGCGCAGGCGGCGAGCAGCATCAGGGCCGCCGCCGTGACCTTCATCAGGGCTGGTCCACGCCGAGGTCGCGGCAGATCTTGCGGACAGTGAAGTCGGCTATCTCGTTGTGCCGCGTCACCGGCACCTCTTTGTTGTTGACCGGATTCGTGAAGATGGAGTACTTTCCGCCTTCGCGGGAGAGCACGCAGCCCTTGCTCGTGAGATGTCTAACCAGGTCCTTGCGTTTCATATCTTCCTCCCTGGCGGGAAAGCGGGCGCTCTCCCGTCAGGCATATTTTAGCAATTATGCCGGCGGCGGCGGAAACGTCAGGCCGGGCGGCCCGGCTCACTCGCCGCTGCGGGGTATCCGGCCGGCCAGCTTCCAGCCTGCGCCGGCCTTCCCGAAAGTCACCTGCACGAGGGAGATAGTCCCGTCGTCCAGGCTCTCGAAGACCAGCAGGCTGCGCCCGCCCTCGTTCATTACCCCCCGGCACTGGCCGTAGGAGGTCGGGATCCCCCCCGGCACCCCGGTCGCGCCGTAGGCCTGCGTCTCCGCGCCTGCGTCCGAGTCTTCGGCGTCGTATTTAGTAGAGTCGATGAGGACGCCGCTGTCTTCCTGGTCGTCCGTAGCCTTGGCCGGGGCCGCCGCGGCCTTCGCCGCCGCGGGCGCGGGCTGGGCCGGCTGGTCCTTGGCCAGCAGCACCCCGGCGCAAGCCAGGGCCAGTACAGCTGCCAACGCTTTTTTCATATCCTGCCTCCGTTCTGCCTCGAAAGGAACTTCAGAATCTTTTGACCTTCACCTTGCCGGTCCTTATCCCGAGCAGCTTCAGCGCCAGCGCCGAGAACCGCTCCGGCGCGTCGCTGACTATGAACTCGGAGCGGCCGCGGCTCCCGCCGGCCAGCAGGCCGCGCCTCTCCAGCTCGCCGAGGGCGGCCTGCGCCGCCGCCCGGGCGGAGTCTATTATCCGCACGTCGGGACCCACCACGCGGGCTATGACATTCTTGAGCATCGGGTAATGCGTGCAGCCGAGTATCAGCACGTCGGCCTTTCCCCGGAACGGCGCCAGGTATTCCCTCGCCACCTCGGCGGCCACCGGCTTGGAGCACCAGCCCTCCTCCACCAGCGGCACGAACAGCGGGCACGCCTTTTCCGTAACGCGCACGCGTCCTCCGGAAAGGGCGCGGGAATAGGCCCGGCTGGCCACCGTGGCCGAAGTGCCGATGACCAGCACGCGGCCGCCGTGCGGCGCCTCGCTGAGGGCGGCGCCCGCCCCCGGGGCTATCACGCCCAGCACCGGCACCGGCGACATCGAGCGGATCTCCTCCAGGGCCAGCGAGGAGGCCGTGTTGCAGGCCACCAGCAGGAGCTTTATCTTCCTGCCCAGCAGGAACGCGGCGATCTCCCGGGAGAAGGCCTTCACCGCCTCCGGCGACTTGGTGCCGTAGGGCACCCGGGCCGTGTCCCCGAAATAGATTATGTCCTCTCCGGGCAGCATGGCCCGGAGTTCCTTGAAGACGGTGAGCCCGCCCAGTCCGGAATCGAATATGCCTATCGGCCGCCTAGTGTGCTTCATGCCGCCAGCTCCGGCCTCCCGGCTACTTCCATCCCTTTTTCTTGGCGTAGTCCTGCACGCCGCGGTAGATGGCGGAAGCTATCTTCTCCCGCACCTTGCCGCTGTTCATGTTCTTCTGGTCGTTGGAATTGGTCATGAAGCCCATCTCCACCAGGATGCCCGGCGCGTAGGTGCCGCGCAGCACGTAGAAGGCCGCCTGCTTGACGCCCCGGTTCCTGAAAGGGGTCCGGTTCTCCATCTCCGCCCCGACGAAGCCGGCCAGCTTGCTGCCCTCGTTCAGGTACTCGTTGCGCGCCATCGAGTGCAGCAGCATAGCGGCCGGGTCCTGCTGGCCTCCCCCGTCCTCCATGCCGACCACGGAGTTCTCGTAGTCGGCCACCTGCGCCGCCCAGGGGTCCGAGGCCTTCTCCGACATGAAGTAGATCTCGAAGCCCTTCTCGCGCCGGTCGCTGGAGGCGTTGGCGTGGATGGAGATGAAGATGTCCGCCTTGAAATTGTTCGCGATGACCGAGCGGTCCGCCAGCGGGATGAACTCGTCGCTGTTGCGCGTCATCAGCACGTCGTACATGTCGTCCGCCTTCATCAGCTTGTAGAGGTCCTGCGCGACGTAGAGGTTGAGGTCCTTCTCCTTCAGCCCGAACAGTTTGCGGCCGCCGGGGTCCTTTCCGCCGTGGCCGGCGTCTATGACCACCCGCTTCTTCCCGGCCCCGACCTCGATCTTATCCGGTATGGCCGGCAGCACGGAAGGCTGGAGCGGCTGGGACGGCTGGGCGGGGGCGGCCTCGCCCGCTCCTGAAGGGGAGATCACCGGGGTGATAGAAGCGGCGACGGCGGCCGCTGCCGCCGGAGCTGCGGCCGCAGCAGCGGCCGTATCGGCTGCCCCGGAGACGGCAGCGGACGGCGAGGCCCCCGCGGAAGGCGTGCCGCCAATGCTCTGCTGGACGGGGGCGATCTTCTTTGAAACGTCTATCACCAGGCGGTCCGGGTCGGAAAGGCTGAACACCTTGACCTCTCCGAAATTCTCGTCCGGGTCCAGCACCAGGCGGGCGGTCTTGTTCTCCTGCATCAGGTCGGCGCTTTTCAGCACGCCGTCTCCGATGGAGAGCTTCTCCTCGCGGGCTATCACGCCGCCGAAGATGTTGACCTTGAAGAGGTTGTTCTCCTTCTGCGACGACTGCCATTCCAGCGGCTCCTCCATGTAGACCACTATGCGCGTCTTGTCCGAGTGCGAGAAGTAGTTGACGGAGGTGATGTTGACGGCGCGCTGAGCCGACAGCGTCCCCGCGTCCTTGTTGTACTCGAGGCTGAAGCCGAAAGCCTCCGAGAAATGGCCGGAGACGAAGAAGCTGAGCGCGAGGAAGGCCTTGCCGCCGCGGACTATCATGGGGTTCGGGTACTCCACCTTTTCGTCGTTGATCGTGATCGAGTCCGACTTCAGGAAGAACACCACCCTCTTCCCCTTGATCTGCAGCAGCAGCTTGCCGGAGACCGGGTACCAGTAGATCTTGCCGCCGATCAGCTTCGCCGCCTCGGAGGCGTCCAGGTAGCTGGCCCCTCCCAGGGTGTAGGTGCCGATCTTGCCGGAGTAGACGCCGTTCTTCATGTACGAGATCTGGTCCACCCTGGCCTGGGCCGGCGCGCAGAGCGCCCCGAGAAGCAATAGCATGGATAAGCGTTTCAGCATTTCTCTCATCTCCGTGTCGTCGGGAAAGGGCGCCGCCCCTTACCGCGTACTATTTAACAATTACCGGGACCGCCCGCGCAACGCTACTCGAGGATTATCCGGTAGTCCTCCCAGGTGAGCTGCGGGTCCGAGGCCAGCTTTACGCTGCGGTGGACGTTCTTCTCCATCATCGCCTGCTTCTTCTTCAGCACCTCGGCCAGGATGGGGTGCGTGATCACCCGGAGGCTGCCGCCGGGACGGCCCATCGTGATGTTGTGTATCTCCCGCTGGATCTGAATGCGTATGCTCTCGCTGGAGAGCACGCGCCCGGAACCGTGGCACTCGGGGCACTCCTCGGTCAGCAGGCTGTTGGTGCTCTCGCGCTTGCGCTCTCGGGTCATCTCCACGAGGCCGAGCCTGGTGATCGGCAGGATGCGGATCTTGGCCCGGTCGCGGGCCACGGCCGCCTCCAGCGAGCTGACCACCTTGCTGCGGTTGGAGGCCTTCTTCATGTCTATGAAGTCTATCACGATGATGCCGCCGATGTTGCGCAGCCGCAGCTGCCTGGCCACCTCCTGGGCGGCCTCTATGTTCGTCGCGGTGACGGTCTCCTCCTGCGACTTGTTGCCGGTGAAGCGGCCGGTGTTCACGTCTATCGCGCAGAGGGACTCGGCCTCCTGGATGATGATGGAACCGCCGTTCGGCAGCGGCACCTTTATCTTGCGCAGTTCCTCTATGCCCTTCTCTATGCCGAAGGCCTTGAAGATCGGCGTCTTGCTGTCGTAGTACTTAACGCGGTCCTTCAGGTCGGGAGAGATCTTGGCGGCCAGCTCCGCCACGTTGTTGTAATCGTCCCTGTTGTCGAGCATGTAGATCGCGGTCTCGTCGGAAAGGATGTCGCGGGCGACCTGCATCGTCATATCCAGGTCCTTGTGCAGCAGCGCGGGCGGCCTGGAGCTGTCGTAGCGGCCCTGTACGGTGTCCCACATCCGCAGCAGGTACTTTATCTCGCGCTCCAGCTCCTCCTCGGTGGCGCCTTCGGCCTCGGTGCGCACGATGCAGCCCTTGGTCCCCAGCATCTTGGAGTCGGCTATCTTGCGCATGATCGCGGACAGGCGCTTGCGCTCCCCGTCGTCCTCGATGCTCTTGGACACGCCGACGAAGTCCTGGAACGGGGTCAGCACCAGGTAGCGGCCGGGCAGCGAGACGTCCATCGTGACCTTCATGCCCTTGGTGCCGATGGCGTCCTTGGTCACCTGCACCATGACCTCCTGGTCCTTCTTCAGCAGCTTGTCTATCGCGTCCTTCTGGTTGCCGAGCACGTCGGAAATGTAGATATAGGCGTTCTTGTCGAGGCCTATATCCATGAACGCGCTCGAGATGCCGGGCAGCACGTTCTCGACGCGGGCCTTGTAGATGTTGCCCACGATGTTGCCCGAGCTCCTGCGCTCCCAGAACAGCTCGCTGAGCTTGCCGTCCTCCAGTATAGCTATGCGGGTCTCCTCGAACGAGGTGTTCGCGAAAATCTCTCTTTTTACTTTCTTGTTCGTCATATTGTCTCTCCTTGGGGATCGCTAAAAAACTTCCAGCCGGCCTCCCGAGCCGAACCAGTACAGCTCCCTGCGCACTATGCGCCTGAAAACGGGACGGGCGCCGGCCATCAGTTCGGCGGCCACCTCCGGCTTGATGTTCTTGCCGGGCTCCAGCTTCAGCGTGACCTTCAGCAGCGAGGCCTCCCGGTCGAACGAGGCCGAGAGTACCGGGGCCCTGGCGTCGAGCGTCTTGCGCTCGCCGGTGGACTTCACCTTCTCCCACTCCACGCTCTTGCGGGCCATGAAGGCGTCCACCGCGGCGTCCGAGAAACCGGCCGGGAAATCCGCCTCCATGAAGTACTCCGCCGCGTTGACCGCCGCCTCTATCGCCGGGAAAAAGACCGGCACCCGCCTGGCGGAGATCAGCCTGAAATTCTCGTCGTCGAACGGGCGGAGCTTCTCGGCGGCCGCGTCCTCCCTGGCGAACTCCTCCAGGTAGAGGTCGGCGTACTCGCAGAGGCTCTCGTGGCCCACCGACGCGGCCGGGCCGAAGGCCATCTTCGGCGCCGCCTGTCCGCCTATCCTGGCGGGCCAGAACTTCAGCCCCGAGCGCGCGGCGCGCGAGCGCAGTTCCTTTATCTGTTCCAGGTGCGTCGTGTCCTTCGCCGCGGCTAGGCGCGCGAACTTGAGCCTTATGCGTGACCTTGGTCCTTCGTTCATAATGTTGTCTTAATGACAGGCCCCCCGGTCAGACCAGCGCGTACCTCCTGGCGTAGACCGATTCGGCTATGCCGAGGGCCATCATCGTGGCGACCAGGTTGGAGCCGCCGTACGAGACCAGCGGCAGCGGCACGCCCGCCACCGGGGCCAGCCCCAGCAGCATGCCGAAATTTATGCAGAAATAGACGAGGAACATGCCGAAGATCCCGCAGTTGACCAGGTAACCGAAGCGGTCCCTCGCCAGCCGCGCGCCCAGCATGACGCGCCGCATCAGCAGCGCGTACAGTCCCGTGACGAGCAGCATGCCCCAGAAGCCCATCTCCTCGCCCACCACGGCGAGGATGAAGTCGGTGTGCCTCTCGGGCACGAAACCCAGGCGCGACTGCGTGCCGGAGAAGATGCCCCGGCCCAGTATGCCCCCGGAGCCTATGGCTATGCGCGCCTGCAGCAGGTTGTAGCCGGCGCCGCGCGGGTCAGATTCCGGGGACAGGAAGACCTCCAGGCGCTTCTGCTGGTAATCCTTCATCTGGTTCTTCACCATCACGCCGGAGAAAAAGCCGAGTATCAGCACCAGCGCCGCCCCGGCGAAATAGACCCCGGACAGGTTCGCGTACAGCTGCACCGAAAGGCGCCACAGCAGCCAGAAGCCGAACGCCGCGGCCGCCACGAACGCGGCCGCCCCGGCCCAGGAGTCGGAGAGGTGGAAGAAATAGGAGACCAGCGAGTTGTCCAGCAGTTCCGGGTTCAGGTTTATGATCGTCCACAGCACCGGGAAGAGGGCGGAGATGACCGCGTAGCCGACTATGATGGAGAGGTGGAAGACGCTGGCGCCGGCCGCGAACAGCATGATGAGCGCCACCGGGAAGGTTATCAGTATCGCCGAGAAATCCGGCTGCTTTATCAGCAGCAGGAACACCGGCACGCAGAGCGCGAACGCCCCGAGCACCGTCCTCAGCTCCTTTATCTTGCCCATGCGCTTGTCCAGGAAGTTCGCCAGCACCAGTATCAGCCCGACGCGGGAGAACTCCGAAGGCTGTATGGAGAAGAAAGGGAGGCGGTACCACGAGCGGGCGCCCTTGTCCACTACGCCGATGAAGAGCACGCCGGCCAGGAAGACCAGCAGCGCCCCGTAGACGAATTTCCACTGGTCCTGGTAGACCTGGTAATTCACGCTCCAGACCGCCGCCAGCGTTATCAGCGCCAGCGGGATGGCGGTGAACTGCACGCGGACTATGCGCGCCTGGCCCGGCAGGGCGGCGACCGAGGAAAGTATGGCTATGGTGCCGACGGCCAGCAGGGCCATGGCCGCGATGAACAGGACCCAGTCCATCCTGTTCTTCCTCAGCGAAGCTCCGGGCGTGTCTATCATGTGGCCTCCCGCGCCGGCGCGCCCGCCGGGGCCGACGTGGACGGGGCCGGCGCGCCCGCCGGGGCCGGCCCGGCCTGCTTGACGGCGAGGTCGTTCCTGAGGACTGCCTCTATGACGGCCTTGGCTATCGGCGCGGCAGCCGAGGCGCCGTGTTCCCCGTGTTCCACCAGCACGGCCACGGCCACCTTGGACGGCTGGCCGTTTACGGTGGCGTAGGAGACGAACCAGGCGTGGTCCTTGCCGTGCGGGTTCTGCGCCGTGCCGGTCTTGCCGTAGACCTCGGCGCCCTTTATCTGCGCCGCCCGCCCGGTGCCTTCGTCGACCACGCTGTGCAGGCCCTCCCGGATAAGCGCCCAGGTGCTGTCCTTGAGCTCCACTTCGCCCGTGGTCTCCGGTTTGGAGCGCTTGAGCACCTGGCCGTCGCCGCGGACTATGCGGTCGACGTAATACGGCCTGTGGAAGACGCCGCCGTTGGCCACCGCGGCTATCATGTCGGCGGCCTGCATCGGCGTGACCAGCGTCTCGCCCTGCCCGATGGCCAGGTTCAGCGTATCGCCTATGAACCAGTAGCTCTTCTTGTCGGCCCGCTTGCTGGGACCGAAAACGTTGCCGGACTTCTCGTCGGGCAGCGCGATGCCGGAAGGCCGCCCCAGGCCGAAGGCGCGCGCGTACTTCTCTATGGCCAGCGCGCCGGCCCGCTGCCCCATCGTGTAATAATAGACGTCGCAGGACTTGGCCAGTCCTTCTATGAAATCCACCCTGCCGTGCCCCTTCTTGTCCCAGCACTTGAAGATCCTGCTGCCGGCGTCGTACCAGCCGGGGCAGAAGACCCGCTCTTCGGGCGAGACGCGGCCGCTCTCCAGTATGGCGGCGGAGGTGACGATCTTGAAGATGGAGCCGGGCGGGTAGGTGCCCTGCAGGGCCACGTTGAACTCCGGCAGCACCTCGCCGGCGGCCAGCCCTTCCTTTTCGGAACCGGACAGCACGAACATATTGGGGTCGTAGTCCGGCATAGACGCGAAGGCGAGCACGGCGCCGGTGCGCGGGTCCAGGGCCACCACGGCGCCCTTGCCGCTGACGGACTTCTTCAGGCCTTCCTCGGCGGCCGCCTGGGCCTTGGAATCTATCGTCAGGTAGATATCGGCCCCCGGCGACCACTTGCGGCTCTCGAGCACGCGGTTCAGCTTGCCGCGGGAATCCACCTCCAGGTAGATGCCGCCGTCCTTGCCCTTCAGTTCCTTCTCGTACGTCTTCTCGAGCCCGGCCTTGCCGAGGCGGGAGTCCATCGAGTAGGTCTTCTCCCCGGAGAGGCGGGACCAGTCCCTGGAATCCATCTTGCCTATGTAGCCGACCAGGTGACTGAGGTACGCCCCGAAAGGGTAATAGCGCCTCGCTTCGACGATAATGTCTATGCCGGGGTAGACGGCCTTCAGCTCGGAGAGCGCCAGCATCACCTTGGCCGGCAGGTTCTCGGCCAGGCGCACCGGCGTCTCCCTGGTGGCGGCCCTGCTTATCGTCCTGCGCAGGTCCTCCGTGTCGGCGCGCAGCGGGCCGGCCAGCGAGCGCGCCATGCGGTCCAGCTCGGGGCCGGGCTTGGTCTGGCCCGGGAAATAGATGAGGCTGAAGGAAGGCCGGCTGGTGGCTATGGCCTCGCCGTCCGCCGAATAGATGCGCCCGCGCGGGGCCGTCTGGCTGATGACCTGGGTACGGTTCTTCTCGGCCAGCTCCCTGTAATAGGAGCCGCCGATGACCTGCAGGCTGACGAGGCGGACGAGGAAGATAAGAGCGGCGGAGGAGGCCAGCACCCAGAGGAGATCGAGCCTTTCCTGCGAGGTCTGGCGGTCGATCATAGCACGTGCAGCCGCCGCTGGGCCCGGTAGAACAGCTGGAACACGGCCGGCACCGCCAGCGCGTTCAGGAAAGGTTCCGCCAGGAAAATTTTAAGTCCCGTCGGGTTGATCCTCGCGAAAGCGAGGCTCAGCCCCATGTAGAAAAGCATGCTGATCCAGGAAAGCGAGACCGCGGCCACCAGCTGGGAAAAGAAGCTGTCCATGTCGAACTGGCGCTTGACCAGGTGGACTATATAGGCCATCAGCGTGTAGGTCAGGGCGTAGCCGCCCAGCGGGCCGGAGCCCAGCATGTCCGCGTACAGCCCGAGGAAGAAGCCCCAGGCTATGCCCTTGACCGGGCCCGCGAGTATCGCCGCGCAGAGCGCCCCGGCGAAGATGAAGTTGGGGGCCAGCCCGAAGAAGGTCAGGTTCTGCGTCCACCACCAGTAGAAGACGCCGGTGAAGAGGTAGACCAGTATTTCCAGCAGCAGGGTCATCGGGCGTCCCCCGCCCGCTCAGGGAACTCGAGCGGCAGCTTCCTGCGCACGACGTAGACTTCCTTGAGGATGTTGACGTTCACCAGCGGCTGCACCTCGGCCGTGATGAAGTTCATCGAGGATTCGCGGGGATAGACCTTGGTCACCGTGCCCACCGGCACGCCGGCCGGGAACAGCAGTCCGCCCTTGGCCGTCACCAGTTCCGCGCCCTCGGCGACCCCGGAGTCCTCGGGCACGTAGTTCATCTTGAGCCGCCAGGTGCCGCGGCCCTCCACGAGCGCCTCCATGCCGGCCGGCGCTATCGAGCAGACCGCCGAGGCCGACGGGTTGGTCAGCAGCAGCACCTTGGAGAACTTGGGATAGACCTCGAAGACGCGGCCGGCCAGGCCGGCCTTCTCGCCCTGCAGGCCGAGCACGGTGTCGTTTACCGCAATGCCGTCGTCGGAGCCCTTGTCTATGAAGAAGGAGCCGTACCAGTCGGAGGGGTCCTTGTTGATCACGCGGGCCCACGCCCCGGCCCACGGGAGGTAGCGCGACAGGCGCATAGCCGCGGCCAGGCGCTCGTTGTCGGCCTCGATCACGGCCGCCCGCTGCAGCTGCAGCTCCAGCTCCTTGTTCCTGGCGCGCAGGGTCCTGTTCTCCTGGTCGGTCTCGAGCAGGGCCACCACGTTGGACGGCACGTTGCGGACGAAATGGGCGTACTTGGCGCCGTAATGCAGCGACGGGTAAAGGCTGTAGCTGGCTATGACGCGGGCCGTGTGGGCCAGGCGGGAAGCGGGGAAAAGAAGGAGGAGGACCGACAGAACGGCGAAGGAAACTAAAGCGTAATTGGCGGCGTCTTTCTCTCTGCTCATCGCCAGTCCCCCGGGGGGACCCTCCTGGAACCGCGGCCGGGCGGGACGCCGGCCGTCAGCGGTAAGAGTTCAGGGATTCGGGCCGCTGGATCTTGTCCAGCTCTTCCAGGTATTTTCCGCAGCCCAAGGCGACGCAGCTCAAAGGATCGGCAGCCCTGTGGACGGGGAGCTCTGTCTCCTGGCGGATCAGCTCCGGGAAACCGCGCAGCAGCGAACCGCCGCCGGCCAGCACCATGCCGCGGTCCACGAGGTCGGAGGAAAGCTCCGGCGGGGTGGCCTCCAGCACTTGCTTTATCACGTCCACTATCAGCTGGACAGGCTCCATCAGGGCCTGCCTTATCTCTTCCGATGTCACAAGAATCGTCTTGGGCAGCCCCTTGGCCTGGTCCCTGCCCTTCACTTCTATGGTCTTCTCCTCTTTCAGCGGGAAGACCGAACCTATCTGTATCTTCACCTCTTCCGCGGTAGTTTCGCCTATCACCAGGTTATGCTTCCTGCGGAAGTACTGCACTATGCAGTCATCCATTTCGTCGCCGGCCACGTCCAGCGATTTGGCGACCACGAGTCCGCCAAGGGAGATGACCGCCACTTCAGTGGTGCCGCCGCCGATATCGCAGATCATGCTGGCGTGCGGCTCCGAGACGGGCAGGTCGGAGCCTATGGCCGCGGCCATGGGCTCCTCTATCAGCGCGACCTCGCGGGCGCCGGCCTGCTCGGCCGACTCCTGCACGGCGCGCTTCTCGACCTCGGTGATGCCCGAGGGGATGCCTATCACTATGCGGGGGTGCAGGAGGCTCCTCCTGTTGTGCACCTTGCGGATGAAATACTTGATCAGCTCCTGCGTGAGCTCGAAGTCGGCTATCACGCCGTTGCGCAGCGGGCGCACGGCCGTGATGCTGGACGGGGTGCGGCCCAGCATCAGCTTGGCCTCCGCGCCCACCGCCAGCACCTTCCGCCTGTTCTTGTCTATAGCGACGACCGAAGGCTCGCGCAGCACGATGCCCTTGCCCTTGACGTAGACGAGGGTGTTCGCGGTGCCGAGGTCTATGCCGATGTCGTTCGAGAACAGGCTGAAGAAATAGTCGAACATTTTTGTCTTAGACCAGCTTCACCAGCGCGACTTCCGTCGCGTCCCCCTTCCGGGGGCCGAGTTTCAGGATGCGGGTGAAGCCGCCCGCGCGTTCCTTGTAGCGCGGCGCTATCACCTCGAACACCTTCTGGTAGACGGCCTTGTCCTTGATCACGCGGCGCACCTCGACGCGGCGGTTGTTCTTCGCGTCGGCTATCACGCGCTCGGCCACCTTGCGCAGTTCCTTGGCCTTGGGCAGCGTGGTCTGCACCTTCTCGTGCAGCAGCAGGCTGGAGGCCATGTTGGAGAACATCGCGCGGCGGTGCGAACCGGTCCTGGAAAGTTTTCTCGCGCCCAGATTCTTTATCATAATGCGTTCCTTGACGTAAGTTGAGTTACTTCATCCCGAGGGAAAGGCCCATTTCCTTGAGCTTTTCCTTTATCTCGTCCAGCGACTTCTGGCCGAAGTTCTTCACGGACAGCAGGTCGCCCTCGGTCTTGCTGACCAGTTCGCCTATCGTCTGGATGCCGGCCACCTTCAGGCAGTTGGAGGCGCGGGAGGAGAGCTCTATCATCTCCACGCCCTGGTCGAGCTTGGAGGAGGACTCTCCGGCGGTCTCGGCCTTGTCCTCGGCCTTCACCGGCTCCTTGGCGGCCTCCTCGGCCGGCAGGAACGGCATGATCGAGCGGCGCAGCAGCGCCGCGGTGTTGGAGACGGCGTCGGCCGGCGTCATCGTCCCGTCGGTCCAGACCTCGAGCACGAGCTTGTCGTAGTCGGTGCGCTGGCCCACGCGGGCGTTCTCGACGGTGTAATGGACCTTCTGGATAGGGGAGAAGATCGCGTCCATCGGGATGAACTCCATCGGGAGGTTCATCCGGGAGCGGATCTCGTCGGAGGTCAGGTAGCCGGCGCCCTTGGCTATCTCGAGCTCGGCCTCGAACTCGGCGCCGGACTCGACGTGCGCGATCACGAGGTCCTTGTTGATGACCTCGACGTTGGCGTTCTCCTTGATGTCGGAGGCCTTCACTTCCTTCTTGCCCTTAACGCTGATCAGCAGCGTCTCGGGGCCCTCGCCCTTCAGGCGCACGCGCAGGCGCTTCAGGTTCAGGATGATGTTGACCACGTCCTCCTGCACGCCGTTGACGGCGGAGTACTCATGGCGGGCTCCCTTGATGCGCACGGCGACCACCGCGGCGCCCTCGAGGGACGACAGCAGGATGCGGCGCAGCGAGTTGCCTATCGTGTGGCCGTAACCCTTCTCGTAGGGCTCGGCGGTGAACTTGGAGTAGTTTTCGGTCCTGGTCTTATCCTCGACGTTGAGGCCTTCGGGGATAACGAGCTGTTTAGAGAAAGTTGACATTCGGTCTCCTCGCTTACTTGGAATAGAATTCGACTATCAGCTGCTCGTCGACGGAGATGCTGGACTCCGCGCGGTCGGGCCAGCGCACGAGCTTGCCTTTCTTGGAGCCGGCGTCCCACGACAGGAAGCTGGGGCGGTAAGAGGTCTTCTCGGCGTGCTCGAGGCCCTGCTTTACCAGCAGCGTATCGGCTATCTTCGGGCTGGCCGGGTTGATCGAGACCTCGTCGCCGGGCTTCAGCATGGCGGAGGGGATCGAGAGCACGCGGCCGTTGACGCAGATATGGCCGTGGTTGACCAGCTGGCGGGCGCCCTTCAGCGAGACCGCGAAGCCGAGCCGGCGCACGACGTTGTCGAGCCTGACCTCGAGGAAGCGCAGCAGCGCGGCGCCGGTCTGTCCCTTGTCCTTGGAGGCCTTGGAGAAGAAGCGCTTGAACTGCGCCTCGTTGACCTGGGCCGCGAGGCGGGCGATCTGCTTCTCGCGCAGGTGCTTGCCGTAGTCCGACATCTTGTTCGGGCGGCCGCCGGAGGAGAAGCGCTTCTCCTTCTCGGCGCGCTGCGCCTTGTCAACGGCGCAGTTAGTATGGCACTTCGTGCCCTTCAGGAACAGCTTCTGGTTGACTTTCGTGCACTTCTTGCAGCTGGGTCCGGTATATCTCGACATTGTAAAGGTCTCCTTGCTTGTCTCTGGCGTTACACGCGGCGGGCCTTAGGGGGCCTGCAGCCGTTGTGCGGTATCGGGGTGACGTCCTTGATAGACACCACGTGTATGCCGCTCTGCGCGACGGCGCGGATCGCGGTCTCGCGGCCGGGGCCGGGGCCGCTGACGAACACCATGGCCTGGCGCACGCCGTACTCGGCCGCGCGGGCCGCCGCCTTGCTGGCGGTGATCTGCGCCGCGAACGGCGTGCCCTTCTTGGTGCCGCGGAAGCCGTTGCCGCCGGAGGTGGACCAGGCTATCACGCCGCCCTTCTCGTCGGTGAAGGTGATGATGGTGTTGTTGAACGAGCAGTTCACGTACACGCGGGCGAACGGCACGCTGCGGTAGCGGCGGCGGGGGGCCGCCTTCTGCTCGGGCTTCTTCGCCCCTTCGGGCTGCTGGTTGTTGTTCTCTTCTGCCATAGTCTTGGATCTTCCTTTTTAGTTTTCTCCCCCCGCCGCGGCGGCGGGGGCTTGCGGCTTAGGCCTTTCCGGTGGGAGAGGCGGCCTTGTTGGCGGAGCCTACCGTGCGGCGGCGGCCCCTGCGGGTGCGGCCGTTGGTGCGGGTGCGCTGCCCGCGCACCGGCAGGTTCCTGCGGTGCCTGTAGCCGCGGTAGCTGTTGATCTCGACGTAGCGCTTCAGGTTGGCGGTGATCTCCCTGCGGAGCTCGCCCTCCACCTTGTACTCCTTGGAAATGACGGAGTTAAGCAGACCGACCTGGTCTTCGTTCAGGTCCTTCACCCGGGTATCCGGGTTGATCTGGGCGCTCAGGGCGGCCAGGATCTTGGCGGCCAGCGGGCGGCCGATGCCGTAAACGTAGGCCAGGGCCACGCTGATCTTTTTCTCTCTCGGTAAGTCCACACCTGCTATACGTGCCATACTTTCTCCTTGCTGCTGCTGTAATCGGTCACCGGCGGATGACGCTGGTCACCAGCCTGGGGCATCAGCCCTGGCGCTGCTTGTGGCGGGGGTCGCCGCAGATGACGCGTACGACGCCCTTGCGCTTCACTATTTTGCACTTATTGCAAATCTTCTTGACGCTCGCTCTTACTTTCATTAGAAGCACCTCTGAACTGTTTTACGCCGCGCTGGCGGCTTATTTCTCTCTGTAAACTATGCGGCCCTTGCTGAGATCGTAGGGCGAGAGCTCCAGCTTCACCTTGTCCCCCGGCAGGATCTTGATATGATGGATGCGCATCTTGCCGGAGATTATGCCGAGTATCGTCTTGCCGGGGGCTATCTCTACCTTGAATGTGGCGTTGGGAAGGGACTCCTTGACTATCCCCTCGAGCTCTATCTTGTCGCTGTTCTCGGACATATTTATATATTATACAAAATAAGGGCTTTCCTCCGAAACTACGCCCTGCTCAGCACGTCGCAGCCATCCTCCGTAACGGCCACCGTGTGCTCGTAATGGGCGGCCAGGCTCCCGTCCGCCGAGACGGCCGTCCAGCCGTCGTTCTTCACTATCACGTCCGCCCTGCCGAGGCAGAGCATCGGCTCTATCGCCAGGGTCATACCCGGCTTCAGGACCGGCCCGGTGCCGGGTTTCCCGAAATTCGGTATCGAGGGCTCCTCGTGGAGATGCCTGCCTATGCCGTGGCCGGTGAACTCCCTGACGACCGACATCCCGTTGCCCTCCGCGTACTCCTGCACCGCGCGGGAAACGTCTCCCAGCCGCGCGCCGGCCCTCACCTTGGAGAGCGCGGCCTCGAGCGACCCGCTCGTGACCTCCATCAGGCGCCTCGCCTGCCCGGAGATCTCGCCTGCGGCCACCGTAACGGCCGCGTCTCCGTAAAAACCTCCGCAGACCGCGCCCATGTCCAGGCTGACTATGTCGCCCTCCCGGACCACCCTCTTCGGGCTGGGTATGCCGTGGACTATCTCCTCGTTGATGGAGACGCACAGCGTGGCGGGGTAACCGCGGTAGCCGAGGAAGGCGGGCACCGCTCCCAGCTCCCTCACGCGCTTCTCCGCGAATTTGTCAAGCTCCGCCGTGGTCACCCCGGGCTTCACCAGGGGCTTGAGCTGCGCCAGCACTTCGGCCACCACGCGGGAGGCCCGGCGCATGCTCTCTATCTCCGCCGGGGTCTTTATCTCGATCACGGCTTGCGCAGCAGGGCGGAGACCTTCTCCGCGACCGCTTCCGGGGACTGCGAGCCGTCCGCCTCGTAAAAACTGCCGGAGGCCCTGTAGTAGGCCAGCAGCGGCTCGGTCTGGTCCCGGTAGACCTGGAGCCTGCGCTCTATTACCGCCGGCTTGTCGTCGTCGCGGACCATCAGCGGCTTGCCGCAGGCGTCGCAGACGTTCTCCTTGGCCGGCGGGGCCGAAATAGTGTTATAGATCCTGCCGCAGCCGGTGCAGGTGCGCCTGGCGCCGAGGCGCCTGGCCACCTCCTCCTCGGTGACGTTGAGGAAGACGACGGCGTCTATCGCCTGGCCGCGCGACATGAACCAGCTGTCCAGTCCTTCCGCCTGTTCCACGGTGCGGGGAAAGCCGTCGAAGAGCAGGCCGCGCGTCTCAGCGCCCAGCCTGGACTTCAGGACTTCCAGGACCAGTTTGTCCGGCACCAGCCGTCCGGCGTTAAGGTAGCCGGCCACTTCCTGGCCGAGCTGCGTCTTCTTCGCCAGCTCCTCCCGGAAGATATCCCCGGTGGAGACGTGGAACATGTTCAGCTTCTGAGAAAGAACCTTGGCCTGTGTCCCTTTCCCGGAACCAGGGTACCCCAGCAGGATAATATTCATGCTTCCCTCCAGCCTGTTCCCGGGCCGGTCGCCGCGGCCCGGGTCAGGTCCCGACGTTGAACCAGCGGCCTTTTACCTTGGAGTTCTTGTAAAAGCCCTCGTAGTTGCGCATCACCAGGTGCGCTTCCGTCTGCGCTATCGTATCCAGCGCCACGCCCACCACGATCAGCAGCGAGGTGCCGCCGAAGTAGAACGGCACGTTGAACCTGGCCCGCAGGTAGTCGGGCAGTACGGCGATGGCGGCCACGAACAGCGCGCCGCCCAGCGTGATGCGGTTGAGCACCCACTCGATGTGCTGGGCCGTCGGCTCGCCCGGGCGGATGCCAGGGATGAAGCCGCCCCACTTCTTCATGTTCTCGGCCAGGTCCTTCGGGTTAATGCTGACGGAGTTGTAGAAGTAGCAGAAGAAGATGATCAGCGCCACGTAGGTCAGCTGGTAGATCACGCTGGTGTGGTTCATCAGCGACATCAGCTTCTGGGCCCAGGCGGCCTGCGGGTTGAAGGAGCCTATCGTGTACGGCACGGAGAGCAGCGACACCGCGAAGATCACGGCGATGACGCCGCTCTGGTCGACCTTCAGCGGCAGGAACGTGGAGGCGCCGCCGTACATCTTGCGGCCCACCATGCGCTGCGCGTACTGCACCGGGATCTTGCGCTGGGCGGTCTCCACCCAGACGACGAACGCGATGATGGCCAGGACCGCCGCCAGGATCAGCAGGCCGGAGATCAGGCTTATTTCGTCGATCCTTATCAGCTCGATCATGCCCATCACGGCGGAGGGCAGCCGGTTCACGATGCCGGCGAAGATGATCAGCGAGATGCCGTTGCCTATGCCGCGCTCGGTGATCTGCTCGCCCAGCCACATCACGAAGATGGTGCCGGTGACCAGCGTGAGCACGGTGACGAAGTAGAAGCCGAAGGTCGGGTTGGCCACTATCTGGGGCCCGTCGCCGTTGGCGCCCATCTTGGTCAGCGCGATCGTGAGGCCCAGGGACTGGAACGCCGCCAGGAACAGCGTGAACCAGCGGGAGAACTGGGTTATCTTCTTGCGGCCGCTCTCGCCTTCCTTGGCCAGCCTGTCCAGCGTGGGGAAGATGTGGGCGCCCTGCACCAGGCTCATGATGATGGACGCGTTGATGTACGGCATCACGCCCATCGAGAAGATGGAGAACTTGCCCAGCGCTCCGCCGGAGAAGATGTCCAGGAACCCGAGCAGCGAGCCTTTCTGCGACTCGAACAGCGCGTGAAGGGCCGCCGTGTTGATGCCGGGTATCGGGATGGAGGCGCCGAGCCGGTAGACGGCCAGCGCCCCGAGCACGAAGAATATCCGCTTTTTAAGGTCCTGTATCTTAAAAATATCGGCTATTTGCTGCATTATTTCTTATCCGTTTTGGGAGCCTCTATCAGGGCGGCCTTGCCGCCGGCCTTCTCGATCTTCTCCTTGGCGGAGGCGGAGAAAGCGTGAGCCTTCACGTTCAGGGCCTTCTTCAGCTCGCCGTCGCCCAGCACCTTTATCAGCTCGGGCTTCTTGACCAGCCTGGCCTTCACCATGGCCTCGGGGGTGACTTCAGTCCCGGCGGCGAAATATTTCTCCAGCGAGGAGACGTTGACCCACTGGTATTCGGTGCGGAACTTCACGTTGTTGAAGCCGCTCTTCGGAACGCGCCTCAGCAGCGGGGTCTGGCCGCCCTCGAAGCCGGACGGCTTGGGGCCGCCGGAAGTGGAGTTCTGGCCTTTCTGGCCGCGGGTAGAGGTCTGCCCGTGACCGGAACCCTGTCCCGTGCCGAGACGCTTCTTCCTGTGCACGGAACCGTACTTGGGCTTGAGATTGTTGAGTGCGACCATAGTTATTCTCCTGTATGCTTTGGTATCCGGGGCGGCCTTATTCCTTGCCGCGGAGCTTCATGACCTCGTCCCTGGTGCGCAGCTTCTTCAGCGCGTCGATCGTCGCGTAGACCGTGTTGAACGCGTTGCGGGTGCCGAGGTTCTTCGTCAGGATGTTCTTGACGCCGGCCGCTTCCAGCACGGCGCGGACGCCGCCGCCGGCGATCAGGCCGGTGCCGCCCACGGCGGGCTTCATCCACACCTTGCCGGAGCCGAACTTGCCCTCGACCTCGTGCGGGATCGTGAAATTCTCGATCGGGAACTGGAACATCTCCTTGCGGGCGCCCGCGGTGCCCTTCTGGATGGCCCCCTGCACCTCGTTGGACTTGCCGAGGCCGGCGCCGACCTTGCCGTTGCTGTCGCCCACCACGACGAGGGCGTTGAAGGAGAAGCGCTTGCCGCCCTTGACGACCTTGGTGACGCGGTTGATGACCACGGTGACGACCTTCTCTTCCTTCGCGTCCGTCAGGTCGAGCTCCATAGCCTCGCCGGCGGGCTTGCCCTGGGCGCTGAGTTCCTTGCTGGTCTTGAGCTGTTTCTGGTTTCTGAGCATTTTGGCTTCTCCCTTAGAATTTCAGTCCGGCTTCGCGGGCCGCGTCGGCCAGCGCCTTGATGCGGCCGTGGTATATCCGGCCGCCCCTGTCGAAGCAGACCTCGGTCACGCCCTTCGCCACGGCGCGCTTGCCCAGCAGAGCCCCTACGACCTTCGCGGAGGCGATGCTCTTGCCGGACTTCAGCTTGCCCTTCAGTTCCTTGTCCACGCTGGAGGCCGCGACGAGGGTGGTGCCCTTCACGTCGTCGACGACCTGCGCGTAGAGGTGCTTGGCGCCGCGGTACACGCTGAGGCGCGGCCTCTTGATGCCGTTCTCGAACAGCCTGTTGCGGGAGCGGACCTTGCGGAACTCGTATCTTTCCTGTTTGCTTATCATATTGCTCGTTCTCCTGTCGTGCTTGCGCCCTTATTTCTTGGCGGCCCCGGCGCCGGCCCCGGCCGCGGTCTTGCCGGCCTTGCGGATGATGTGCTCGCCCTGGTACTTGATACCGGTGCCCTTGTAGGGCTCGGGCTTCTTGACCCTCTTGATCTGGGCGGCCAGGTTGCCCACGGCCTCGCGGTCTATGCCCTTGATCGTCAGCACGGTCTGCTTCGGGTCGAAGGACATCTTGATGCCCTTCGGAATGTCCATCAGCACCGGATGGGAGAAGCCGAGCGTCAGCGACACGCGGTTGCCCTCTACGGAGCCCTTGAAGCCCACGCCGCTGATCTCGAGCACCTTCTCGAACTCCTTGGTCACGCCGGCGACCATGTTGTTGATGCGGGCGCGGGTGGTGCCGAACAGGGCGGCCTTGTCGGCGGCCCCCTGCGCTATGCTGACGTTGATCACGTTGCCGGCGACGGCGGCGTTGATGCCCTCGGGCAGGCTGTAGTCCAGCTTGCCGAGCGGCCCCTCCACGTGCACGGTGCGGCCGTCCACGCGGGCCTTTACCTTGTCGGGCATCGATATGGGTTTCTTTCCGATTCTGCTCATGGTTTTACCTCTTATAGCTTGTCCGTTACCACACCTGGCAGACGACCTCGCCGCCGAGCTTCTGCTTCTTGGCCTCGGAGTCGGTCAGCAGGCCCCTGGAAGTGGAGACTATCGTCACGCCGAAGGCGGCGCGCACGCGCGGCAGTTCCTCGTGGCCGCGGTAGACGCGCAGGCCGGGGCGGGACACGCGGCGCAGGCCGTTGATCACGGGCTGCTTGTCGTTGGTGTACTTCAGCGTGATGCGGATCACGCCGCGGCGGTCGATCGTCTTGTCCATCTTGGGGTCGAGCACCTTGAAGTTCGAGACGAAGCCCTCGTCCTTGAGCAGCTTCACCAGCCCGGCCTTGATGCCGGAGAAGGGCACGTCCACGCGCTCCTTCTTCTTGGAGGTGGCGTTCTTTATCGCCGACAGCATGTTAGATATGGGATCCATTGTTTCTCTCCTTCCTTGAATTCGCGTTACCAGCTGGACTTCTTCAGGCCGGGGATCAGGCCCTCGTGCGCCATCTTGCGCAGGCAGATCCTGCAGAGACCGAAGTCCCGGTAGTAGCCGCGCGGCCTGCCGCAGATCTGGCAGCGGTTGCGGAAGCGCGTAGAGAACTTCTGGGGTTTGCGCATCTTCGCCATCCAAGCGTATGTAGCCATTTCTTTCTCCTGTTCCCTTTAAAATTACTTCTTCGCCTCGGGCTTCTTGAACGGCATGCCCAGGTACTCGAGCAGCGCCTTGCCCTTCGCGTTGTCGCCGGCGGTGGTCACGAACGAGATGTTCATGCCGCGCGCCTTCGGGGACTTCTCCATGTTGACCTCGGGGAAGATGTGGTGCTCCTTGAGGCCGATGTTCAGGTTGCCGCGCCCGTCGAAGAAACGCGGGTCGAAGCCCTGGAAGTCGCGGATACGGGGCACCGAGAGGCTGACGAAGCGGTCGAAGAACTCGTACATCCTCGCGCCGCGCAGCGTGACGCGCACGCCTATCGGCATGCCCTCGCGCAGCTTGAAGTTGGAGATGGACTTCTTGGCCTTGCGCACCTGCGGGGCCTGGCCGGAGATCAGCATCAGGTCCTCTTTCGCGAGGTCGAGGGCCTGGATGTTCTCCTTGGCCTCGGTAACGCCGATGTTGATGACTATCTTGGTCATCTTCGGGCAGGCCATCGGGGAGCTCAGGCTGAAGTCCTTCATCAGCGCGGGCTGCACCTTCTCGCGGTACAGGTCGCTGACGCGGACCTTGTAGCCCTTCGGCATCGGGGCCACGGCGCCCTTGGGCACCGCGGTGAGCTCCAGCTTCTGCTGCTGGTGCTCCTTCTTGCGGGGCTTCTGCTGCTCCTTGGTAGCTTCCTTGGGGGTTTCCTTCGCCATATGTTACCTCGTTAAACTATCGCTTCGCCGCATTTCTTGCAGGCGCGCAGCTTCTCGCCGCCCTGCACGGTCACCTTCACGCGGGCCGGCTTGCCGCACTTGGGGCAGACCAGCTGCACGTTGGAGATGGCCAGCGGGGCCTCCACCTTGTGGATGCCGCCGGGCTGGTCCTTCGTGGTCTTCTTGTGCTTGGAGACGATGTTGATCCCCATCACGACCACCTTGCGGTCGGCGGGCATGATCTCCTTGATCTCGCCCTTCTTGCCCTTGTCCCTGCCGGCGAGCACTATAACGGTGTCTTTCTTCTTCAGTTTAAGCATAATTTCCGCCTTTTAAAGCACTTCGGGAGCGAGCGAGACTATCTTCAGGAAGTTCTTCGCGCGCAGCTCGCGGGCCACCGGGCCGAAAACGCGCGTGCCCTTGGGCTCGCCGTTGTCGTCTATCACGCAGACCGCGTTGTCGTCGAAACGTATGTAGGAACCGTCGGGGCGGCGGGTCTCCTTGGAGACGCGCACCACCACGGCCTTCACCACGTCGCCCTTCTTGATGGCGGCGTGCGGGATCGCGTCGCGCACGGAGGCCACTATCGTGTCGCCCAGGAAGGCGTACTTGCGGTAGCTGCCGCCGTTGACGTGGAAGCACTGCAGCTTGCGGGCGCCGGAGTTGTCGGCGACGTTGAGTATGGTTCTAAGCTGTATCATTATATTTCTCCCTTAGAACCGCCTTACCTGGCGGCCTTCTCCAGTATGCGGACGACGCGCCAGCGCTTGAGCGAAGACAGCGGGCGGGTGCTGGCTATCTCCACCAGGTCGCCGGCCTTGGACTCGTTGGCCTCGTCGTGGGCGTAGAACTTGCGGTGCCGCCGCAGGGTCTTGTCGTAGACCTTGTGGCTGATCGTGTGGTCCACGCTGATCACGCGGGTCTTGGCCATCTTGTCGGAGACCACCACGCCGCGCAGCGTCTTGCGCTGGTTCCTGCTCTCGGTATTCTCGGTCATTTCTTCACCTCGGCCTTGGATTTGGCGATCGCGCGCTCGCGGAGATAGGTCTTGATCATCGCTATCTTGCGGCGGGCGGTGCGCAGCTGCACCGGGTTCTCTACCGGGGCGGCGGTGCGCTTGAACTTGATCTGGAAGATCTGCTTCTTGAGGTCGGCGGCCTGGGCGGCGAGCTCCGCGTCGCCCATGTTCCTCAGGTTTTCCTTGTCTTTTCTTTTCATAGGTCAGGGGCTCCTTTAGTTCTCGCGGCTGACGAAGCGCGTCTTGATCGGCAGCTTGTGGCCGGCGCGGGTGAAAGCTTCCTTCGCGGTGGTCAGGTCCAGGCCCTCCACCTCGAACAGCATGCGGCCCGGCTTCACGACGGCCACCCAGTGGTCCGGCGCGCCCTTGCCCTTACCCATGCGGGTCTCGGCGGGATGCTTCGTAATGGCCTTGTCGGGGAATATGCGGACCCAGATCTTGCCCTTCTTGCGCAGGTAGCGCACGATGCAGACGCGGCAGGCCTCTATCTGGCGGGCGGTGATCCAGCGGGGCTCCAGCGCCTTCAGACCGTACTCGCCGAAGGCCAGCGTGGTGCCGCGCTTCGCGGGGCCCTTTATGCGGGGGGCCGAATGCGGCTTGCGGTACTTGACTCTCTTAGGCATCAACATGGTTATGCTCCTTGGCTAAAGCTCTCAGGCGGACGGCTGCTCGCGGCGCGCGGCAGCGGCCTCGTCCATCACCGGGACCTCGCTGGGGTTCTCGGCCTCCAGCTTCATCAGCTGCTCGCGCAGCTCGCGGGGCGTCTTCGCGAAGAACAGCTTCTTGAAGATCCAGACCTTTATGCCGATCTTGCCCATCGAGGTGTGAGCCTCGGTGAGACCGTAATCGATGTCGGCCGATATCGTCTGCAGCGGCACGCGGCCCTTGCGGTACCACTCGCGGCGGGCGATCTCGGCGCCGCCGAGGCGGCCGGAGGCCATCACCTTTATGCCCAGGGCGCCGGAGCTCATCGTGCGCTCCATCGCGCGCTTGATCGCGCGCTTGAAGCTGATGCGCTTCTCGAGCTGCTGGGCGACGCTCTGCCCGACAAGGTGGGCGTCGAGCTCGGGGATCTTGATCTCGGAGACGTTGATGAAGACCTTGCGGCGGGTCAGGCGCTCGACGGCCTTCTTCAGGGCCTCGATGTCGGCGCCCTTGCGGCCGATCACCACGCCCGGGCGGGCGGTGTGGATCGTGACCTTCAGGTACGCGCCGGCGCGCTCTATGTCCACCGTGCTGACGGAGGCGGTGGCGAAGCGCTCGGCCACCATGTGCCGGATCTCGAAGTCCTCGCGGATCAGCTCGGGCATCTTCTTGGGCGAGAACCAGCGGGACTGCCAGTCCTGGATATAGCCGAGCCTGAGGCCCTTGGGATGTATTTTCTGACCCATATTAGTTGCTCTCCTTGGACTTCTTCTTCGTGTCGGAGACGACCACGCTGATGTGGCACATCTTGCGCTTGAACGGCATCGCGCGGCCCTGCGGGCCGGGCTGCACGCGGCGCAGGAACTTCATCGGCCCCTGGTCGGAGAAGCACTCGGTGACCCAGACCTGCTTGAGGTCCAGCTTCCTGCCGAGCTTGACCGACAGGTTGGCGCCCGCGGACTTGATGGCCTTGCCGACGACGTCGGTGGCCCGCCTCGGGAGGGCGGCCAGGATGTACTGGGCCTCGTAAAGGGACTTGCCCCTCACCTGGTCTAGCAGCTGGGCTACCTTGCGGCGGCCGTAGCGCTGGTATTTAAGATGGCATTTAGCGTCCATAATATCTCTCCGTTAATTAGGCTGTCGTCCCTTAGGTCAGGGCGTTCGCTTCCTTGGTATGCGAGGCGCCGTGGCCCTTGAACAGCCGCGGGAACGAGAACTCGCCCAGCTTGTGGCCTACCATGCGCTCGGTGACGTAGACCGGCAGGAACTTGCGGCCGTTGTGCACCAGCAGCGTCTGCCCGACGAAGTCGGGGGTTATCGTGCAGGCGCGGGACCAGGTCTTGATCTGCGTCTTCGCGCCGCTCTGCGCGGCGGCCTGGACCTTTGCCAGGAGCTTCTGGTCCACGTAGGGGCCTTTTTTAGAAGATCTGCTCATTTCTCATTTCCTCCGTTACGCGGCCGTCGACTTGCGGCGGTCCTGCACTATCATCCAGCTCCAGATCTTGGACTTGGTCCTCGTCTTGAAGCCCTTGGAAGGCTGGTTCCAGGGGGAGCGGGGCACGTTGTTGCCCTTGGAATGGCCGCGGCCGCCGCCGAGCGGGTGGTCCACGGCGTTCATCGCGGCGCCGCGCACCGTCGGGCGGATGCCCAGGTGGCGCTTGCGGCCCGCCTTGCCGAGGGTGATCGTGTTGTGCTCGATGTTGCCCACCTGGCCGATCGTGGCCATGCAGTTCTTGAGCACCTTGCGGATCTCGCCGGACGGCATCTTGACGAGGGCGTAGTCGCCCTCCTTGGCCATCAGCTGCGCCTGGGTGCCGGCCGCGCGCACGAACTGAGCGCCCTTGCCGGGGATCATCTCGATGGCGTGGATGAAGGTACCGTCGGGGATGCTGGCCATCGGCAGCGCGTTGCCCATCTTGATCTCGGCCTTCGGGCCGCTCATCACGACGGCGCCCACGCCTAAGCCCAGCGGGGCCGGGATGTAGCGCTTGTCGCCGTCCGCGTAGACCAGCAGGGCTATGCGGGCGTTGCGGTTGGGGTCGTACTCGATCGCCGTGACCTTCGCGGGCACGCCGAACTTCTCGCGCTTGAAATCTATCACGCGGTAGCGCCGGCGGTGGCCGCCGCCGTGGTGGCGGACCATGACCATGCCGGTGTTGTTGCGGCCGCCGTGCTTGCGCAGGCCGGTCGCCAGCCGCTTCTCGGGCTCGAGCTTGGTGATGTCCGAGTAATCGGCCATCTGCATCGTGCGCCTCGAGGGGGTGTAGGGTCTGTATGATTTTATAGGCATATCTTTCTCTTCCTATTTTTCTCCGGCCGGCCTTACTTCGGCAGGTCCGTCATGTCTATCTTCTGTCCGGCCTTGACCGTGACTATCGCCTTCTTCCAGTCGGAGCGGTAGCCCTCGTAGCGGCCGACGCGGTGCAGCTTGCCCGGGAGCATCGCGGTGCGCACCGTCGAGACCTTCACCTTGAAAAGGGTCTCAACGGCCTTCTTGATCTCGGGCTTGGTGGCCTTCGGGTTGACGCGGAAGGTGTAGCGGTTCTGCTCGTCCTTCGTGATAACGCTCTTCTCGCTGAGGATGGGGGCTATCAGCACTTCGGTAAAGTTCATTTTGCCTCCTTGACGCTGTCGGCCAGGACCTTCAGGCCGGCGGCGGTGAAAACCAGCTTGGAGTTCCGCATCGCCTCGTAGGCGTTCAGGTTCTGCGCCAGGCACCACCCGAAGTCGGGCAGGTTCTTGGCGGCCACGCGGAAGTTCTTGTCCATCTTGTCGGTGACGAACAGCACGTTCTTCGCGCCGAGGCCCTTGCGCAGCGCGTTCAGCGACTTGGTCTTGGCGGCTTCGAGGGCCAGGTTCTCTATGACCACCACGGCGCCGTCGGCGGCGCGGGAGGAGAGGGCCTCGAGCAGGGCCTGGCGCAGCTTCTGCTGCGGCAGGTACTGGCGGAAAGAGCGGGGCTTCGGGCCGAACACCACGCCGCCCTTGCGCCAGAGCGGGGAGCGGGTGGAGCCGGCGCGGGCGCGGCCGGTGCCCTTCTGCTTCCAGGGCTTCTTGCCGCCGCCGGAGATCTCGGAGCGGGTCTTGGTGCAGGCGGTGCCGCGGTGCTTGTTGGCGAGGTAGTACTTCACCACTTCGTGGATGAAGTGGGCGTCCGGCTTGGCGGAGAATATCTCGGCCGGCAGGCTGAACTTGCCGACTTCCTGTCCTTTCAGGTCGAAGAGCTTGGTTTCCATGTTAGTTCCTCCCTGGCCTTATTTCTTGGCCGGCGCGGCCGGCTTCTTGGCGGCGGGCTTGGCGTCCTTCTTGCCCTTGGCCTTGGCTGCGGCAACCACCGGCTTGGGGACGCGCTTGTTGGTCAGAGTGATGTGCACGATGCTGCCGGCGGCGCCGGGGATGCCGCTGTTCACGAGGATCAGGTTCTCCTCGGGGATCACTTTTATGATCTTCACCTTCTGCACGGAGACGGTCTCTACGCCCCAGTGGCCGGCCATGCGCTGGCCGGGGAGCACGCGGCCCAGGGAGCGGCGGGAACCGAGGGAACCCGGGGCGCGCTCGCGGTCGCTGGCGCCGTGGCTGGCGGGCTGGCCGCGGAAGTTGTGGCGCTTCATCGCGCCGGCCCAGCCGTGGCCCTTGGAGACGCCCTGCAGGTCCACCCACTCGCCCTCGGCGAAGCGCTCCACCCCGGCCGTCTGGCCCTGGGCGGCGCCGGCGAGGTCGGCCACGCGGAATTCCTTGAGGTACTTCAGGGCCGGCGTGCCGAGCTTCTTGGCGAGGCCGAGCTCGGCCTTGAGGGAGTTCTTTTCCTTCTTGTGGCCGAAGCCGAGACAGACGGCCTGGTAGCCGTCCTTTTCCTGCGTGCGGGTGTAGGCCACGCGGCAGGGGCCGGCCTTCACGACGGTGACCGCGTGCAGGTTGCCGGCGGCGTCGAAGACCTGGGTCATGCCCATCTTCTCGCCGATCAGAAATTTATGCGCCGGGGGAAGCTGCTGGACCTCGGGCTTCGCCTCGGGGGCCGTGTTCTCTTTGTTCTCTTCTGTCATAGTTCTGCGCTCCTTGCTTGGCCTTCACGTCGGGAAGACCGGCGACGACGCCGGTGCTCCCGGTTTCCGGAAGACGACGAACGAACCGCGCCGGGACCTTTCGGCTCCGGTTATGGCACTGCTTTATGTCTCGTTTCTATGATTAGCCCGCAGGCGGAGGGAATCAAGGCCGCTCCGTCTATAGGGCCGCCGCCCGTATTCCGTAGAACGCGGCGGCGTAATAATAAAAACTTCTTTTCAAAGAAACCGCGGCGCAGCCGCGATCAACTACAGGATAATTATAACAAAACTCGCCGGAGGTGTAAAGCGCTTTCTACTGGCGGGCCGCGAAGGCCAGCACGTGGCCGTCCGGGTCCAGGCTGTAGGCCGCCTTGTCCCCCCAGTCCCTGGGCGCCAGCGGGCTCAGCTCCCGGGCCCCGGCCGCCAGGGCCCTGGCATGGTACGCCGCGGGATCGCCCACCGTCAGGTAGACCTCCGCCCTGGGCGTCCCGCTGGCAGCCTCCGGGTCCGGCAGGCCCGGCAGCAGGCGCTTTATGCCCTTCTCCGGCATCAGCCCCAGCACGCAGCCCGCGGAAAGCTGGAACTCGGTCATCCCCGGTACGTCCAGCCTCGGGGACATGCCCAGAGTAATGGCGTAGAATTCGCGGCTTTTCGCCTGGTCGCGGACATAAAGGATAAAATTCGAAATCATATAGATAATGATATCAATAAACCGGACCGGCCGGCAATACAGGCCGCCCCAAAAGAAAAGACCGCCGGTGGACCGGCGGCCTTGCCGAAGGCTGCTTTCAGCGCTACCCTGCCGAAGCCTCCGGATTGGAATTCCCGCGGTAGAATGGCGCCGGCACGAAGACGATGTCCCCGGCCTCCAGCTTGTCGGCATACAGGCCCAGCAGGGCGGCCTTAAGGGCCTCCAGCGCGGGCTTCCCCACCGAGGCGCTGTCGTAGAGCACCCGCAGCTTCATCTTCCTGAGCTCCAGCGAAACGTGTTTCTTCTTCTCCGAGCTGTTCTTCTCCTGCCGCGCCGACTGCTCCTGCATGCTGCCGGCCTCGTCCTGCTCCCCTTTCTCGGCCTCGCCCGCCTTCCGGGACTTCCTGGTCTTGCCCACCCCGGACTTGGTGACCTCGTCGTTGGTCACCTTGACTATGGCCTCGGCCTCCAGGAAGGCGTAGGCCCTGCCCGGGCCCAGTATGGGCGCGACCACCTCGGCCTGTATCTTGGCCTCCGCCTCCTTTACCGCCCCGCGGGCGGAGTCGGAGACCTCGTCGGCCGAAAGCCGGCAGACGCCGGAGAAAAGGAAGACCGCCGCAAAAAGATACCTGGCTGATTTCATATTGCCTCCCGGATAGCTAAAGTCTAACACAAAGACCCGCAAAAGAAAAGGCCCGGCTCGCGCCGGGCCTTTCCGCGGAAAGCGTCCCGCTTACTTCGCGACGCTGTTTATCCAGTCGTAGGCGCCGCTCACCTTGGAGTAGACGCCGTACTTGTTGGGGCGGGCGCAGCCCTCGCCCCAGCTCACCACGCCGGCGAGCACGCGGGAGGAGCCGGAGCCCATCAGCAGCGGGCCGCCGCTGTCGCCCTGGCAGGAGTCCTTGCCGCCCTCTTTGTAGCCTGCGCAGATCATGCTGTCGGCGAGGCTGCCCGGGTAGGCGGCGTCGCACTCGGTCCTGTTCACGAAAGGAACGGAGACCTTCAGCAGCTTCTTGGAGACGCTGCCGCTCTCGCTGGTGGTGCCCCAGCCGGCGGTCGTGAAGACGGTGCCCTCGGCTATCTCGGCCGAGTTGAGCTTCACCGGAGCGTACTTGGACTCGCCGTTCAGGCGTATCAGCGCGAAGTCGTTGACCATCGTGTTGGAGTCCCAGCCCGGGTTCTTGACCACCTCGGCCACGGTGAAGTTCTCGACGCCGGCGGTGTCGCCCTGGTTGAAGAGGCCGATCTTGACGCTCTTAAGGTAGCCGCCCTCGACGCAGTGCGCCGCGGTGAGCACCCAGTTCTTCCTGATCAGCGAGCCGCCGCAGAAGTGGCCGTAGTAGCCGGCCTGCAGGGAGACGATGAAGGGGAATTCGCCCTTGGACGCTTCCATGCCGCCCACTATCTTCTCGGAGCCGAAGCGCTCGGAGGCGCTGGCCGCCACGAGCACCGGGGCGGGGCGGGAAGGCATCTCCATCCCGCGCACGGCGGGCAGCACGTTCCTGCCCGCGTTGTCAAAGGTAATGTTCGCCGCGTTGGCGGGCGTCATGGACAGGGCCAGGACCGCCGCCGCTATCGTCTTCATCATCTGGTCGCTCCTTCTGCAGCCGAAAGGTTTTACAACTAACAGGAATTGTGCAAAATCAATTGAGCAAAGTCAATAAAATTTTTCCCTTTGGTCCCGGCCGGCCGTAGGCCCTATTTCCCAGGCAGGAAAAAGGCCGCCGGGCTGACCCGGCGGCCTGCGGCCGCTGCGCGGCTTGCCTTTTTAAGGTATATACTTCTCCAGCACCGAGATCTTGGTGACGGCCTCCCCCTTGCCGCCGTCCTGCGGCATCACGGCAGCCACGTTGCAGCCGGCCGGCGAAGGCTTGAAGTCCGTGTCGCCGCGCACCAGTATGCCCTCTATCTGCCTGGTGCGGGCGTTGAAGACCGCGCTGCCCGAGTTGCCGCCGAAGGTGTCCAGGTCCGCCTTGAAGAAATACTTAGGGGAGGCGTCGCGCACTTTGGCGTTGCCGGCCACCTTGACCGGCAGGCCCACCGGGTGGCCGATCACGAACAGCGGGTCGCCGGCGGAGGGCTTCGCGCCCCTGTGTATGGGCAGCGGCCTGCGGCCGGCCACTTTGCGGTCCAGCCTCACCAGCGCGAAATCCGGGCCGGGCCCGCCGTTGAAGACGCTGGCGAAGAAGCCGGGGTGCGTGTCCAGGTCGCGCTTGATGATGGACTTGCAGGAATAGACGTCGGACAGCGGTACGGAGGCCGGGTACGCGCCCGCGCTCGGCACCGAGAAGCCGAAGATCATCCTGGTGGCGTCGCACTTCGCCTGGTCCGTGATGCAGTGCCCGGCCGTCATCACGATATCGTCGCCCACCAGGGTGCCGGAACAGAAAGCCCCTATGGGCTGGTCGGCGAACTTCTCCCCGGGACAGAGGCTTTCGGCCGCCCCCAGGCGTACGGTGAAGAGGTTCGCCTTCTCCCCGTCCGCCCTCACCCAGCGCGAGTTCCACAGCGAGACCACGGAATCGGCCAGCGCGCGCATGTCCGCCGGCGCCTCGTAATAGTCCAGCCTGTCGTCGTCGCCGTAGATGGACTTGGCCGAGGAGCGGTCCGTCTCCGGGGCCGGCACCTCCGGCGCGGCCGAGGCCGCTCCGGAACCGCTCAGCTCGCCGAAGGCCCCGTCGGAAACGGCGTCCCGCAGGTCCGCCGGCGGCCGGGCCGGGCCCGGCTCCAGGAGCAGATAGACCGGCGTTATGATCGCGGCGGCCATGAACAGGTACTTGATCTTCATAAAAGTTCTCCTATAATAACCGGATATAGCATACCAGACCCCGGCCCGGAACGCCAGCCCCGCGCTAAGCGTGGCGGCCGAGCAGGTCGCGGACGCCGCGCAGGCGGCCGGAGGGGACGTTGGGCCGGGCGGTCATCAGGTACTGCTCGCGCGTCATGGGCGGCGGGTCGAACAGGGCGAAGAGCGGCAGCAGCGGGTAGAACAGGCGGCGCGGCAGGCCGATGACCGGCCGCCGGACGCCTTCGGCCGCCAGCTCCCGGGCCAGCAGCTCCCTGAAGCTGATGACCTCCTCCCCGCCCAGCTCGAAGGTCTCGTCCTTCACGGCCGGGTCCTCCGCGGCCCTGCCGAAACAATCCGCCACGGTCCCCGCGGCCACCGGGGCCAGCAGGGCGTCCGAGGGCGCCGCGAAGACGGGCGCCAGCCGCGCCAGCTTCCTGAGCTCGGCCCTCAGCCCCTGGCCGGGACCCGTAATATAGGAAGGCCTGAAGATGACGTAAGGAAGGCCGGAAGCGCGCACCAGCTCCTCGCCCTCGAACTTGGTGCGGTGGTAGGCGGACGCAGCGTCCGGGGCGGCGCCCAGCGCCGACATCTGTATGAATTTCTTCGCCCCGGCGGCCTTGGCGCCCGCCAGCAGGCGCCGCGTGTACTCCACGTGCACCAGGCCGAAAGCGGAGCCGGGCGTCTCCCTTATTATGCCCAGCAGGTTGACTACCACATCCGGGGAGACGGACCGTACCAGCGCCGCCAGGTCGTCGGAAAAAAGCGGGAACTCCCCCTTAAGGCCGGAAGCCTTCAGCTTGCCCAGGTCCCGGGTGGGTATGATAAGTTCGTGCGCGGCCAGCCTGTCGGCCACCGCCTTTCCCACGAAGCCGAGGCCGCCCGCCATGAATATCCTCATAGGTCCCTCCCTATAAGCGCCGCCATGTCCGCCGGCAGCGGCGCCTCCGCGGATATCTCCCGGCCGGTGGCCGGGTGCCTGAAGCGCAGCTCCGCGGCGTGCAGGGCCTGCCGGCCCAGCCTGAGGCGGCGCGCGTCTTCGGGCGTCAAACCGTCCGCGATGAAGCGCAGGAACATCCCCTCGTCCACCCCGTAGATCTTGTCGCCCACCAGCGGCAGGCCCAGCGCCAGCAGCGAGGCCCGTATCTGGTGCGTGCGGCCGGTATGCGGCACGGCCTCCACCAGCCCCAGCTCCCCGCGCCTTCCCAGCGGGGCGAAGCCGGTATCCGCCCAGAGCGGCTCTTTGCCGGGCTCCGGTCCCTCGCCCGCCGAAGGCTCGAAGCGCAGCTTCTTGTTCACCGCCGAGCCCTCGCAGGGCAGCATATAGCCGCGGCAGCGCAGCGGGCGCTCCAGCGCGCCTTCGGTGACGGCGATGTATTTCTTGAACACGCCGCGCGCCGTGAACTGGGCGCGGCAGGCCGCGGCGGCCTCCGGGTTCTTCGCTACCAGGGTCACGCCCGAGGTCTCGCGGTCCAGCCGGTTTATGATGGCGGGGTTCTTCACGCCCAGCTCTTCGCGCAGCACGCCCCAAAGGGTGTTCCTGAAATATTTTCCGCCGGGATGGACGGTGAGGTTGCCGGTCTTGCTGACCAGCAGGATGTCGCCGTCCTCGTACAGCACCTTCACCGCCCTGTCGGCGTAAGGCTCGCTCGCTCCGCGGGGGCTGTAAGAGACCAGGTCTCCCTCCGCCAGCCTCGCGTCCGCCCCGGCTTCCGCGCCGTTCACGAACAGCGCCCCGGCGCCTATAAGCGCCGACCAGCCGGCCCGGTCGTGGTAGGAGAAGCGGGCGCACAGGAAATCCAGCAGCGCGGCGCCCGCCTCGGCCGCGCCTATCGCGCAGCTCATCACCCGGCTTCCCGGTTCAGGAGCCGCCGGGGGCATCGAGCCTGAACCTTATGCGCAGCACGCCTTCGGCGAAGCTGCTGGAGATTATGCGGAATGTCCCTATCTCCGCGGTGGAAAGCACGTGAGGGCCTATGCAGGCGCAGGAGTCGTAATCGCCTATCCTTATTACGCGCACCTTATCCGTCCCGGCGCCTTCCGGCAGGCGGCCGAGGTCCAGCGTCCTGCGGGCCTCGTCCGGGGACAGGAACTCCTCCCGGACGGGCAGGTCGGCGCGCACCGCCTCGTTCACGCGACGCTCCAGCTCCGCCTTCTCCTCGCCGGAGAGGTCGCGGTCGAAGCGGTAATCGCACTTCGACCGCTTACGCTCTATATGCGAGCTGAAAGCCCGGCCGCGCCCGAACATGCGGACCATGGTCTGGTTCAGCAGGTGCTCCGCCGTGTGCATGCGGGGCTCGGAATATTCCTTCATACCTCTATTATACCGAAACGGGCCGGGAATGGGACCAAAGACCCAGTAGGGGCAGGGTCCTTAGCACTTTGACATTCGTCAACCCTGGTGGTACAACATCTCAGCGAGATTCATCCAAAGGAGGCCTTATGAAAACCGTGCTCAAAGCAGTTATCGCAGCTCTCATAATCCCTGGAGGGGGCCTCTACGCCCAGGATTTCACCGGCCAGGGTTTCCGCGACGCGCTCGAGAACGCCCGCCAGGAGCTGGCCGCCCCGCGCGCGGCCGCGCCGGCGCCGGTCGCCGTGGATTTCCCCGCCGACGACTCCGGGGCCGCCGCGGTCAAGGAATGGACCGTGATGGTCTTCCTCAACGGCAAGAACAACCTGGAGGGCGACGGCCTGGCCGACCTCAACGAGATGGAGCAGGTGGGCTCCACGCCCGGGGTGAACGTGGTCGTGGAGATAGGGCAGCGGTCCAACAACAGGCTGGCCCGCGTGCTGGTCTCCAGGGATACGGACACCGTGAACATCGCCTCCCGCGTGCTGAGCACCGCCTCGGCCGTGGACATGGGCGACCCGGCCTCCGTCAAGGATTTCGTCCTCTGGGCGGAGCGCCGCTTCCCGGCCAAGAAGTTCATGCTGATACTCTGGGACCACGGCAGCGGCTGGATCAAGGGAAACCCGGTGGAGGAGCGGCGCGGCTCCGGCAAGGGCATCTCCGACGACTTCGTGACCAAGCATAACATCGATACCCCCCAGCTGGGCCGCCTCTTCAGGGACATAG
>JAJZOZ010000071.1 GCA_021811405.1 bacterium | reverse complement strand
CCGGGGGGCGCGTCTATCACGAGGGCGTCCAGGTCTCCCCAGTTCACGTCGGAGAGGAACTGCTTGACCACGCCCATCTTCAGCGCGCCGCGCCAGATCACCGGCGTGTCGGCCGCGTTGGTCACCGTGGCCATGGAGATCATCTTCAGGTTGGGGGCGGCCTCGAGCGGCTCTATGGTCTGCCCGTCCGAGGGATGCGACCGGCCCTCCTGGCCGGTCATGCGCGCGGCGGAAGGGCCGTGTATGTCTATGTCCAGCAGGCCGGTGCGCTGGCCCGAGGCGGCCAGCAACGCGGCGAAGTTCACCGCGATGGTGCTCTTGCCCACGCCGCCCTTGTTGCTCATCACCAGGTATTTCCGCCTGATGCGGGCCATCTTCTCCTTCACCAGCGATTCCCTGTGGTCGATATGTACGTTGTGCATGGCGCCTCCTCGCGGCCCCGCCGGCCGACAGCGATAATATATTAATTTTGTTATAATATTTGGAAATCCTGCGCCGTCCACGGCGGCGCGCCGGCCGGAGAACGAGAGGGACCGCATGCCGAACAAGATGATAATCACCTGCGCGCTCACGGGCGCCGAGACCACCAGGGAGCACCAGCCCGCGCTGCCGGTCACCCCCGAGGAGCTCGCGGCCGCGGCGGACGAAGCCTGCCGCGCCGGGGCCGCGATAGTGCACCTGCACGTCCGCAACGACGACGGCTCCCCGACCGCCGACGTCAAGGTGTTCAAGAAGGCAATAGACCTGATCCGCGCCAAGAGCGACGTGGTGGTGGAGATCACCACCGGCGGCGCGGTGGGCATGACGCCGGAGGAGCGCATAGCGCCGGTGGCGCTGGGGCCGGACATGGCCTCGCTCGACTGCGGCACCGTGAACTTCGGCAACGACTATATCCTCAATACCCTGCCGATAATGCGGCAGTTCGCCTCGGAGATGAACAGGCACAAGGTGCGCCCGACGCTGGAGTGCTTCGACGTCTCGCACGTCCAGTCCTCGCATATCCTGATAAAGGAGGGCCTGCTGAAGCCGCCGTACCATTACGGCTTCGTGATGCAGGTGCCGGCGGCCCTGTCCCTCTCGCCGAAGACCCTCTCGTACATGATGGACCAGATGCCGGCGGAAAGCCATTTCACGCTTATGGGGATAGGCCGGGCCCACCTGCCCGCCATCTGCCTGGCGATAGCCTCGGGCGGCTATATCCGCGTGGGCTTCGAGGACAACATCTATTACGCGAAAGGGCGGCTGGCCAGGTCCAACGCCGAGTTCGTGGAGCGGGCGGTCCGGATGTCGAAGGAAGCCCAGCTGGAGATAGCGACGCCGTCCGACGTGAGGGCACTGTTCGGCCTGCGCGGAGCGTAACACAACGGAGGAACGATGAAGATACTCAAGAACGGCAACCCTTTCGGCTCCCACCGGGTGCTCGAGCCCAGGGGCGTGCTGCCCCAGCCGGCCCTCAGGCTCTCCAACGACATGGAGGCCATCTACGACAACGAGATACTCGTGGACGTGGATACCCTCAACATAGACTCCGCCTCTTTCGCCCAGATCAAGACGGCGGTCAGCGGCGACGAGAGGAAGGTGGAGGAAGCCATCCTGAAGATCGTCGGCGACCGCGGCAAGATGCAGAACCCGATCACAGGCTCCGGCGGCATGTTCATCGGCAAGGTGGCCGAGGTGGGCCCCGCGCTCGACGGCCGGACCGACCTGAAGAAGGGGGACAAGATCGCGAGCCTGGTCTCGCTCTCGCTGACCCCGCTGCGGATAGACAAGATGCTCGGCATCAAGCCCGGCACCGAGCAGGTGAACATAAAGGGGAAGGCCATACTCTTCGAGTCCGGCATATACGCCAAGCTCCCCTCGGACCTCCCCGAGACCCTGGCGCTCGCGGTGCTGGACGTGGCCGGCGCCCCCGCGCAGACGGCCAAGCTGGTCCGGCCCGGCCAGACAGTGGTCATCATAGGCGCTGCCGGCAAGTCCGGCGTGCTGTGCTCCTACGAGGCGCGCCGCCGCGCGGGGGTCACCGGCAAGGTGATAGGCCTGGAATACTCCCCCGAGGCCGTCAAGAGGATAACCGACTACGGCTTCTGCCACGAGGCCGTGCAGGCCAACGCGGCCGACGCGCCCGCCTGCTACGCCAAGGTCGCGGAGCTCACCGGGGGGAAGCTCGCCGACGTGGTGATCAACTGCGTCAACGTGCAGAACACCGAGATGGCCTCCATCCTGATGTGCAAGGACGAGGGCACCGTCTATTTCTTCAGCATGGCGACCTCCTTCACGAAGGCCGCGCTGGGCGCGGAGGGCGTGGGCAAGGACGTGACGATGATCATCGGCAACGGCTACACGAAGGGCCACGCCGAGGTGACGCTGAACATTCTGCGGGAAAGCCCGGCGATACGCAAGGCCTACGAGAAGCTCTACGCCTGAGCGGCGGGAGGAGGACATCATGCGCGAATACCCCAAGGTGCACTACCGGAAGATCCCTCTCTGGAAGAACGTCCCCGAGAGCGACTGGAACAGCTACCAGTGGCAGCTGAAGAACGTCATCAAGGACATCCCGACGCTGGAGAAGGTGGCCGTGCTGACGCAGCAGGAGAAGAAGGACCTGCAGGCCTGCCTGAAGAAGTTCACGATGGCCATCACCCCGTACTACGCGGCCCTGATGGACAAGAAGGACAAGGGCTGCCCGGTGCGCCTGCAGGCCATCCCGCGCGGTCTGGAGCTGAATACCGACCCGTCCGACCTCAGCGACCCGCTGCACGAGGACGTGGACTCGCCGGTGCCGGGCCTTACGCACCGCTACCCGGACCGCGTGCTGCTGCTGGTCACCAACATCTGCTCCATGAACTGCCGCCACTGCACGCGCAGGCGGCTGGTAGGCTTCGAGGACGTGCACATGTCCTCGGCCAACATAGACAGGGCGATAGAGTACATCCGCAAGACCCCCGAGGTGCGCGACGTGCTGATCTCCGGCGGCGACCCGCTGGTGCTGGCCGACGAGATGCTGGAAGGCATCATAAAGAAGCTCCGCGCGATAGACCACGTCGAGATCATCCGCATCGGCACCCGCATGCCGGTAGTGCTGCCGATGCGCATCACCGACAAGCTGGTAGGCATGCTGAAGAAGTACCACCCGATCTACGTCAACACGCACTACAACCACCCGAAGGAGCTGACGGCCGAGGCGCGCGAGGCCTGCCGGAAGCTGGCCGGCGCGGGCATACCGCTGGGCAACCAGAGCGTGCTGCTCAGGGGCATCAACGACTGCCCGCAGACGATGAAGAAGCTCGTGCACGAGCTGCTGATGGCCCGCGTGAAGCCCTACTACATCTACCAGTGCGATCTCTCCGTCGGCATCAGCCACTTCCGCACCTCCGTGTCCAAAGGCGTGGAGATCATAGAGAACCTGCGCGGCCACACCACGGGCATGGCCGTCCCCACGTTCGTAGTGGACGCCCCCGGCGGCGGCGGCAAGACGCCGGTGATGCCGGACTACCTGATCTCGCAGAACGGCAAGCGCGTGGTGCTGCGCAACTACGAGGGAGTGATCACCACCTACACCGAGCCGGAAGGCTACGTGGCCAGTCACGAAAACTGCTGGTACTGCGGCGACGACAGGTACAAGCCGATAGACGGCGTGGCGAAGCTCCTCAACGGGGGCAAGCTGACGCTGGAGCCGGCCAACCTGATGAGGACGCGCCGGCACCGGAAGTAGGGAGGACCGGGGCCGGAGGGCCCGCGCCCCCGGGCGCGGGCGCCGGCCGCATATGGATTTCATCAAGGGCCTAAAGGACAGGACCGTCTTCATAGTCGGCTCGAAGAAGAACGCCGGCAAGACCACGTTCCTCAACTACGCGATGAGCCGCCTGAGGGGGACCTCGACCCTCGGCGCGCTGAGCGTCGGCGTCGACGGCGAGTCCGCGGACCTGGTCTTCGGCACCCCGAAGCCCCAGCTGAAGGCGGAAAAAGGCGACATCCTGCTTTCTTCCGAGGCCGCGCTCGCGGCGGCGGACCTGCACTGCGAGATCCTGAACGTCTACCCTTTCCGCACCGCGATAGGCCGGCCCGTGCTGGTCAGGGCGCTCAGGCCGGGCAGGGCCGAGATCTCCGGGCCGGAGAACAACTCCCAGCTGGCGGAGGTCCTGGCGGACATGCGGCGCCACGGGGCGTCCACCATCTTCGTGGACGGCGCGGTGGACCGGATAACCCAGGTGGCGGCGGCGGGCAGGGCCTGCTTCGTCTACGTGGCCCGCGTCGAGCCGGAGAACCTGGACTCCGGGGCGGCCGCGCTCAGGCTGCTCTGGGACGCTTCGGCGGTGCCGCTGTGCCGCTCCGGCGAGAAGCTGCAGGAGCCTGTCATGATCATAGACGGGGCGCTGACCCCGGGCAGGCTGCCAGGCAAAGAGGCCCGGAAGGGCACGCTGGTGCTGGAGGACTTCACCAAGGTCTTCCTGGGCTGGCAGCAGTGGGCCGAGCTGCGCTCCCGCTTCGAGCTGAGGTTCTCTTGCCGCCCGGAGCCGGCGGCCTTCGTCGTGAACCTGTTCAACGTGAGCAGGGCCGATTTCGAGAGGAAGCTGGCGGCGCCCGCGCTCGCGGGGCGGCTGGTCTACAATCCCTACAAGGCGGGGAAATGACGCAGAAATTCAGGACTTTCGCGGAATTCGAGACCTTCTACTCCCTTTACCGGCCGCTGACCCCGTACGGCCGCAGGCTGCGCGAGGAGCGCCGTTTCTATACCGAGGCTGCCGCGCTTAAGCGCGAGTACGACCTCACCGCGGCGATGGGCGCCTTCCTGGCCTCCAGCCGCCACAAGGCCGACAAGCTGCGCTTCCACCTGCGCAGCATACCCGAGCCGCAGCTGACCCCCGAAGCGCTGGGCTCCGCCGCCGGGCTCTTCCTGGCGCGCAAGTTCCTCTACAACGCCGCGGAGATCTTCGGCCTGCTGCCGGCGGCCCTGCGCGCGAAGTTCGGCGCGCGGTGGGAATCCGCAGCGCTGCTGGCGCTGCTGGACAAGGGCGGCAGCGGCGAGGCTTTCCACATAGCCGACGCCTACGGCCCGGACCTGGCGGCGGCGCGCGCCGCCATTGCCGCCTGCGACAGGCAGATCAGGGCCATGCGCGAGAAGAAGCTCAAGTCGCTGCGGGAGCGCCACGGTCTGGACTTCACGGACAGGGATTTCCTGGTGATCGGCGAGGAGGCCGCCGCGAGGCTCGCCGGCTCGCAGGAGCTTTTCGTGGAGCCTTTCGACGGCTCCCATGTGACCGTGAAGCCGGTCTACGACGCCGAGCAGATGGAGGCCGCGGCCGAGCGCGACCGGCTCCGGGCTCGCGAGCAGGAGCTGGAGGCCGCGGCGGTCCGGAAGCTGGCGGCCGCGGTAGCGGCGGAGCAGCAGCGCTTCGAAGCCTATATCCGGGCCGTTGAGCTCATAGACACCGCCGCCGAGAAGGCCCGGCTCGCCGCCGAGCTCCGGCTCACCCGCCCGGCGATAGGCAAATATCCTTCGGCCATCAGGATGTCCAAGGCGCGCTTCCTGCCGCTGGAGGGGCGGATAGCGGAGGCCGGCATGAAGTACACGCCCCTGACGGCCTCCTTCGCGAGCCGCGTCAACGTGATCCACGGCTCCAACATGGGGGGCAAGACCGTGGTCCTTAAGACCCTGGCCTTCATGCAGCTGCTCGCGCAGAGCGGCTTCTACGCGCCGGCCGCCTCTTTCGAGACCTGCCTTTTCGACGGCGCCGCCTTCATCGGCGGCGGCGAGATGGAGACCGCCGGGGGCTTGAGCAGCTTCGGGCTGGAGATGAACGATTTCGCGGAGGCGCACGCGGGGCTGAAGGACGGCACGAAACTGCTGCTGCTCGACGAATTCGCGCGCACCACCAACTCCGAGGAGGCCGCGGCGCTCCTTTCGGCCATCCTGCAGGACCTCGGGGGCAGGCCTTCGGCCTTCACGTTCCTGGCCACGCATTTCTCCGGCCTGGAGGCCGGCGAGGGCGCGGCGGCCTTCAGGATGCGCGGCTTCGACACCGCGGCCTTCAACGAGTATTTTTCCGGCAAGCCCGCCTGCGGCCTGTACGAGAAGCTGAAGATGATAAACCGCTTCATGCGCTACGAGCTGCTCGAGGGCGCAGGCGGGGAGGCGCGGGACGCCATAAAGATAGCCGACATCCTCGGAGTGGCGAAGGGCATAATAAGGACGGCCAGGAGATTCATGGAGGGCGGTAAATGACCAAGGCGAACAGCAAGCTGGGACTTTCCAAGCCCAAGATAGACAAGGCCAGGAAGCTGGCCGCGGCCGTAACGGCCCCGGTGCAGCGCTTCATAGAAGGCCACACCACCGTGACGGTGGAACGCGCCACGCTGCGCCTGCTCGGCGCCGACGGCGCCGACGCCGACGGCGTGCCGGTGCCGAACCTGATAGCCGCCCAGTGCGGGCCCCGCCTTGCCGGCGGCGCGGCCTCCTGCTACCTGAACGCGCTGGTCAGGCTCGACAAGAGCCCCGCCGCGCTCAACGCAGAGATAGCCAAGGGGCTCAATATCGCGGAGCTGGAGCTGACCGACGCCGCGCGGCTGCGCGCCAAGGCCGACGAACTGATAAAGGGCCTCGACAAGCGGATAGCCGGCAACGCCGCGCACCGGGGCGCGAAGCTGAAGGCCTGCAAGGACAAGGTGAAGTCGCCGCTGATCTACGTCATCGTGGCCACCGGCAACATCTACGAGGACGTCAAGCAGGCCCAGGCGGCCGCGCTGCAGGGCGCCGACATCATAGCCGTCATCCGCACCACCGCGCAGAGCCTGCTGGACTACGTGCCCTACGGCGCCACGACCGAGGGCTTCGGCGGCACCTACGCCACGCAGGAGAACTTCCGCATCATGCGCGCCGCGCTCGACGAGGTCGTAGAGAAGGAGGGCCGCTACATCCGCCTGGTGAACTACTGCTCCGGCCTCTGCATGCCCGAGATCGCCGCGATGGGCGCGCTCGAGCGCCTGGACATGATGCTCAACGACAGCATGTACGGCATCCTGTTCCGCGACATCAATATGTACCGCACGTTCACGGACCAGTTCTTCAGCCGCATGATCAACGCCGCGGCGGACATCATCATCAACACCGGCGAGGACAACTACCTGACCACGTCGGACGCGGTAGAGAAGGCCCACACCGTGCTGGCCAGCCAGTTCCTGAACGAGAAGTTCGCCGCCAACGCCGGCATGCCGGCCCGCCTGATGGGCCTCGGCCACGCCTTCGAGATCAACCCCGAGGTGAAGAACGGCTTCCTCTACGAGTACGCGCAGGCGCTGATGGCCCGGGAGATCTTCCCGGAGCACCCGCTGAAGTACATGCCGCCCACCAAGTTCATGACCGGGGACATCTTCAAGGGCTACGCGATGAACACGCTGTTCAACTTCGTGTCCAAGGCCACCGGCCAGGGCATCGAGCTGCTGGGCATGCTGACCGAGGCCATACACACGCCGTACCTGCAGGACCGGCACCTGGCCATAGCCAACGCGCTGTACGTGCACAACACGATGGCCGACTTCATGGGCGAGGTGGAGTTCCGGAAGGACGGCATCATGGCCAGACGCGCCCGGCAGGTCCTGGACGAGACCATAGCCATGCTCTCGGAAGTTAAGTCGCGCGGCCTGATGGAGTCCATAGAGGCCGGCATGTTCGCCGAGATAAAGCGCCCGCGCGACGGCGGCAAGGGCCTGGACGGCGTCTACGAGAAGGCCCCCGGCTACTACAACCCGGTGGAGGCGTACCTGAAAAAGAAGCTGAAGGTGGGGAAATAAGGAGACCGGTATGTTCATCAGACCCTACGGCGACACTTCCGACGACGGCGCGGTGCAGCTTTCCTTCACGCTGCCGGTCAAGAACTGCGGCAGGGCCAAGGAGGCCGCGAAGCTCTACGTGCAGAAGCTCGGCTTCAGGAAGGCCGATATCGTGCACGCCGAGGCCCTCTCGGACCAGTTCACGTTCTTCGTAGCCTACGCCAGGACCGACGTCTCGCTGGACTACGACAAGGTGGAGTACGCCGAGGCCGTGGACCAGTACATGTCGATGGACGAGGTCAACGACTTCATCAGGACGCATTTCAAGCGCAAGCTGGTGATAGTGGGCGCGTGCACCGGCACCGACGCGCACACCGTGGGCATAGACGCCATCATGAACATGAAGGGCTACAACCACCACTTCGGCCTTGAGCGCTACCCTATGATAGAGGCCTTCAACCTGGGCTCGCAGGTCCCCAACGAGAAGCTGCTGGAGCACGCCAGGCAGGTGAAGGCCGACGCGGTGCTGGTCTCGCAGATAGTGACGCAGAAGGACGTGCACATCAAGAACCTCACCGAACTGGTGGAGCTGGCCGAGGCGGAGAAGATGCGGGGGAAGACGCTGCTGATCATGGGCGGCCCCCGCGTGAACAACAAGCTGGCCAAGGAGCTGGGCTACGACGCGGGCTTCGGGGCCGGCACCTACGCCGACCACGTCGCCACCTTCGTGGTGAAGAAGCTTTACGAGAGGCTGACGAGCGGGAAGTAGGGTGGACCGCCCGGTGATTGTTCCCTCGGGCACGCGGGTGCGCACACCGTGCGCACCGCTCCTCACTCCCTCGCCGCGCTGCGCAAGCGGCTCGGTCCGCGAAGGCCCTCGGGACCAATCCCCGGGCGGTCGCAAAGAGTAGGCATCAATTAAGGAGACTGAAAATGGCCGAACATCTGAAACTCGATAATTCCGAGAGACTCTACAAGGAGGCGCAGGAGCTGATCCCCGGCGGCATGATGGGCATACGCCGGCCCTACAACTTCGTGCCCGGGGAATACCCGATCTTCTTCGACAGCGCCAAGGGCGGGAAGGTCACCGACGCCGACGGCAACGAGTACCTCGACATGCTCTGCGCCTACGGCCCCATCATCATCGGCCACCGCGAGAAGGAGATCGACCGCGCCGTCATAGACCAGATCAGGAACAAGGGCTTCTGCATGTCCATAGTGCAGGAGGTGCAGAACAAGCTGGCCAGGAAGGTGATCTCTCTGGTGCCCTCCGCCGAGAAGGTCGTCTTCTGCAAGACAGGCTCCGACGCCACCACGCTGGCCGGCCGCATAGCCCGCACCTTCACCGGCAGGCCCAAGATCATCCGTTGCGGTTACCACGGCTGGCACGACTGGTGCGTGGAGCAGAAGGGCGGCGTGCTGCCGAAGCTCTACGAGGACGTCCTGGAATTCCACTACAACGACCTGCAGGGCCTCGAGGACCTGCTGAAAGCGAACCCCGGCGAGGTGGCGCTGATCATCATGACCCCGCTCGGCCACCCGAACGCGCACGAGGTGGAGCGCCCGAAGCCCGGCTTCCTCGAGGGCTGCAAGAAGCTCGCCGAGCAGCACGGCGCGGTGCTCTGCTTCGACGAGATCCGCACCGGGTTCCGCCTGTCCCTGGGCGGCGCCCAGCAGTTCTTCGGCGTGACGCCGCATATGAGCGTCTTCGGCAAGGCCATGGCGAACGGCTACGAGATCAGCATGGTGGCCGGCCGCGCCGACATCATGGACGTCCTGATCAGCAAGGCCTTCGTCAGCTCCACGTACTTCAACAACACCCTCGCCATGGTCGCCTCGCTCGCGACCATAGGGATGCTCGAGCGCGACGGGATACTGGACGTCGTAGCCCGCCGCGGGGCGTCCTTCTGCCGCAAGGTCAGGAAGGTCGTGAAGGCCAGCGGACTGCCCGTCACTTTCACCGGCGAGCCCTGGATGCCGTACATAACCTTCGACAAGGACGACACCGGGCGCTACAAGAAGCTCCGCACGGCCTTCTACACCGAGCTGATCCGCCGCAAGGTCTTCCTGCAGCCCTACCACCACGGCTACGTCTGCTACCGCCACTCCGCGAAGGACCTGTCAGCCGCGGCCGACATGATCGGCGAGTCGCTGGAGGCTGCCGCCAGGGCGGTATAGGCGGATGCCCGTGGAGAGCAGGGTAAGAGGCGGCGACGCGCTGCCGGTGCTCGGCGCCGCCTGGCGCAGGTTCCTGCATATCGACGGCCTGCAGCGGGCCGCCGCTTTCTCCTACAGCGCCTTCTTCTCCCTTTTCCCCGGCATCCTGCTGACCGTTACCGCCGCGTCCTACTTCCTGTCTCCCGGCGAAGCCTCCTACCTGGTCCTGAACTTCATCGGCAACCTCGTCCCTTACGGGGCTGGGGCGAGCAAGGCGGTGTTCCAGACCCTGAGCCGCCTGGCGCAGGCCAGGGGGCAGGCCGGGGCCCTGGCGCTGCTGATGCTGGTCTGGACCGCCTCCCAGGTCTTCACCACGCTCATCCAGGCGACGAACCGGGCCTGGGGCACGCAGGGCACCAACTGGTGGAAACTGCCGCTCAAGAGCCTGGCCCTGCTGGCAGTGACCGCCTTCGCCGTGCTGGCGGGCATAGCCATACCGATCGCCGCCAGGGTGGCGGCCGGCGTCCTGCATTCCACCGTGATCGTCACCGCCGCGCACCGCCTGACGCTCTTCGTCCTGCCCTGGGCGGCCGTCTTCCTGTGCCTGGCCTTCTTCTACCGCCTGGCCCCTCACCGCCGGACCGCCTATTCCGAAGTGCGCCTGGCCGCCCTGCTCGCGACGCTGCTGCTCTTCGCCGCCCAGAGCGCCTTCGTCTTCTACCTCAGGCATTTCGCCTCCCTGAACGCGGTGTACGGCGCTTTCGGCGGCCTGATGGCTCTGATGCTCTGGATCTACATCTCCGGCATCATCTTCATCTTCTGCGCCTGCCTGAGCGCCGCGCAGGCCGCGGCCGCAGGGAGGGCTCATGGCTGAGCGCCCCCTGATAGTCCACATTATCACCAGGCTCGAGCCGGGAGGCTCCAGCGCCAACACCGCGGATTCGTGCGCAGCGCAGGCGGCGGAGAACGACGTCGTGCTCATCTCCGGACCGCACAAGGATTCGGCTTCCCTGCTGGCGGGGCTCCCCAGGGAGGTCAACTACGTCGAAGTCCCGGCCCTCCAGCGGGAGCTCTCGCCGCTGCGGGACCTTTCGGCGCTGCTGGAACTCAGGCGCGAGCTCAGGCGCCTGGCGCCGGACATAGTCCATACCCATACCGCCAAAGCCGGGGCGCTGGGCCGCGCCGCCGCCTTCCTGGCCGGAGGCCGCAGGCCGGTGGTGATACACACGCCGCACGGCCACCTCCTCTATGGCTATTACGGCCCGCTCAAGACGGCCTTTTTCCGGCTCATCGAGCGGCTGCTCGCCCGCTTCACGGACTATCTGGTCGCCCTTACCCCCGGCGAGATGCGGGAATCGTTGGCCGCGGGCATCGGCAGGCCCGCCCAGTGGCGGGTAGTGCACAGCGGCGTGCGCCTCGACCCGCCGTCTTTCCCTGCCTCGAAGCGGGACCTCGGCATCGCCGCGGACGAGCTGGCGGTCGGCACCGCGGCCCGGCTGGAGCCGGTGAAAGGCGTCGAGCATTTCATCAGGGCGGCGGCCGTCCTGCGCAGGAACAGGCCGGGCCTGAAGCTCAGGTTCGTGGTGATAGGAGGGGGCGCCCTGGAGGAGAGCCTTAAGGGACTGGCCGCCTCCGAAGGCGTAGCGGACGCCGTGATCTTCACCGGCTTCAGGCCGGACGCGGCCTCGCTGATGGCCGCGCTGGACGTCTACGTGCAGCCGTCGCTGAACGAGGCCATGGGCCGCGCCCCGCTCGAAGCCCAGGCCCTGGGCGTACCGGCAGTGGTCACCTCCGTCTGCGGCCTGCCTTCCACCATAAAGGAGGGGGAAACGGGCTTCTCTGTGCCCCCGGCGGACCCGCGGGCGCTGGCCGCGGCCGTGGAAAAGCTCCTGATGGACCGCGCGCTGCGCGCCCGGATGGGCCTGGCGGCGCAGGATTGGGCTTGCTCCGCCGGCAAGGACGGGCTGCCGCGCTTCGGCCCCGAGAGCATGAACGCCGCCCTGAAGCGCCTCTACGCCGAGGCCCGCTCCTCCCGCGCCTGAGGCTTCCGCCCCCGCAGTTCCCCGTCGTCATCCCGCCCGTCCTGCCGGGGTATTAATGGCCGGCCAATTTTGATATACTTTAACTATACCGCGCGACTTCCGGAAGCCAGGCTGACTCTCTCGCGCTAAGCACCCCAGGGTGCCTGCAGCCAGCGCGAACGTAACGGCCCCGCCCGCCGCGCCGACACCAGTACCGGAGGTTATATGCCCAAAATGGAAGTGATAGTCGACAGGTGCAAAGGCTGCTACCTTTGCATCCAGGTCTGTCCCAAGAAGTGCATAGAGAGATCAGACAAGTTCTCCAAGTCCGGCTACTACCCGGCCAAGGACTCCAAGGAAGGCTGCTGCATAGCGTGCCAGAGCTGCGCCCGCATCTGCCCCGACCTTGCCATCAGGGTCTATAAATAAGGAGCGACACCATGGCTGAAAAGAAACTGATGAAAGGCAACGAGGCTCTCAGCGAAGGCGCCGTGCGCGCCGGCTGCCGCTTCTTCGCCGGCTACCCGATAACCCCTCAGAACGAGGTCCCCGAATACATGTCCTGGCGCCTGCCGCAGGTGGGCGGGGCGTTCGTCCAGGCCGAATCCGAGGTCTCCGCTATCAACATGGTCTACGGCGCGGCCGCCACCGGCGTGCGCTGCATGACCTCCTCTTCCAGCCCCGGCATCAGCCTCAAGCAGGAGGGCATCTCCTACGCGGCCGGCGCGGACCTGCCGATCTTCATCGGCAACGTGATGCGCGGCGGCCCCGGCCTCGGCAACATCGCCGGAGCGCAGGGCGACTACTGGCAGGCCACCCGCGGCGGCGGCCACGGCGACTACCGCGTCTTCGTGATGGCGCCCAACGGCGTCAACGAGATGGCCAACTTCCCGCACAAGTGCTTCGAGGTCTCCTACAAGTACCGCATCCCGTCGATGGTGCTGACCGACGGCCTGATCGGGCAGATGATGGAGCCCGTCGAGTTCAAGAACCCCGAGCTCGACCCCAAGACCTTCGTCGAGCCGTCCTGGGCCATAGGCGTCAACAGCGGCCGCGAGAAGCGCATAGTCAAGTCCTACGACCTGCGCGAGGGCATGCTGGAGAAGATGGTGCTGGCCCGCGTGGAGCGCTATAAGCAGATAGAGAAGGAAGAGTCGATGCACGAGGAGCGCATGATCGACGACGCGGAGATCGTCATCGTGGCCTACGGCACTTCGGCACGCGTCTCGATGGCGGCGATGAAGCTGGCCCGCGAGAAGGGCCTGAAGGTGGGCCTGTTCCGCCCGATAACGCTGTGGCCGTTCCCGAAGGCCCGCCTGGCGCAGCTCGCCGACCGCGTGAAGAAGTTCGTCGCGGTGGAGATGAGCCTCGGGCAGATGGTGGAGGACGTACAGCTCTCGATAAACGGCAAGGCGAGCGTCTACCTGCACGCCAAGCCCGGCGCCTCGGTGATAACGGCCGAGGAAGTGCTGAAGACCCTGGAGAACATCGCCAAGAAGGGGGTTAAAGAATATGCAGCT
>JAJZOZ010000070.1 GCA_021811405.1 bacterium | reverse complement strand
GGCCGCGACATGGAGAGCGCGCAGCAGGTCTGGAGCGCCGAGACCGGCTACCCGGGCGACCACCGCTACCGCGAGTTCTACCGCGACCTGGGCTACGACCTCGAGTACGACTATATCAAGCCCTACCTGCACCAGGACGGCGTGCGTCGCAACATCGGCCTCAAGTACCATAAGATAACCGGGCGCGTGCCGCTGGACCAGAAAGCCCCGTACGACCCGCACGAGGCCCGCGACGTCGCGGCCTCCCACGCCGGCAACTTCATGTTCAACCGCGAGCGGCAGATAGAGCACCTGGAGGGTTTCCTCGGGAAGAAACCCATAGTGGTCTCCATGTACGACGCGGAGCTCTACGGCCACTGGTGGTACGAGGGCACGGACTTCCTGGAGTTCCTCTTCAAGAAGGTGCACTACGACCAGAAGACCATCCGGATGGTCACGCCGAGCGAGTACCTGTCGATGCACCCGGACAACCAGGTGGTGCAGCCGTCCATGTCCACCTGGGGCGACAAGGGCTACAACGAGGTCTGGCTCAACGGCACCAACGACTGGATGTACCGCCACCTGCACAAGCAGGCCGAGCGCATGGTGGAGCTGGCCAACAAGTTCCCCAGGGCCGCCGGCACGCTGAAGCGCGCGCTGAACCAGTGCGGGCGCGAGCTGGTGCTGGGCATGTCTTCCGACTGGGCCTTCCTGATGACGGTCGGCACGGCCAAGAGCTATTCGACCAAGCGCTTCGTCTCGCATACGCACCGCTTCAACGGGCTGTACGAGCAGATCATGGGCAACCGCCTCGAGGAGGGCTGGCTGAAGGAGCTCGAGTGGAAGGACAACATCTTCCCGGAGATGAGCTACCGGGTCTTCTCGACGAAGGAGATGGAGAAGGCGGCGAAGGGCTGATCTTCCGCGGCCGACGAAAAAAGCCCGGGACTTCCCGGGCTTTTTTCATGCCTGAGCGGCGTTCCCTACCTGGCGGCCGGCTGCTCCAGGCGGCTGCCGAAGCGCTCTATCAGCATGCCGGAGCTGGAGTACAGCTCCTTTACCAGCGGCTGCAGCTCCTGCGGCAGCTCGCCCGCCAGCGCGGCCTCGAAGATCTCCGAGAGATAGTTCTGCAGGTGGAAGACCAGGTCCCCCGAGGCCAGGCAGCGCGCGGCTTTCAGCAGCAGCAGCAGCTGGCGCAGGCTGGCTTCAGCCGGCTCCCGGAGGGCGGCCTCCCCGGCGCGGGCGGCCAGCGCGGCGGCCTCCTCCGGGGGCGGCTCGAAAGTGTACTCCAGTCCCGAGGCCTTCAGGCGTTCGGCGAAATCCGAGAACCTCTCTATGCCGCCGGGGTCCTCCGAATGCAGGGCCCTGGAGAAGAGTATCTCCGCGGCCTGCCTGGCGTAGAAGGCGGCCTGGGAGCGCAGCGGCGCCCAGGAGGAGGAGGCCCTGCCCGGCACCCTGTCGAGCAGGTACAGGTGGTCCTCCAGGATGCGGAAGATCGCCCCGGCGTGGCGGTGCTTGGCCGCCTCGGCCAGCATGCCCGCGTAGAGGGTCCGCTCGTCCCAGGAGAAATCCTCGAAAGCGATCTTCGCCAGCCCCGGCTCTTTGCCGAGCGCTTCGGCGATGGCCGGCGTTCCGCCCCTGGAGAACAGCTCCGCCAGGCGCTTCCGGGAAGAGGGCTGGGCGAAGTACATGGCCGGGAACTCCATGTCGCGCCTCAGGTAGCAGAAGGCCAGCGGCGACGGCCCCGAGGGCCCCGGTACGCTCACGGTGCCGCGCAGGCATACGCCTTCGGCGTCCGCCGCGCGCTGCTCGACTTTAACCGGTCCCCGGCCGGCCGGCGGGCCGTCCTCGAGCAGGGCGTCGGCGAGTATGAGGGCGGCGGCCTTCTGGCGGGCCAGCTGGGTGCCGGCCTGTACCTGCGTGTAGAGCTTCAGGGCGTTGCCGGCCTCGGGATAGGAGGAGTGGGCCATCTCCAGCAGGGTCAGGAAGGGCTTGTCGGCGTTCTCGAAGCCCAGGTCGCGCATGGTCTCGGCCACGCGGGCCGCGTAGCGGAGGTTCTGCACCGCCTCTATGCGCGAGACGTCGGCGAAGAACCAGCCGCAGCTGGTGAACATGAACATCGCGTGCTTCTGCAGCTCCAGCAGCTCGAGGGCGCGCTCCCTGTCGCCGCGGGAGAGTTCGCGGGAGGAATGGGTCTCGAAGAACCGGTCCGCGGCTTCGGGGGAGCGGTCCAGCAGCAGCTCGGCGTAGTCGTTGCGCGCCTCCCAGGGCGCGCGGAAGAACTTGGCGGCCTCCGAGGCGTAGACGGCGGCGGCCGCCTCGCGCAGGCTGGTCAGCGCGGCCCTGAAAGGCAGGCGCCAGGAGGTGGAGCGGCCCTCGGAGCCGCAGTCGCAGCCGCCTTTCCAGCGCCTTACCCCGTGCGCGCAGCTCCAGGCGGTGCCGTCGCCGTCGGGGCCGGGCTTTATCCGGACCTCGTCGGCGGGCGGGTGCAGCTCCAGGTAGGAGCCGAAGTTGACGGTCTCTATGCCGCGCTTCTTCAGCTCGTGCCTGAAGGCGTGGGCTAGCGTCATGTCGGAGAACTTGTGGTGATGGCCGAAGGTCTCGCCGTCCACGGCCATGCTGACCAGCTGCGGGCCGGCGTGGCGGGGCTTGAAGCAGGCGTCCACCCTGTCGGCGAAGACCGAAGAATCGGCGGTGAGGCCCTCGAAGGCGGCCGCCTTGGAGAGCGGACCGTCGTAGAAGAAGACCGCCAGACTGCGGCCGCGGCGCCTGGCGCCGTCCGGCAGCGTGTCGTGCCAGACGTAAGGCTTCGTGACGTCGAAATCCCCGTTCGAGACGTCGGTCCACTGGTGGGAGCCGTGGGGCTTGACTCGCTCGGCCTGGTAGGGGGAGAGGATGACGTACTTCATCCCCAGGTCCACCAGCAGGCGCAGCGTGTCGTCGGAGGCGGCCGTCTCCGGCAGCCACATCGCCTCAGGCCTGAAGCCGTAGCGCGCCTCGAAATCCTTTATGCCCCACAGCGCCTGCGTCAGCTGGTCCTGGAAAGGGGCCAGCGGCATGATCAGGTGGTTGTAGGCCTGGGCGATGGCGTTGGAGTGGCCGGTCCTCTCGCGGGACTCCCTGGCCGCCCGGATTATCCGCTCGCAGCAGAAGGGGTGGTGCTCCTGCAGCCAGGAGAACAGCGTGGGGCCGAAGTTGAAGTTGTAGTAGAGGTAGTTGTTGGCCAGCTCCAGGGCCCGGCCCTGTGAATCGCTGATGCGGGCGAAGGCGTTGGGGATGTAGCACTCCCTGGCTATGCGCGCGTTCCAGTCGCGGTGCGGCCAGGCCGAGGGCTGCGGGTCTATCACCCCGGTCCACGGGTTCTCCCGGGGCGGCTGGTAGAAATGGGCGTGCAGGGCGAAGAATTTCCTGTGCCCGTGCGGATGCTTCTCCATAACTCAGATTATAGCGGAATTCAGGGCCGGATTAAACGGGCTTGCCGCCGCGCGAAAGCAGCAGCAGGCGGGAGAGCTCGGCCTCGGCCGCCTCCGGCGAGGCGATCTTCAGCCGCGCCAGGGGCTTGCCGGCGAGGAAAGCGGGCAGGAAGGCGTTCCTGGCGGCCCGGAAGGCCTGGGAAGAGAGTTCCTCCAGCAGCCGCCTGAAGTTCTGGAGGCTGGACGGCGAAGGCTTTCCCGCCAGCGCGGAGAAGTCCAGCGCTTCGGGGCGCAGCAGCAGCCGCAGCTGGCCGTCCCCGCCTACCAGGTCGGCCCTGAAGTAGGTTTCCATGACCCGGCCGGGGGCCGGCGGCGGCGGTACCCCCGCCAGCGAGGCCAGCCTGGCCGCCAGGCCGGTCTTCACCGCCTGCAGCGTGTCGGGCAGGTATTCCGCGTCGTAGGCGGCGGCCGAGAGCACGGTGATGCCGTCGAAGGGGATGAAGACCGAGAAAGCCGCCCCGGAAACCTGGATCCCGGCCCCGGCCGGGACTATCTTCTCCGCCTGCAGCGCGGGGGGCGGAGCCGGCAATTCCGTCTCCGGCACCAGGAGCGCGCGCAGGCCGGCTGCCGCCGCGGCGGCGGAAAGCCGGGAGGCCGGCTCGAAGGGGGCGTTCCTGGCCAGGAAGCCCGGGTTGTGCCTCAGGAAGGCGCGGGCGTCCTCCGTGGAGAGCCCTCCCTCGGTGGAGAGGAAAGGAAGCGGGGACAGCGGCTCTGCCGCCGGGTCGGAAAGGAGCAGCGCGTAGGCGGTCATCGTCTCTTGGCCGACATTATCTCCAGTATTATCCCGTCCACCTTGTCCATCCCGGCGCTGGAGATGCGGGAGATGTTCTTGATGGTCTCCTCGGCGGACCTGCCGATGAAGCCTTCCTCTTCGGTAATGCCCTCGCCGTTGCTGGCCATCCACGCGGCGCGTATGGCCGAATCCGCGGAAGAGGCCACCTTCAGCGCGCAGCCGCTCTTGGCGCCGTCGCAGAGCATGCCGCCTATGTCGCTGATGACGGTGTTGACCGCCAGCGCCGCTTTCTTCCTGTCCGGCCCTGAGCGCTGCCAGACCACGGCCACCGCGGCGCCCACGCCGGCCGCCACCGCGCAGCCGCAGATGGGGGCCAGCTCGCCGGTGAAGACCTTGATGTAGGAGTTGACCAGGTGCGAGAGCGCTATGCTCTTGAGGATGCGGCGCTCCGGCACCTTGAAAGCCTTGCCTACCAGCCAGGGCACCAGCACCGCCACCACGCCCTGGTTGCCGGACTCGCCGCTGGACATGACGGGGACGGGCACGCCGGCCATGCGGGCGTCCGTGGCCGCCGCCGCCTTGAGCTTGGCGTTCGAAAGTATGTCGCGCCTGAGGTAGCCGCGGCGGATCAGGTCGTCTACGTAATAGCCGACCTTGCGCAGCTTCAGGCCTTCCGCCGACGCCGCGAGGTTCATCTCTACGCCGGCCTTCAGGTACTTCAGCTCGGCGGGGGAGGCGCCGTCGGCCGCCCGGAACAGGTCGCGCAGCGTGGCTCCGCGCAGCAGCTTCTTGTAGGCGGGCGCCCGCTTCATGGCGCCGGCGCCCCCCTTGACGACCGGCCTGCCGTTGTGGGTGAGGCTGGCTACGGAGCGGTGCCCGCCGCGCAGCACGCAGACGGCCCTGTCGGAGCCGGCGCGCACCTCGGCGGAGATGTAAAGCCCGGCGCGGGAATGGTCCACCTCTATGCGGGCCCGGCCGGAGGCGGCCAGCGCCGAGGCCTCCCTGAGCCGGGCGGCCGGCAGCCCCTTGAAGAGTTCCGCCCCCAGCTCCGGGCGGCGCACGACGGAGCCCACCGCGGCCGCCAGCAGGTTGCCTTTCCTGCCGCCGGTGTTCGGGATGGCCACGGCCAGGCCGTTCTTGTACGTGCCGGGATCGGTACGCACCAGCACGGAGGTGGTCCTGCCCTTCAGCAGTTTCGCGGCGGTGGCGGCCGCGAAGGCCACGGCCACCGGCTCGGTGCAGCCCATCGCCGGGTAGACTTCGTTCGAGAGCACTTCCCTTAGGAGGTTCTTCATCAGAATGAGAATTTGCGGCTCCTGGTCCAGACGGTGAGGGCCGCGGCCGAGAGCAGGGCGCAGGCCGCGCCGAGCACGAACGGCGCGGCCGGAGAGACCTTGTCCCACAGCAGGCCGGCCAGCGCGCTGGCGGCGAAGGTCAGGAAGCCCATAGCCCCCTGGAAATAGCCCATGGCCGAGGCCCTGTTGGAGGAGGCGCTGAGATGGGAGACTACCGCCTTCGAAATGCCCTCGTTGAAGGCGCCGTAGAAGCCGTAGAGGGCGAACAGCGGCCAGATCAGCCAGGCCTTGTGTGCGGCGGCGAAGCCTACGTAGACCGCCGCGAAGACCGCGAAGCCGAAGGTCATCGTCTTCACCTTGCCCAGCCGGTCGGAGAGCCAGCCGGCCGGAGAGGCCAGCAGCGCGTAGACCAGGTTGTAGCCGGTGTAGGCCAGTATCACGTGCGTGAGCGTGAAGCCCATGTCCTTGGCCTTCATTATCAGGAAGACGTCGCTGGAATTGCCGAGCGCGAAGACGCCGTAGAGCACTACGAAGGTCTTGAAGTCGGAACTCATGGGCTCGGCCGCCGGCGCCGGGCCGGCGGCGGGGCGCTGCGCCGCGTGCTCCTTTACCAGCCAGACCAGCACGCCCACGCCCAGCAGCGCCGGGACGAAGGCCGCGGTGAAGATCAGGCGGTAATCCGGGTTCGCGGGCCCCATCAGTTCGATCATGGCCAGGGCCGTGAGCGGGCCTATGGCCGCGCCGAGGGTGTCCATCGCGCGGTGGAAGCCGAAGGCCTTGCCCCAGTGCTGCTTGTCGACCGAGCCCGCTATCAGCGCGTCGCGCGCGGAAGTGCGCAGGCCCTTGCCGACGCGGTCTATGAAGCGGGAGAAGAGGACGAAGTGCCAGCTGGCCGCCAGGGCCAGCACCGGCTTGGAGAGCGCGGAGAGGGAGTAGCCGGCTACCACGAAGGGCTTGCGCTTCCCGGCGCGGTCCGAAAGCTTTCCTCCGAGGATCTTGAAGAAGCTGGCCGTCGCCTCGGCCACGCCTTCGATGAAGCCGACTATCTCCATCGGCGCTCCCAGCACCGAGGTGAGGAAGACCGGCACTATCGGGTAGAGCATCTCGCTGGAGATGTCCGTCAGCCCGCTGACCACGCCCAGCATGGTCACGTTGCGGGTCAGCCCGTCCTTCATGTCCTTAAAGAAGCTCATAATCGTGGTCGCCGCCTCCGCGGCCGCGGACTGTCGCTCAGGCTAGCGCGGGGGCCCGGCCCCCGCGCGTATAAATCATATGATTTTTACGGCGAGGTTCAAAAGCGCCGCGAAGAGGAGCGCGGCGGCGAAGTTCATCGCGAAGACCTTGGCGGCGTCCCGCGGGCCCAGCTCGCGCAGCGTCACCATGAAGCTGCCGAGGCAGGGCAGGTAGAGGCTCAGGAAGACGCTGGCCACCACTATGGACCCGGGGGAGAGCGCGAAAGGCGACAGCATAGCTATGGAGACGTCCTTGCGCAGGAAGCCCAGCACCATGACGGAGACCGTCTCCGGGGGCAGGCCCAGCAGGCCCGTGACCGCCGGCCTGAAGAAGGCGGAGATGCCCGCCAGCGCCCCGCTCATGTCCAGCAGGTTCACGGCGAGCACGCCGGCCACTATCATCGGTACCGCCTCCAGCAGGAAGTCCTTCAGGCGGAAATATACCTTGCGGCCGAGTATGGAGGCGCAGGGGGTCTGGTAGGGGGGGATCTCCAGGAACAGCTCGGGCGTCTCTCCCTTGAGCATGCGGCTCAGCAGCGCGGAGCTGAGCATGCCCGCGGCCGCGACCGCACCGAACACGGCCGCGGTGTACTTGATGCTGTACGGGGCCAGCAGGCTGAGTATCATCGCCGTCTGCGGCATGCAGGGGGCCAGCGCCAGCGTGAGCGCGGTGGCTATAACGCGCTCGCGCGGGGTCTCCAGCACCCTCGCGGCCAGGATGGCAGGCACCTTGCAGCCCAGGCCCAGCATCAGCGGGATGGTGCCGTAGCCGTGCAGGCCCAGGCGGTGCATCGAGCTGTCGAGCAGCACCGCGAGGCGCGGCAGGTAGCCGATGTCCTCGAGCAGGCTGAGCGCGGTGTAGAAAGCCACTATATAGGGCAGCACCGTGACGAAGGGGATGTAGAGGCCGGTGGTCAGCAGCCCGAAGGATTCCATCGGCTTGGGCGTGGAGCCCAGCAGCAGCAGCTTCAGGAAGCCGCCGTCCTGAAGGCCGGAGAGGGCGGAGTTCAGCAGCGGCATCCAGACCGAGTTGAACAGCGGGTCCAGGACGCGGTTTATCAGCCCCTCTCCGACGAAGCGGATGGCGAAGAAGAGGGTCAGCATCACCGCGGCCGCGAACGGCAGGCCGGTGGAGGGGCGGGAGGTGAGGTCCTCCAGCTTCTCGAGCGCGGTGGCGTGCTTGTGGGAGATGCGCTGGCACTCGGCGGAGACCCGGCCTATCAGCTTCCATTTCTCGTCCGGCCCGGCGGGGACCTCCGCCGGCTCCGGCAGGCGGCCCTCGTTGAAGTCCTTTACCGCCTGCTGCAGCGCGGCCAGCCCCTCGCCGGTGGTGGCGACGAAGGGCACCACCCTTATGCCCAGGTGGCGCTCCAGCGCGGCCGCGTCTATATCCACGCCCTTCCGCTTGGCGATATCCTGCTTGTTGAGCAGGATGACGAGCGGCGCGCCCATGGCGGCCAGCTCCAGCGTGTAGAACAGGTTCCTCTCCAGGCTGGTGGCGTCCACTACGTTGATGATCAGCGCCGCCCCGCCGGCCGTGAGTATACTGCGGGCCACTTCCTCCGCCTTGTTGGTCGGCGCGTGGCTGTAGGCTCCCGGGACGTCCACGATCGAGAACCTTTCGCCGGCGAGCATGGTATGGCCGGCGGTATATTCCACGGTAGTGCCGGGGTAATTGGAGGAGATCACTTCCAGGCCGGTAAGGCGCGAGAAGACCACGCTCTTGCCCACGTTCGGGTTTCCCGCCAGCAGGATGGTGCGCGACTTCACCTTGACGGAGACCTTCTCCGCCATGCCGCGGCCCAGAGCCACGCGGGTACCCATGACCTCCACCAGCACGGGCCCGCCGGACTTCTCGCCGGAGCGCTTTACTATCTTTTTTCCGGCGTAGAGGCCCATCGCGCGCAGCTTGGTCTGCAGGTCGGGCCCGCCCGAGACCTCGGCTATGTAGCCGGCTTCGTCGCGGCGCATTGAAAGCAGGGTAACGGGGGGGGAGGTCTTCATTTCCTCCTCCCGCGGGCCGCAGAGCGCGCGGCCGCCAGCGTGGCGGCGCGGCCGCGGGATTTTAGGAAGGCCGTCAGCGACTGCAGCCGGGACAGGGCCTCCCCGCTGAGGGCGTGCTCGGCGCGGCAGGCGTCCAGCTCGGCCTGGGCCCCGCGCATCGCCAGCACTTCCACGAAGAAATCCTTGAGCAGCGAATGGCGGGCCGCTATCTCCCGCCCCGCTGCGGTCCCGGCCGGCGTCAGGGCTATGTCCCCGTAGCGCTCGTGGGAAAGCAGGCCGCGGGCGGAGAGGGCTTTCACCGCGGCGTTAGCGGAAGGCTTCGACACCTTGAGGACGCGGCTTATTTCGCCGGTGCGGGTAAAGCCCCGCCCCAGGCTGAGGGTATAAGCCGCCTCGAGGTAGTCTTCCAGGCTGGTCGATAGTCTTTTGCGCATGAGTTAGCCGGAGCGAACAAAGTTAGTCTAACCTAACTCTAGCATAAAAAAAATCCCCGCGCAAGCGTGGGGCCGTCCCGGGGCGGTATCAGCCTACGCAGCCCCCGGTTATGCAGGGGATGTAGCGCGGGAAGTTCGCGATTATGAGGTAAACGGCCCCTGCGCAGGCCGCGGCGACCACCAGCGAGACGAGGAGGCCGAAGAAGCGGTGCTTCCTGGTGAAATCGAAGTAGCCGCGAATTATGTCCGCTATCTGCTTCCTCATTTGTCCTCCCGGGGCAGCTTTTCGGTCAGGTTGCGCAGGATCACGGTCAGATCCTCGTCGCCGTAGCCGCTATTATAGGATTTAGCCAGCAGTTTTTCCACGGCCGCCGTGACCGGGAGCTCCAGGCCCCGCTTGGCGGCCTCCTCCAGCATGAAACGGGAATCCTTCAGCATGTGCCTCAGCGGGAAGGCGGCCGGATACCTGCGGGAGAGGACGTTCTCCTTCTTAAGCCTGAAGAAGCCGCAGTTCAGCGCCGGGTTGTGGCCGAGGGCCTCGAACAGCAGTCCCCCGTCCAGGCCCTGGGCCTGGGCAAGCGCGGCGGCCTCCGCCAGCGCGGTGTTCAGCTGGCCGAGCACCAGGTTCACGCAAAGCTTGAGGGCCGAGCCGGCGGGGGGCGGCCCCGCGTGCACGATCTCCCTGGCCATGGTCCGCAGCAACGGTCCGAACTTCTCCAGGTCCTCCTGCGAGGCTCCCGCCAGTATGACCAGCTCCCCGCTCTCCGCGGCCTGGCGCGAGCCGGAGACCGGGCAGTCGAGGAAGCGGACGCCGGCGGTAAAGCAGCGCCTGGCCAGGGCCTCCGTGTAGTCGGGGGGGAGCGTGGCCATGTTTATAAGGGAGTTGCCGCCGGAGAAAGCCGAGGCCACGCCTTCGGGGCCTTCCATGACCGCGCCCATGGCGTTCACGTCGGCCACCATCGTGATCACGGTGTCGACCATCTTGGCCAGCGCGCGGGGCGTGGAGGCGACCTCGCAGCCCATGTCCGGGAACTGGGCGGTGCTGACGCGGGTGCGGTTGTAGACGCAGACCTCGTAGCCGGCCTTGGCCAGCCTGGCGGCCATCGGCGCGCCCATTATCCCCAGCCCTATGAAACCTATCCTTGGCGGTACGCTCATCTTTTTCCTCTCAATGCCGAGATCTCCCGGGCTTCCAGTTCCCGCCAGGCGCCGGGGGCGAGCCCCTCCGCCGTCAGCGGGCCGATGGCCCTGCGCAGCAGCCTGAGCACCGGGAAGCCCACCGAGGCCAGCATGCGCCTGACCTGCCTGTTGCGTCCCTCCCGAAGGGTCAGCTCGACCCAGGAGGTCGGGACGGTCTTGCGGAACCTGACCGGCGGGTCCCTGGGCGGCAGGCCCGGATCGGGGATGGCCCTGGCGCCGCAGGGCAGCGTGGGGCCGTCGTTCAGGGTCACCCCGGCGCGCAGCCCGGCCAGCGCCTCCTCCGTGACCGCCCTTTCCACCTGCGCCCAGTAGACCTTCTCCATCTTGTGGCGCGGGTCCGCTATGCGGGCCTGCAGCGCTCCGTCGGAAGTCAGCAGCAGCAGCCCCTCGCTGTCCAGGTCCAGCCTGCCCGCCGGGTACACTCCGGCCGGCAGGCCGAACTCCGCCAGCGACCGGTGCCCGCTCTCCGGGGTGAACTGCGACAGCACGCCGTAAGGCTTGTTGAAGATAATAGTGGTCATCGCTCCCGCACTCCCGGAAGAGCCCCCCTAAATGTTATTATATTTTACCATGAGTTATTCCTTCATCGATAAGCAGAAGGACTTCAACGACCTCTGCTCCAGCCTGGCGAAGCACGAGTACATCTCTCTGGATACCGAGTCCAACAGCCTCTACGCCTACAAGGAGAAGCTCTGCCTGCTGCAGATCTCCTCGGACCGCATCAACGCCGTGGTGGACACGCTGGCCGTGGACCTGAAGCCGATCCTCCCGATCTTCGCGGACCCGGCCGTGGAGAAGATCTTCCACTCCGCGGATTCCGACATCCGCGTCTTCAAGGGCGCGGTCAAGTGCGCTTTCGTCAACATCTTCGACGTGATGGTCGCGGCCAAGTACCTGGGCATAATCAAGTGCGGCCTGGACAGCATGGTGAAGGAGTTCTTCCAGGTGGAGCTGAACAAGAAGTTCCAGAAGGCCGACTGGGGCCGCCGCCCGCTGTCGAAGGAGATGCTGGACTACGCCAGCGGCGACACCATCTACCTGAAGAAGCTGCGCGATCTGCTGGGCGCGCAGCTGGAGGCCAAGGGCCGGCTGGAGGAGGCGCGGGGGCAGTTCGAACATATCTGCCGCATCGAGCCCACGCCGATGCGCTTCGACGAGAGCGGCTTCCTGACGCTCAAGGGGGCGCGCCAGCTCAACGGCCGGGGCCTCGCCGTGCTGCGCGAGCTCTACATCGCCCGCGAGGTGGCTGCGATAAAGAAGGACACCCCGCCTTTCAAGGTCATCAGCGAGGACCTGATGCTGCGGCTGTCGGTGGCCCCGCGCGAGGGCCTGCACAACCTCTCCATCTTCAAGGGCGTCAGCGGCTACGTGCTGGCCAACCACGGACCGTGGATACGCGAGGCCCTGCAGAAGGGCCTCAACGCCCCGCCCTACCACGTCCCTCACCGGGAGCTCTCCCGCGAGAAGCGGGCCTACTTCGAGACGGTGAAGAACCGCTTCAAGGCGCTGAGGCTCTGGCGCAAGGAGACCGCCGCCCGCCGGAACATGCTGCCGGAAGCCATCCTGGGCAACGACATCCTCGAGCGGCTGGCGATGGCCCAGATCCGCAGCATGGCGGACCTGCAGGCTATCAAGGGGCTGGGCGCGGAAAAAGCGTCCCTCTACGGGCCGGAGCTGCTGGAATTCCTCAAAAAGCACCACCAGACCGGAAAGCCGGGCAGGCAGTAAAGACGCCGTCCGTCCGGAGGCCGGGGGCCGGGACTTTTCCCGGCCCCGCCGCTTTGCGGGCCTTTCAGCCTCTTCCCAGGAGCTTCTTTATCAGGTCGGGGCGGTTTATCGCGCGCAGGGCCTTCATGACCAGCGGGCGGTTTTCCGGCTTGAAGTACTGGAGCAGCGCGCGCTGCATGCGGCGCTCCTCCTCCTTCTTGGGCACGTAGACCGGTTCCAGCGTGAACGGGTCGAGGCCCGTGAAGTAGATGGACGTGGCGTACTCCATCGGGGCGGGGAGGAAATCGTTGATCTGCTGCGGGCGTATGCCCCGTTCCTTCAGGAACAGCGCGAGCTCGGCCATGTCCTCCAGCGTCGAGCCCGGGTGCGCCGAGATGAAGTAGAGCACCAGGTACTGCTCCTTGCCGGCCCGCTTCGACTCGGCGAGGAACTTGTCCGCGAACTCCTTGAAGACCTCGACGGAGGGCTTCTTCATCACTGACAGGACCTTGGGGGAGACATGCTCGGGGGCCACCTTCAGCTGGCCGCCGGTGTGGAAGCGCGCTATCTCGGAGATGTACTCGCCGCATTTCAGCGCCAGGTCCATGCGTATGCCGCTGGCCACGAAGGCCTTCTTCAGTCCTTTCAGCGCCCGGATGCGCCGCATCAGCGCCAGCAGCGGCTTGTGGTCGGTGCCGAGGTTGGGACAGATGACGGGGTGCACGCAGGAAAGCTTTTTGCACTTCTTGCAGATCTCCATGTCACGCCCGTGCAGGCCGTACATGTTGGCCGACGGGGCGCCGAGGTCCGAGATGTTGCCGGGGTGGCGCGGCGTGTCCAGCAGCGCGCGGGCCTCCTTCTCCACGGACTCCGGGGAGCGCTCCTGTATGAAGCGGCCCTGGTGCAGCGTCAGCGAGCAGAAGGCGCAGCCGCCGAAGCAGCCGCGGTGTATGACTATCGAATCCTTTATCATCTCGAGCGCCGGGATGGGTTCTTTATACGACGGGTGAGCGCGCTTGGTGAACGGCAGGCCGTAGACCGCGTCCATCTCGGGCGTGGTCAGCGGCAGGGCGGGGGGATTCTGCACCACGGCCTTGCCGTCGCTTTTCTGCACGAGGACGGCGGCGTTGTAGGGGTTGGAATTCTCGTAGATGAGCCGCGTGGCCGCGGAGAACTTCACGCGGTCGCCGGAGACCTCTCCGGCGGTGGGCATCTCCACCGCGCCGGGGATGGCCAGCGCCGCCGTCTCTTTGGCGCCCAGCGGGTAGGCCGTGCCGCGTACGTCGCGCAGGTCCTGTACCTTCTCGCCGGACTTAAGTCTGGCCGCTATCTCGCGCACCTGTCGCTCGCCCATGCCGTAGACCAGCAGGTCCGCCTTGGAATCCAGCAGCACGCTCTTCCTGACCTTGTCCGACCAGTAGTCGTAATGCGCGAAGCGGCGCATCGTGGCCTCGATGCCGCCTATCACCACCGGGACG
>JAJZOZ010000002.1 GCA_021811405.1 bacterium | reverse complement strand
GGGCTCAGAACGGGGTGGTCTTTACCTTGCTGGTGTCGAACCTGCCTATCAGGCCGGAGACGTCCTTGTTGCCCATAAGCATGGTGAGCGTCTGCGGGTTCTGCATGGCCAGCTGCATCAGCTGCGGGTTGGAATTCACGATGTCGGCCAGCTTGTCGGGATCGTTCATCAGGGCCTTCGCGGCCGGGGTGTCCATCATGGCGCCTATCAGGCCGCTGGAGGCGACGGCGCTGACTATGGCCGGGTTGTTGAGGGCGGCCTTGACCACGGGGTTATTGATGAAATTGGAAGGGCCGGGTCCCTTGAGGAAATTGGCCAGGCCCTCGGGGCTGCCGGTGGCGGCCTTGACCGTGGCGCGCGACATGAAGCCGTTGACTATATATTTGTTGTTGAGCAGGGCCTTGACCGCCGCGGGGCTGCCCAGGACCTTGCTTACCGCTGTGGTCAGGTAGCCTTTCTGGTAGCCCATTCCGGTCTGGGCCTTCACCTGGGCCTCGTTTGGCGGCAGGGAGTAATTCCCGCCCTGCCCGCCTGTACTCCGGCCGTCTCCGGCCTGGCCGGAGCCCTGGCCGCCGGCGCCTGGCGCCTGGCCGCCGGAGTATCCGGGCCCGGAGCCTTTCTGGCCGGAAGAGCCTATGGAACCGCCGACGCCGAGCTCCTCTCCGGTCTCGCCGTCGGAACGATACCTCACGTTGTAGCCGCTGTCGGTCAGCCCTGGATTGTAGTCCTCGGCGCTGCGCGTCTTGACGTTCCCGCTTTCGGCGTTGAAGGCGTTGTACTCGTCCTTGGACAGGTCCACGTCGCTGGAGTTGATCTTCTTCATCCAGAGTATGAGCGGTATGGCCAAGATGACGTACACGGGCGTCAGGTACAGCCAGATCTTCCAACCGGCCTTCTTCGGTTCGCCTTCCATGGAGATAATATAACACCCAAGGTCGCGGTTAGTCAACAGCGGGTTTCGTTGCTTTGACCGGCAAGATATGGTTATAATTAACGATATCCATAGCCGGCCCCGTAAGCCGGCTGGGACGCTATGGGAAAATTATCCGTCGTCATCCTCTCCAACCTCGTCCAGGTGCTGCTGGCGGCGAGCGGGCTTTTCTACCTCCTGCTGAGCTTCCGCGGCTTCCGGGGCCTGAAGGCCCCCGCCCCGGGCGGCGGGAAGCGGCGCTTCGCGCTGCTGGTGCCGGCGCACGACGAGGAAGGGGTCATAGGCTTCGCGGTGGAGAGCCTCTTCCGGCTGCGCTATCCGCGGGAGCTTTTCGACGTCTACGTCATAGCCGACCACTGTTCCGACGGTACCGCCGCCGCGGCGGCCGCGGCCGGGGCGCGCGTGCTGGACCATTCAGGCCCGGGGCTGAAGGCGGGCAAAGGCCGCGCCCTGAAATGGGCTACCGCCCGGGTCTTCGAGGCCGGCCGCTACGACGCTCTCTGCTATTTCGACGCGGACTCGCTGGCCCACCCGGATTTCCTGGCCGCTATGGACGCGGAGCTGGAGGCCGGCGCCGCGGCCGTGCAGGGGCGCCAGCTCGCCAAGAACACCTCTAAGCTCATCTCCAGGATACTCGCGGCCGGGCACCTGGTGACCAACCGCTTCTTCCAGCTGCCGAAGCAGGCCGTGGGGCTGTCCGCCACGCTGCACGGCAAGGGCATGTGCTTTACGGCCGACGTGGCGCGCCGCTTCCCCTGGGACGAGACCTGCCTCACCGAGGACCTCGAGATGCAGATGCGCCTGATCCGGCACGGGGTGCGCATAAGCTGGTCGCGGGAGGCAGTGGTCTACGACGAGGAGCCCGAGAACCTCTCCCAGTACCTTTGCCGCACCATCCGCTGGACCCGCGGCTCGCTGGACACCGCGCGCCGTCACCTGCCGGGGCTTTTCGCGCGGGCCTTCGGCAAGGCCGACCCGCGCGCCCTCGAAGGCGGCATCTACTCCGCGCAGGCGTTCCGGTTCGTCACCGCCTCCGCGGCCGCCGGCCTGCTCTGGTTCAGCCGGGACTCTTTCAACGTTTTCGTCTGGCTGTACGGGGCCCTGCCGGGGGCCGAGCACGCCATGAAGGCGCTGTCGCTGGTGCCTTTGCTGCTGTACCCGGCCGCCGCGCTGCTGCTGGAGGGAGCTAGCCCCGGCCTGCTGGCCGCTTATTTCCTGCAGCCCGCGCTCAGCCTGCTGCGCCTGCCGGTCTTCGTAGCCGGGGTCTTCAGGGGCACCGAGCTCTGGGGCCGCACCGAGCATACCAGCCGGGTGGCCATAGCGGATCTCGTTGAATGAACATGAATACCACGGAGGTCTTATGAGGAAACTGCTGATATCCGCGCTGCTGCTGCTGCCCGCCGCGGGCTATTGCCAGGGCACGGACGCCGACGGCTGGCCTAAGATACTGGAGCCGGTGAAGAGGCCGGACCCGCAGGCCATAATGAGCGACCTGGTCACCTCGCTGAAGCTGAGCTCCAAGCAGGAGGACCGCATCTCCGGCGCCCTCAAGAAGAAGAGCGCGGATTTCGACAAGCTGATGAAGGAGTACGACAGGAACGCCGAGGAAGAGAAGAAATGGCGCCTCAAGGCCAACGAGGTCCGGCACGAGATGCTGCAGCTCAGTTCCTCGATCCCCGACACCATACGCGAATACCTGGACGACGAGCAGCGCGAGTCCTTCGACGCGCTGGTGGAGGCCAAAAAGAAGCCGGCCGCCGCCGCCGCGTCGGCGGCGGAGGACGAGCAGGCTCCCAAGCCTGTGAAGAAGAGGCGTCTCGTCAGGCGCAAGAAGGCGGCCCCGGCCGCCGCCGCTGAGGAGGAAGGGGGGGTGATGGTGGATTCCGAGGCGCCCAAGAAGAAGCCTGTCAAGAAGAAGGCCGCCCCTAAGCCGGCCGCCGCCAAGGCGCCCGCGGCCGAGGAAGCTCCCGCCGCGGAGGAGCCGCCCGCCGCCGACGAGGGCGCCGACGAAGCCGCCCCCGGCGCCTATCCCTGACCGGGATTTGCGCAGGATTTGACGCCCTTTTAGGTTATTTCTGAAGGGGCCTGAATTATAATATAACCGGGAATATGCGTACAGCAGCCATGTCGGGACAGCCAGCCGCGGAACCGCGGGCCTCAGCGGCCCGCGGCGGGCGGCCGCGCCCCGGCATGACGCTGACCGAGCTGATGGTCGCGATGGTCATCATGACCATAGGCGTGCTGGGCATGGTGGGGGCTTTCAAGTTCTTCAACGTGGGCATACAGTCGGCCAAGACCCGCTCGCTGGCCAACAACATAGCCCAGGAGCGCATCGAGTACCTGAAGAACAAGTCCTACTACAGGGTCCTGGTCACCACGGCTTCCGCTTCCGACCCCAACTACGCCGCCGGAGAGATGATCTACGACGTGGCTCCCAACGGCGAGGAGACCGTCAACGTCGGCGGTATAAACTTCCTCAGGCGGGTATACATCCGCAAGGTGACCGAGGACCCGTCCGGCAACCTCAGCTACCTGAGCTGGAACTCCCCCGACCCTGGGCTCAAGGAGATAAAGGTCTACGTCTGCTGGTACGAGCGAGGCGAGTGGCGCAAGCTGGAGGTGCGCAACCTCCGCGAGAACCCGGCCCGGGTCAACAGGAGCGCCACCATCAGCGGCCACGTCTATAAGTCCGGCGGCGGCAACGTGTCCGACGTGATAATCCGCGCACAGGAGGACCCTTCCTATTACGGCGAGTCGGACGCTTCCGGGAACTATTCCTTCAGCATAGTCGCCGGCACCTATACCCTGCTGGCCACCAAGAACTTCTATTTCCCGTCCGTGCTGCCGTCGTTCGGAGTGGGCGACGGCGCCACTGTTTCCGGCAAGGATTTCACGCTCACCCAGATGTCCACCGGCAGCATCTCCGGCTACGCCATGCTTCCCGGGGACCATCTGATGATAAGCGGCGTGGTAGGCAGCACGAATACCGCCACCGGAGACACGGAATGGATAGAGGTGTACAATCCCACCACCTGGACCTGGACCATGGCCACCGGCCTGGGCATCGGCGCCAACGAGGTGATCAACTTCTCCTACAAGGAAAAGACCGGTGCGGTGGTGACCCCGGATATAGATTACCGCACCACGACGCTGGTCCCCAATCATTATTACCTGTTCGCCAACACGGGGACCGTAACGGCCGCCGGCGTGACCGTGCAGGCCGACGCCGTCTACAGCTCCAACGGGGACTGGCTCCACCAGGACGACGTTGTAACCGTGGACGATATAGCGGCGTACATCTCCCTGCGCAACAACGTCACCTCCAGGGTGTACGACACGGTGGGCTGGATGAACTTCGATCCGGTGGCATTAACGTACCAATACCCGGATTCGTACGAGATGTGGCCGGTCTTCTACTGGCAGGGCTGGAAGAATATCGATCACGGAATGAAGCCCAACAGGGCCTTCCTGCGCAACACCTGGTTCGGCCAGGTCCTCGCGGGCCAGGCCAGCTGTTTCGATTCCAACTACAACTACTACGACGTCATGTGCACCACGGTGACTTATGCGCCGCCCAGGACCAGCACCGACACGCAGACCTGCGTGACCGGCAGCACGGGCGAGGGCGCCATCGTCTTCGTGGACGACGGCCTCTCCAGTCCAGTTGCCGCCACCTGGATGGGCTACTATAACGTTTCCCCCGTCTCTACCGGCAGCTGGACCGTTTATATGTCCAGCGGGCTCTCTTTCTCCAGCGTCGCCTATTACGGCGGCACGACCAGCAACTACAGCTCCTGGTCCGGCTACAACGTGATGTCCTCCCCCACCATATACGGTTACATCACCGGCAGAGTGACCGACGTGCTCGGCAACAACCTGTCCAGCATAAAGATGTACGCGCCGGGCGCCTCTCCGGTCTACACCAACGCCAGCGGCCGCTACACGCTGCCGGTGGAGGCCGGCGTGGTCTCCATACGGGCCAATTACCAGAGCTACAGCCCCAGTTACGTGGAGCTGTCCTCCGCAGATATAAACGTAGGTGTTGGCGAAGCGCGCCAGGGCGTGGATTTCGCGCTTTACCAGGGAGGCCGCATCCGCGGCAAGATAACGACCAACGGCGTGGACCCTCTGCCGGGCATACCGGTGGCGGGCCTCAAGGGCGGGGTAGAGCAGGGCAGCGGCGTCAGCGACGACGACGGCTATTTCACCATCTCGGGCACGGGCATCTCCACGGGCACCTACATCGTGCAGCCGCAGCTGGAAATCGGCGAGGGCTGCTCGCCCTCCTCCAAGACCGTCACGGTGACCGCGGGCGTCACCACCTTCTCCTCCACGTTCACGATCGCCAACGCCTTCGGCGCCGTCGAGGGCCAGGTAACGAAGAGCAGCGAAGCCATAACCACGGGCGTGCTGGTATACGTGACCACGGCCACGCTGGCCGCCGGAGCGTCCCCCCCTGACATAACCTCCGCGCTGCGCTCCGGCACGGCTGTTTATTACGCCGATTCCAGCAACGCGCTGGGCAATTTCAGCATCTCGGTGAAGGGAGGCTATTCCTATAACGTGTACGCGTGGTACACCACGTGGAGCAACTCCGTGCCCGTCGTCACGCGCAAGCAATCCCTCGGGGTGGCCGTAAATCCCAATCAGACCGTGACGGTGAATTTCAACTGGTGACCGGAATATGAACGTCTGGAAACGCGGCTACACGCTGATGGAGATGATGCTCGTGGTGGGGATCCTGGGCGTCCTGGTCCTGGCCGCCCCGAAGACCTTCATCAGGACCTACCAGTTCGTGCAGCTGATGACCGCGAGGGTGGAGATACAGAAGAACGCCCGCGGCGCGCTGGCCAACATCAACCGGGACCTGCGGCAGGCCGTGGCCTCCAGCATCACGGTGGACGCCGTCTCCGGCCAGCCGCCCCATTCCCGCGTCACTTTCAACAAGTACAACTCATCGGGAGGGATTGACACCGTCTCCTACTACCAGCAGGGCAACAAGCTTTACCAGGCCACCGGCGGCGTCGCGGGCAAGATGATAGCAAACAACCTGCGCTACATCGCTTTCACCTACCCGCGCACGGACGACGACAGCATATTGTCCATCTCGATCACGTTCGAAAAGGCCACTTACGAGGGCGGCACCAAGGCCCTGCAGATGGCCGTGGAAAAGGTGAGGATAATGAACTAGCCTATGACCAAATATCCGCGGAACCGCAGGGCGGGACAGATGGCCATAAGCATGGTCATCAGCATCCTGCTGTTCCTGATGCTGATGTTCCCTGTCATGAACCTGTTCGTGCAGAACGAGGGCAAATGGTCGGTCAAGGAGAAACAGTCCACAACGGCTTTCCATCTGGCGGAGGGCGGCGCGGACCGGGCGTATTGGAAGATACTGGAGAGCGTGGACATGTGGAACATCACCTCCACCGGCACCATACCCGGCTATAATTTCGACCAGGTCTACGAAGACATAGGCGGCGGCTCTTACGCCGTGAAGATCAGTTCCGACCCGGTCAATCCGGACCGCAGGATAGTCGAAGCGGTGGGCAGGGACGGCACCGGTTCCCAGCTGCGCGCCGTCCGCATGTACCTGGAGAACACCGACACCGGCGTGGATTCCGCAGTGAGGACCGAGGACGAGGCCGAACTGGGAGGGGGAAATTCCCAGGTGGAGTGGGGACCGGTGGTATCTTACAAGGAGATACAGGCGTCGGGGCGCACTTTCCCCAGGTATTACAGCGCCGGCCACGTCACGCCACAGGACGGCGGTTCGGCCGTCGCGGGCACCGACGACGTGTACTGGTGGTCTTTCTATCCGGTGCCCCCCGCCCCGGCCGTCAGCTTCAGTTTTTACTTATCCTCCGCCCAGGCTAGCGGCGCTTCCCCGTGCGGAGGGAACTATTATACCGTGGGGAACAGGACTTTCATGGGCTGCCATGACAAGAGCGGGAAGACGTATTACGTCACCGGCAACGTCATCTTCAAGGCCGGCGGCGGCGGCAACCATATAACCGGCACCGTGATGACGCTCGGCAACGTGGAATTTTCCGGGAACGGCGGCTCCTCCAACGGCGCGGACGGCAGCTACAGCGCGAATATTCCTCCTTATGCCTGGAGGGAGTACGGGGCCAACTGGGCGCACTATAAGACGTTCGACCCGGCCGCGCCGGCCACCTGGGCCGACGCGGTCAGCTCCAACTACGTCGCAACGGCCAAGACCTATCCTCTGAGCGGCGTTCTGGTGCACGGCTTCCTCTACGCCAGGGGGGAGATGTCGCTGCAGGGCGGCGGTAACGGCGTCTTTCACGGGCTGGTGATGACCGCCGGCGAATACGAGACGGAAACCTCCAATTATACCGTTTACTACGACTCCCTGGTCGCCGAAGCGGTTAAACTGTCGGCGGGACATCTGACGATCTCCAGGAAGGACTGGTATGAGATCAAGGCCGAGTGGCCGGCGGGGCTGCCTTGACCATCCGGAGCATGACGACCGGCACGGGGATTTCCCGGAAGGACCGCCTGACAGGCGGGCCTTTGGACATGATATGAAGAACAGCAGACACGGTCAGATGGCCATAACCATGGTCATCAGCATCCTGCTCTTCCTGATGCTGATGTTCCCGGTCATGAACCTGTTCACGCGGAACGAGGGCAAATGGTCGGTCAAGGAGAAACAGTCCACAACGGCTTTCCATCTGGCGGAGGGCGGCGCGGACCGGGCGTATTGGAAGATACTGGAGAGCGTGGACATGTGGAACGCCACCTCCACCGGCACGATAGCGGGCTATAATTTCGACCAGGTCTACGACGACATAGGCGGGGGCTACTACACGATAAGGATCAGCTCGGACCCCGCCAACCCGGACGCGAGGATAGTCGAGGCCGCCGGCAAGGACCTCGGCAGCAGGCAGGTGCGCCGCATCCGCATGTACCTGGTCAACACCAACACCGGGGTGAAGTTCGCCATAAGGTCGGAGAAGGTCCTCACCAACGGCGGCGGCAACCCGCACGTGGAATGGGGGCCGGTGATCTCCAACGGCAGCATCATCGCCACGGGGCGCACCTTCCCGAGGTTCTACAGCGCCGGCCACGTCACCACGCAGGACGGCGGCTCGTCCACCGCCTCCACCGACGATGTTTACTGGTGGTCTTACTACCCCGTCCCCTCCGCGCCGACCATCAATTTCGGCTTCTACCTGAGTTCGGCCACGGGCAGCGGCGCCTCGCCCTGCGGCGGCAACTATTACACCGTAGGCGACAGGACCTTCATGGGATGCCATGATAAGAGCGGAAAGACCTATTATATCACCGGCAACGCCATCTTTAAATCCGGCGCCGGCGGCAACCATATCACCGGCAACGTGATCGCGCTCGGCAACGTCACCTTTGCCGGCAACGGCGGTTCCGCCAACGCCCCCGACGGCAGCTACAACGCCGCGCTCCCCCCTTACGCCTGGAAGGAGTACGGTGCCAACTGGGCGCATTACAAGATCTTCGACCCGGCCGGCCCAGCCACTTACGCCGACGCGGTCAGTTCCAACTACGTCGCGACGGGCAAGACCTACCCTCTTACCGGGGTCCTGACGCACGGCATGCTTTACGCCGGCGGCAACATGGAGCTGTCCGGCGGCGGCAACGGCATCTTCCATGGCGTGGTCGTGTCGGCCAACGACAGCACTACGGACACTTCCAACTTCCTTATCTACTACGATCCCGACATCGCGTCCAACATAAGGCTGTATACCAGCCCGGTGACCATAGTGAAGGGGACCTGGTACGAGGTCAAGGGCGAATGGCCCCCGGGGCTGTGACGCCCCGTCTGGGGCTGAGGATCGCCGGTCTGGGATTCTCTTTTGGGCCTGACGAGGAAGGCATCGTTTCGTCGCTGAGGCGCCGCTACGGCGCCTTCTCCCGCCCCGTCGGGGCCTGCCGCGAGTTCGAGGTCTCGTCCGTCCAGAGGAGAGACCTGCCGTTCAGGCCCGCGGTGGCCCTTGCGGGGACCACCCTGACGCTGAAGCGCGGGGATTTCCGCGCCGGGCTGGACCTGCGGACCGGGAAAGGCCGCCTGGCCGCGGCGTCCGACGCCCAGTGCCTGGACGCTTTCCTGCGCTCTCTGCTGAGCTCGCTGCTGCTCCGTTCCGGAGGCCTGATGCTGCATTCGGCCGGCCTGCTGAAGAACGGCCGGGCGTACGTGTTCCTCGGCAAGTCCGGGGCAGGCAAGTCCACCCTCGCCAGGCTGGCCGCTGCCGCCGGCGGGGCCGAAGTGATAAGCGACGAGATAAACCTGCTGCGGCCCGGCAAGCGCGGCTGGGCGGTACACGGCTCGCCTTTCTGGGGCGAGATGCGGGCCGACGGCAGGCCCGGCGCCTGGCCTCTGGGGGGGGTCTACATCCTGGCCAAGGCGCGCAGCCACTCGCTGCATAGTTGCGGCGGCGGCGAGGCCCTGAAGCTGCTGCTGCGCTGTCTGGTGAACTTCGAAAAAGGGGGGGAAGCCGCGTCCCTGGCGCTGAGTAATGCCTGCGGCCTGCTGGAGGCCGCAAGGCCGAAACGTCTGGAATTCGCGAAGCGGGACGCCGCTTTCCTGGAGCTGATATGACGGACAAAGCGGTAAATATGCGGAAGGACCTGGCCTTCAGGCGCATGGGCGAGGAGCTGTTCGTAGTGGATGCCGCCTCCGCCCGGCTGCACGAGCTGAACGGCACGGCGGCCGTCATCTGGGAGTGCCTGGCGGCCGGCCAGGACGAGGACGGCATCGTGGCGGCCCTTACCGGGAAGTTCGAGGTGGGCCGGGACGCGGCCCGCGCGGACTCCCGGGACTTTATAAAGGAATTGATAGACTGCGGCCTCTTAAAAAAGACCGCGTGACCATATTTCAGGACCACATATGAAAAAGAAAAAATACGAAAAGCCCTCCATCAAGACCGAGAAGGTCTTCGAGAAGGCCGCGCTGGCCTGCGGCAAATGCACGAGCGGCCCCATCAGCCAGCTGGCCTGCAAGACCCTCAAGAAGTTCTCCTGAGGATGCCTGCCTGCTTCAGCCTGGAAGGCTCCAGCATGCTGCCGGTATTCAGGCCCGGCGAGCTGGTGCTGCTGAGCGACGACAGGCCGGGCCCCGGAGACTGCGCCGTTTACCTGTTCCAGGGCGCCAGATTGCTGCACCGGGTGCTGTCCGTCACTGAAAAAGGGGCGTGGCTGGCCGACGACGCCGGCCGCCTGGACAGGCATTTCGTCCCGTTCAGTGATATCAGCGGCACGGCCGTCTCCGGCGGCCCGCTCTCGCGCGGCCGGGCCGGCCTTGCCTATTCCCTGACCAGGCGCGTTCTCTCCCGCCTTTTTCTTTCCCATGGCTGACCGCCTGCCATCCGCCAGGCTTAACCGCCTGACGCTGGAGCGCAATATCCCCGTCTCGGCTACGGCGGAGCTCACCCGCCGCTGTCCGCTTTCCTGCCGCCATTGCTACCTGCCGGAAACGCGCGGCCGCGCCAGGGCGCCGCGGGAGCTGTCCGCGGCGGTATGGAAGAGCATCATTTCGGACCTGGCCCGGGCCGGAGCCCTTTATCTGACATTCACCGGGGGGGAGCCGCTGCTGCGCGAGGACCTGGCGGAACTCTGCCGCCATGCCGCCTCCCTCAGGTTCGACGTCAGCGTGTTCTCCACCGGCCTGGGCCTGACCCCGGCCCTGGCCGGTGAGCTTAAGGAAGCCGGGATATCCTCCTTCGGGATAAGTTTCTATGGCCGCCCGGAGTTGCATGACCGCGTGACCGGGCTGAAGGGCTCTTTCCGCCGCAGTCTGGCCGCGGCCAGGCTGCTGCGAAAAGCCGGGGTGCGGGTCAGGATGAAGTCGCCGCTGATGACCCTGAACGCGGAGGAGGCCGGCTGGCTGACCCGCCTCTCCTCGGCGGAAGGCTTCGCTGTCTCGTTCGACCCGGTGATAGCCCCGGCGAACGACGGCCACCCCGGCGCCTCCGCCTTCCGGCTCTCCGGCCCTGCCCTGGCGCGGGCGGTCAGTAAGGTCCCTCCTCCCCCGTCCACCGCGGAGGCCGCGGCGGGGCCCGGAGCCGACGATTTTATCTGCGGCGCGGGCCGCAACGTCTGCGCGGTGGACCCTTCCGGCTGGCTTTATCCCTGTCTGCAGCTGCCGGTAAGGCTGGGGAACCTCGCGCGGAGCCGCTTCTCCTCCATCTGGCGCGGATCCCCCTGGCTGAAGAAATGGCGCCGGCTTTCCGCGGCCGACCAGAAAAGCTGCGTCAAATGCCGCGACAGGGAATATTGCAGCCTCTGTCCGGGCATAAGCCTGCTGGAGGAGGACGACGTCCTTGCCCCTAATAGCGCGGCCTGCGAAATGGCGGCTATTATGCGGCGCGGGGCCGGTGTATAATGTGTAACCTGTTCTGGGCCTTGACACAAGACCGGCCTCTGCTATACTATTGATATCAATGGACAGAGTGTCGGTCGCGGCTGTCCTTTTTTTTTGGTCGTCATCGGATAGAAAATATCCGATGACTGTTGGTCGCTGGAATAAAACAGCCGCGTAGCGGCGATACAGCTTGTAAGGCGCCGGAGCTTTCTTATGAGGATGAACCGCACTTTAGCCTACGGACTGTCCTGCCTGCATTACCTGGGGCAGAACAACGGCGGGCAGTGGAACCAGGTGGCCGATATTGCCCGCTTCCAGGGCCTGCCCGCGCCGTACTGCAACAAGGTGCTGCAGGCGCTGGTGCACGCCGGCATGGTCGAGTCCCAGAAGGGCAAAGGTTACCGCCTGCGCAAGGACCTCGACGGCATCAGCGTCTGGCAGCTGATGGAGGCCTTCACTTTCAACGGGGCGCCGAAAGCGGAGCGGGAGCAGGTTTCCAACAAGCTGTACGAGACCCTGCGCGCCGAGGTCAACCACTGGCTGGTGGGGCTTACGGTGCAGGACATAGTGGAGATGATGCGGGAAGAGGAAAGGCGCGCGCGCGAGGGAACGTCGGAGGACTGAATTTAACGGGTATGCCGAAGGCCGCTGGATATAACGGAAGAGCGTGGCGGGCCGCTTTGCGGCCGCTGCTGCTGCTCTGCGCCGCGCTCTGCGCGTCCCCGGCCGCGGCCGATACGCAGATAAAGACCGTCGAGTACAATTTCGGCGGCTATTACTCGAATACCGACAAGACTTCCGGCTCCAAGACGACCTTCACTTCCAGGACCATAAAGCTGCCGGAGAACGGCAAGGTCATACGCAGCGCCTGGCTGCATTACGAGGGCATAGCGGTCAGCGCCACCAATATCAACCCGCTGGTCATTTACTTCGACGCCGGAGCGGCCGCTAATACCGCGCGCTTCACCTCGGTCCAGTATACGGCCCAGTCAGGCGAGTCCATACGCCTTTTCGCCAGGGCGGACGTGACCTCCGTCATCAGCGCGCAACTGGCCAACCTGGCCGCCGGCGCGCAGTTCACCGCCGGGGTCGCCATCACCGGGCCGGCCAGCAACATGCACAGCATGACGCTGTACGTCACCTACGAGTACGACGACCAGTCCCCGCAGGTGGCCAAGACGGTGCGTTTCCCGGTCTATTCGGACTATGTCAACGGCATAGCGGCCTATACCGCCCAGCAGCCGGCCGGCGCCAGGACCCTGCAGTACCTGGCCGGGATAGCGGATTCCGGCTACAGCCTGCAGCAGCAGTGGGTGGAGCTGCGCGGCTTCAGGCAGAGCGGCGGCTCCACCGCCGACGGCACTGTTTACGCGGGGATCAGCGGCTATGCAGCCGAGCCCACCATGAACATGGACGGTTCCCGGCGCGATTCCTACGAGTTCAGATACCTGTCCAATTCCGACATCATGCCCGGCTTCTCCACCGGCACCGTGCAGACGTTGAACGTGGTGACGGTCCAGAGCCCCGTCAATACGCTGGGCGGCGAGGTGGTGCTTACCTATATCGCTGACAGCAACTCGGCGGTCAAGACCAAGACGGCCAAGACCTTCATAGGCCAGGGTCTGGCCGCGGTCACGGACGCCGTACTGGGCGCGCAGGTGTTCCTGCGCGAGGAGGGGATAACGATCAGGCGCGCATACGCGCGCATAGTGGGTTCCTACGATTCCTCCACCAATTCCGCCATGCCGGTGGATTCCTCCATCGGCGGAGTAGCAGTGCCGCAGCGCTCCTACGCGGTACAGTCGCAGTTCGCGCAGATCTCCGGCTATCAGTTCTTCCACGACATGACCTCGGCGGCCATTTCGGCGGGCTGGACCAACGGCCTCCAGGTGGGAACAACCATCTACGCGGCCAACAGCGCCACCGGCGCGCACGGCATGGAACTGATAATAACGTACGATTATACCAACGGCGCGGCCCATACGGACGATTACGAGGTGCTGGCCGGCAACGATACCAACGGCACGGTACCCAGCGATACTTTCCCATTCGGGGCCTGGTACCCGGAAACGGAGGGTACCAAGACGCTGCGCGAGGCCTATACCTATACCGACTTCCTGAACAACAGCGGCACCACGCAGGACTTCAATACCACGGTGGATTTCAACGGCAACGCTCCGGAAACCGCCTTTCACCGCACGACCACCGAGGACTGCACGGTAAACCAGTTCTACCAGAACCTGGTGCAGTTCAGTACCTTCCCCGCCGTGGTCACCGCCAACTACGCGCTCAGCACTTCCCGCGGCCTGATGGGAGGCCGCGCGGCGATAAATTACAGCTTCGTGCCCTTCCCCAAGCTGCCGGAGTCGCTCGTGCAGAAGGCCAACGGCGCGGCCCTCGCCCAGGGCGCCTGGACCAACGCGCGGGAGCTGCGCTTCGAGGGCGTGCTGGCCAGCTCGATGAACGTGGACAATATAGCGCTGGTGGCGGAGGTGAAGCCGAACGCCGCGGCTTTCGACGAGAGCGCCCTTTCCACCGGCCCGGTCTTCAACTATAATACCGTGGCGGCCTCCAGCTACGCGGTGGTCTCGGGGCTGGTCTCCGGTACCGTCTATCATTGGCGGGCCGCGGGTTTCGGGGACGGCGGCCGCGGGCGCTGGGTGAACAAGGGCGGCAATCCGGACTTCGGCGTGGACTATTCCAGCCCTCCGGCGCCGGCCCTGGCGGCCATAGTCCCGGTCGACCGGGTGAACCTGAACGCCAGCCCCCCGCTGCTGGACTGGGAGGACGTGACCGACATAGACGGCTCCGGCCTGAAGAACTACGAGCTGCAGGTGGCCACTTCCGCGGACTTCGCGACCGTCACCTACAGCTCCAGCCCGCTGGCCTCGATGGCGCAGCCGGCAGCGCTGGCCCAGAACTACTATTACTGGCGCGTGCGGTCGCTGGACAACGCCGGGAACACCGGCGTCTATTCCTCCACGCGCGCCTTCCGGGTGGACCTCTCGACGCCGGTCATAACCTCCAACATGGGCACCGGCGACCAGGTCTGGCGCAATACGAACAGCGGCCTTTACGACGTGGACTTCAACGACGACGGGGGCTCGCTGATCTCGAAGCTGCAGGTGCGGGCCACCTCCGGGCCCGCGCAGACCGGCACCGACTTCGGCGGCGGCTGGGTGGACCTGCCGCTGACGATAAATGCCACCTATTACACCACAGACTGGGCCCTGCCCGCCGCCTTCTGGACCAGCCTGCAGAGCTGGACCACCAACTATATCTCGGTAAGGGCCATAGACTACTCCACCAACACGGCGACGCTGTCGGACGCTTTCAAGGTCTTCAAGGATACCGTGCCGCCGGTAGTGACCAACGGCGAGGCCGGCGGGGACCTGACCTGGCGCAAGGCCGGCCGGAACTACAACGTGGACTTCGCCGACCCTTATTCCAAACTGGCCGGGGCCGTCTACGCGGCCCGCGCGGCTGCCGGCGGGGCCGGGGCGGTGCTCTTCTCCACCACGGCGCTGGCCGGCGTGGGCGGCGCTTCGTATACCGCGGACTGGGCGCTGAACTTCGCGGGACTGGGCGGGGACGCCACCAACTACATAACGGTGGAGGTCTACGACATAGCCGGCAACACCACCACGGTGACCGACGCCTTCAGGGTGCTCAAGGACACCACGCCTCCCGCGTATACCAACAACGTCGCCGGCGGGGACCTGACCTGGCGCAAGGCCGCCGGGACGGCTTACGACTTCAGGTTCGCCGACTCCGCCGGGTCCTGGCTGAACGGCGCCATTTACAGCGCCTGGACCGGCCCCGGCCAGAACGGGGCGCTCAAGGTCTCCTCCGTAGCCATCACGGGGGTCTCGGGCCCTTCCTACACTACGCCCTGGCAGGTCGCCTTCGCCTCGCTGGGCGGCGACAGCACCAACTATATCACGGTGGAGTTCTACGACGTGGCCGGCAATACGGCCACGGTGACAGACGCCTTCAAAGTGCTCAAGGACACCACCGCACCCTCGGTGCCTTCGCTCCTGACCCCGGCCGACGGCTACAAGACCAACGGCGCGGCCCTCTCTTTCGACTGGGGGGATTCTTCCGACGGCTCCGGCTCCGGCGTCACCAACTACCTGCTGCAGCTGGCCACCTCCACCGATTTCACCACCATCTCGTACTCCAGCCAGCCGGCGGTCTCCGCGGCCTCCCTGCCGCTGGTGGCCGGCAGCACCTATTACTGGCGCGCTGCCTCCAGCGACACGGCCGGCAACTATTCCGCCTTCAGCGCCTACCGCTCGCTGCTGGTGGACCTCTCCACCCCTACGATAAACGACTCCCAGGCCGGGGATACGAAGTGGCGCAACGCCAACGGCGGCCTCTACAGCGTCTTCTTCAACGACGCCGGCGGCTCGCTGCTCTCCTATTTCCAGGTAAAGCTGACCACCGGGCCCTCGCAGACCGGCACCACGCTCTACGACTGGACCACCATCGCCTCCGGCATCAACTCCTCCTCCTATTCCTCGCCGTGGGCCCTGCCGGCCGCGGCCTGGAACGCCATCCCCAGCGGCACCACCGCCTACGTCAGCGTGCGCGCCTACGACAACGTGGGCAACTCCACCGCCTCGGCGGACAGCCTGTTCTACGTGCTCAAGGACACCGTGCCGCTGGCGATAACCAACTCCCAGTCCGGCGACGCCGCCTGGCGCAACGCCAACCCCGGCAGCGTTTATAACGTCTCCTTCGCGGATACCGGCGGCTCCGGAATAGACAGCATACAGTACACGGCCTGGACCGGCCCCGGCCAGACCGGTACCAGGCGGCTGGACTGGACTTTCATCTCCTCGGGCACGCCGTACGATAATTCCTACGCCGCGCCGTGGGGCGTTTCCGCCTCCTCCTGGCCCGCCCTGGCCGAGGGCTATAACTACATCTCCGTGCGGGTCTGGGACGTGGCCGGCACCACCACCTCCCTGGACGACGTCTTCTACGTGCTGAAGGACACCACCGCGCCCTCCGCCCAGGACGGCATGGCCGGCGGCGACGCCCAGTGGCAGAAGGACCCCGGCAAGCTCTACAACGTGGACTTCTACGACACCGGCGGCTCGCTGCTGAACGCGATAGAATACTCGGTCTGGTCGGAGCCTGGGCAGAAGGGCACGCAGCGCAAGACCTGGAGCCCCATAGTCACCGCGCCGCTGGGCGCAGCCTCGTATATCGCCGACTGGCCCGTGGACTTCACTTCCCTGGCCGAGGGCGCGGCCACCAACTACGTCTCGCTGCGGTTCACGGATCTCGCCGGCAATTCCTCCACCTACGCGGACGCCTTCTATATCAGCAAGGACAAGACGCTGCCGACCATCGCTGACAACCAGTTCGGGGACGATTCCTGGCGCAGTTCCTCCGGCACGGCCTACGACGTGGGATTCGCGGACGCCGGCGGCTCGCTGCTCTCGAGCTTCGAGCTGAGGATAACGACCGGCCCCGCCCTGACGGGGACGCTCGTGCAGGACTGGGCGGCGCAGCAGTCCGCCATAAATTCGGCCTCCTACCCCGCCGGCTGGAAGCTGGCGCAGGCGCAGTGGGACGCGCTGCCGGCCGGCATCTCCTACGTTTCAGCCCGCGTCACGGACAACGCAGGCAACCAGCAGGCGAACAACGACGTCTTCTACGTCCTGAAGGACACCTCGCCGCCGTCCATAGCGGACAACCAGCCCGGTGACTCCTCCTGGCGCGCCGTCTCCGGCCTCTATAACGTGGACTTCGCCGACGAGGGAGGCTCGCTGCTCTCCGGCTTCCAGGTGAAGGCGACTACCGGCCCGGGGCAGACCGGGACGCTGGCGGCCGACTGGACCGACGCCGCGACCGGCATCAACGCGGCCTCCTATGCCGCCGACTGGCAGCTGCCCTCCGCCTTCTGGAACCTGCTGCCGTCCGGCACCAGCTATATCTCGGTACGGGTGTTCGACCACGCCGGCTCCACTGTCTCGCTTACCGACGCCTTCTACGTGCTTAAGGACACTTCCGCCCCCGTTATAGCCAACGGCCAGGCCGGAGACGACGCCTGGCGCCGCTTCGGCGGCACCGCCTACACCGTGGGCTTCGGCGACGCCGGCGCCGGCCTCGCTTCGGCGGCCTACGAAGCCTGGACCGGGCCCGGACTCACCGGCGTCAACGCGGTCCCGCTGACGGCCATCCCCGGCGTTTCGGGAGCGGCCTATTCCGTTCCCTGGAGCGTCGACTTCAGCCTGCTGGCGCAGGGGACCAATTACATAAGCGTCACGGTCACCGACCAGCTGGGCCATTCCGCCGCGCTGCAGGACGCCTTCCGCGTGCTGAAGGACAACGGCTCGCCGGTCATCACCGACAACCAGGCCGGGGACGACGTCTGGCGCGGGACGGGTGGCACCCTGTACAACGTGGACTTCGGGGACCTTACCTCCGGCCTGACCACCGCGCAGTACCGCGTAACCTCGCTGCCGGCCCAGGGCGGCACGGTGCTCAAGGACTGGACCGGCATAGTCTACTCCCCCGGCGGCCTTTCCTCCTACACTACGGACTGGCCCGTGGATTTCGCGGCCATACCCAGCGGTACCACCGGCTACGTCAGCGTGCGCGTCTACGATAACGCCGGCAATCCGGCGCAGGTGAACGACGCCTTCCACGTGCTGAAGGACACAGTGCCGCCCTACATGGTCATAGTCAGCACTCCGGCCGACGGCTACGGTCCCTACCTCGCCAACCCTGGCGCCGTCTTCGACGTGGACTTCTTCGACGCCGGCGGCTCGGGCATAGCCGCGCCGCAGTACCGCGTGACCGAAGGCCCCGGCGGTACCGGCGCTCTGGTCAAGGACTGGACCAATATCGCCACGCTCTCCGGAGCTACGTATTACACGCAGAACTGGGGGGCGGACTTCTATTCCCTGGCCCAGTTGCCGGCCACCAATTATTTCTCGCTGCGCGTGACCGACCTGGCCGGCGGTACCTCGGACTACGCGGACGCCTTCAAGCTCTTCCGCTCCAGCTTCCCGATGGGGCTCGCCATCAACCAGGCCGGCGACGCCGTCTGGCGCACCGCCAATAACGGGACTTACAACGTGGACTTCTTCAGCAACAACGCCGCGCTGAACCTCAGCTCCTTCTCGGTGCAGGCCTGGACGCAGCCCGGCCGCACCGGCGAGCTCAGCGCGGACTGGGCCAAGGTGCTGGACATAAACGCCACCTACTATTACACCGACTGGTCCCTGCCGCAGCCTTTCTTCGACTCGCTGAAGGAGACCACGAACTACATCTCCGTGCGGCTTTGGAACGTCAACTCGACCAGCATGACCGTGGAGGACGTCTTCTACGTCAGAAAGGACACCAGCCCGCCGGTGATCACCGACCTGCAGGGCGGCGACAACATCTGGCGCGCCTCGGCCGGGACGGTCTATAACATAGACTTCGCCGACCCGGGCTCGCTGCTGACCACCGCCCAGTACAGGATATCCGGCCTGCCCGCCCAGGCGGGGCTGCTGCTCAAGGACTGGACGGACATAGTTTCCAGCCCGGCCGGCCAGCCCTCCTACACGGCCAACTGGCCGGTGGACTTCGCCGCGCTGCAGAGCTGGACCACGGGCTACGTCTCCGTGCGGGCCTATAACCAGGCGGGCCTCTCCGCTTCGGCCAACGACGTCTTCTACGTGCGCAAGGACACCACGCCGCCGTACGCCGTCAGCCTGGAGGCCGGGGCCACGTATTACCAGTCCTCCAACGGCCGCCTCTACAACGTCGACTTCCACGACCCGGGCCAGGAGTCCGGCCTGCTGCGCTACCAGCTGCGCGCCTCCACCCACACCGGCAATTACGCCCCGTACCTGCTGGACTGGACCGACGCGGCGAACATCTCCGGCGGGAACTACGCCTCGGACTGGCCGCTGCCCGCGGCCATCTGGGATTCCCTGGACAGCGGCGTCACGGCCTATATCTCGGTGCGCGTGTTCGACGCGGCGCTGCAGTCCTCCGACACCTATAACGCCTTCAGCGTCTGGAAGGACACCGCGCCGCCCTATGTCACGGTGAACCAGCCGGGCGACGATACCTGGCGGCTGACCGACCCCGGCGCCGTCTACGACGTGGACTTCGGCGACCTGGGATCCGGCGCGACGACCGCGCAGTACCGCCTGTACTCCGGCCCCGGCGGCACCGGGACCCTGCTGAAGGACTGGACGGACATCTTCGGCGCGCCCGCCGGCACGCCGCTGTACTCGGCCAACTGGGCCGTGGACTTCGCCGCCGCCCGCGAAGGGGCCAATTACGTCGGCGTGCGCGTGTTCGACCGCGGCGGCCTGGCGACCGCCGCGCAGGACGCCTTCTACGTGCTGAAGGATACGACGCCGCCGGTCATAGCCGACAACCAGGCCGGCGACTACGCCTGGCGCGGCTCGCCCGGCACGCTCTACGACGTGGATTTCTTCGACAGGGCTTCCGGCCTCTCCGCCATAGAATACAGGGTCAGTACCGCCCCGGCGCTCGGGTACCCGGTGAGCGACTGGCTGCCGGCCAATATCCTCACCGGCTATCCGACCTATTACACGGACAACTGGTCGGTGAGCTTCTCCACGCTGGCAGAGAACACGACCAACTACATCTCGGTGCGCGCCTACGACAGGCTGGGGCTGGCCAGCGTTTCTAGCGACGTCTTCAAGGTGTTCAAGGACGTCACGCTGCCGGCCATAGCCGACAACCAGCCCGGTGACGATCTCTGGCGCAATTCTTCCGGGACGCTATACGGCGTGTCCTTCGCGGACGCCGGCGGCTCGCTGCTCTCCAGGTTCCAGACGCTGCTGATGTCCGGCCCGGCGCAGACCGGCGCGCAGATAGCCGGCTGGACCGATATCCTCTCCGGCATAGGCTCGGCTTCGCACTCCGCGCCGTGGGCGCTGCCCGAGTCCCTGTGGCAGCCGCTGCCGGAAGGCCAGTCCTACGTGTCCGTGCGGGTCTACGACAATGCGGGCAACGCGCGCGAGATCTCCGACGTCTTCTACGTGAAGAAGGACACCACGCCGCCCTCCATAGCCGACTACCAGGGCGGGGACGGCGTTTGGCGCGCGGCCAATACGGCCGTCTACGACGTGCGCTTCGCCGATACCGGCGGCTCGCTGCTGGAGGGGGCGCGCGTGAAGCTCACCGAGGGTCCCGCCCAGACCGGCGCCGTCATAGCGGACTGGACGCCGGTGCTCTCCAACATCAACGCCGCCTCCTATTCCACGCCCTGGCCGCTCACCGCGGCCCTCTGGAACGCCATACAGAGCGGCGTGACGGCCTATGTTTCCGTGGACGTGGCGGACGGCGCCGCCTCCACTACCACCCTTTCCGACGCCTTCTACGTGCTCAAGGATACCGTTCCGCCCACGGCCGCGGACCTGCAGTCCGGCGACGCCGCCTGGCGCAATTCCAACGCCGGGGCGTACGCGGTGCATTTCGCCGACGAAGGCGGCTCGCTGCTCTCGAAAGTGCAGGTGAAGGCCTCTTCCGCCCCGGCGGGGGCCGGCGCCCATGCCTTCGGTTATACGGACCTCCTGACCGGCATAGGCTCCGCTTCGTATCCTTCCGACTGGCAGCTGACGCCGGCGCTCTGGAGCCTGCTGCTGCCGGGTACCAACTACATCTCGGCCCGCGTTTATGACAACGCCGGCGCCTTCTCCGACTACGCCGACGTCTTCTATATCCTGAAGGATACGCAGCCCCCGTCGGGGACCGTGACGCCGCCGGCCTTCTCGGGCGCGCTCGGCTTCAACGTTCCGTATTCCGCTTCCGACGCGGGGCCCTCCGACGTGCAGTACGTCAAACTGTATTACACCATGGCCACCGGGGTGCCGTATTCCTGGACCCAGTTCGGGACGACGTTCTCGGCCTCGCCCATAGCCTTCACGGCCCCGGCCGGCGGCACCGCGGGCTTCAGGCTGGTGGTCTACGACAAGGCCGGCAACAGGGACGAGACGGACCCGCCCACCAGCGACACTCCGCCCGAGGCCGCCACGGTGGTGGACCTCACCCCGCCCTCCGTGGTGAACAACCAGACGGGGGACGCCGTCTGGCGCAACGCGGGCGGCACGCTATATAACGTGGACTTCAGCGGCGGCGGCGGCTCGCTGCTCTCCGCCGCGCAGTACAAGGCGACCTCGTCGCCGGCCCAGGGCGGGACCGTGCTGAAGGACTGGACCTACATAGCGCAGAACATCAACGCGGCCAACTACTCGGCCGACTGGGCGGTGGATTTCGCCGCGCTCAAGTCCAGCTTCAACTACGTAAGCGTGCGCGTCTGGAACCAGGCGGGCACCACCACCACGGCCAACGACGTTTTCTACGTGAAGAAGGACACCGAGGCCCCGGCTTTCGCCGACAACCAGGCCGGCGACGACGTCTGGCGCCAGGCCGACCCCGGCGCCGTCTATAACGTCGGCTTCAACGACCCCTACTCGCTGCTCTCCAGGGTGCAGTACTCGGCTTCTTCCGTCCCCGGCGGCGCTTCGGGCAATATCAAGGGCTGGACGGACATAGCCTCCGGCATCTCGGCCGCCTCCTATTCGCAGAGCTGGGGCGTGGACTTCCTCTCGCTGACCTCCGGAGTCACCGCCTACATCTCGGCGCGCGCCTACGACCTGGCCGGCAACGTGGCGGTGAGCACCGACGCCTTCTACGTCCTGAAGGATACCGTGCCGCCCGCCTCCGCCGACAACCAGGCCGGCGACGACGTCTGGCGCGCCTCCAACTCCGGCCTCTACAACGTGGACTTCGCCGACGCCGGCGGCTCCCGGCTGCTGAAGGCGCAGTACGGCGCCTGGACCTCCACCGGCATGGCGGGGGCCGGGCTGGTGCCGTGGACCGACATCTCCCCGTCCCCGGCCTGGCTGACTTCCTATACCGCGGACTGGCAGCTCTCGGCGGGCGCCTTCACGCTGCTCCAGTCCGGCACCAGCTACGTATCCGTAAGGGTCATGGACAACGCCGGCTCCACTACTACGCTGGCCGACGTCTTCTACGTGCGCAAGGACGTCGCCGGCCCCGCCATCTCCGGCAACCAGGCCGGCGACGACGCCTGGCGCTCCGCCAATACCGGCGTCTACGACGTGGACTTCGCGGACCAGCTCTCCGGCCTGGCCTCCTTCGAGGTGAAGGTGACCACCGGCCTGAACCAGAGCGGCACGGTGCTGGCCGACTGGACGCCGGTCTCCGCGCTCTCCGGCGCTTCCTACACGGCGAACTGGGCGCTGCCTCCCGCCGTCTTCGCGGCGATGCGCGAGGGTGCCAACCAGGTCTCGGTGCGCGCGCTGGACAGCGCGGGCAACGGTTCCGCGCTTTCCGACGCCTTCTACGTCAGGAAGGATACCTCCGGTCCCGTGATAACCGACAACCAGGCCGGCGACGACGTCTGGCGCGCCTCCAACTCCGGCCTCTACAACGTGGATTTCGCCGACGATAAGTCCCTGGCGGCGAAGTTCCAGCTCAAGGCCATGACGGGGGCCGGCCAGACCGGTACGCTGCTCTTCGACTGGACCGACGCCGTGGCCGGCATCAACGCCGCGTCCTACACCGCGGACTGGTCCATCCCCCAGGCGCAATGGGACCTGCTGGCCCCGGGCACCAGCTACATCTCGGTGCGCGCTTTCGACATGGCCGGTTCCACTTCCTCCCTGGCCGACGTCTTTTACGTGCGCAAGGATACCGCCCCGGCGCCGGCCATAGGCGCGCTGGCCGGCGTCACGGGCGCCGAAGGGGTCATAGCGCTGTCCTGGACGGCGCCGGACGACGGCGGCGCCGCCGTGAGCTCGTACCTCGTGAAGTTCTCCTCCTATATCGTCATCGCCGCCGGCAATTTCGACACGGCCGACACCTACACGCAGTCCTGGACGCCGGTCGGTCCCGGCTCGCCGGAGAGCTACAACCTTACCGGCCTGGCTCCGAACACCGCCTATCATATCGCCGTGAAATCGGTGGACAGGGCGGGTAATATCTCGGCCGTCTCCAACACCGCCACCGCGTCCGCCGGCCCGGACACGACGCCTCCAGGCGCCATAACGGACCTCGCGGCGCAGCAGGGAGGTTTCGACGGCCAGATAGCGCTCTCCTGGACGGCGGTGGGGGACAACGGGGTCTCCCTAGGCACCGCGACGGCCTACCAGGTGCGCTACCGCACCGACCAGGCCGTCACGTCGGCCCTGCTGTGGGACGGGGCCAATATCTACGCGCAGGCCTGGGTGCCGCAGTATCCCGGGGTCCCGGAGGCGCAGGGGATAGACAATCTCACACCGGGGGTCACCTACTACTGGGCCGTAAAGGCGGTGGACGAAGTCGCCAATACCTCTCCGCTGTCCAACAGTCCGTCGGCGCCTGCCAAGGTGGGAGAGGGGACTCCCGGCATGTTCATGTTCGGCAACGGCACGGGCAACACGCCGTACGTACGCAAGTGGACCCCGCCCTCTTTCGCGGGCGTGCAGACCAGCCTCGCCGCCAACGCGGCCGCCGGCGCCGTGGCCAGGCACGTGATAGTCCGGGCCTCTCCGCTCAGGAACGAGAAGCTGGCCGGCATACTGTTCTCGGACGGCACGCTGCAGATACAGAGGTATAACGGCCTCAACGGCCAATGGACCAACGAATGGAGCACCACCACCATAGGGGCCACTGATTCCGCCTACAGAGGCTTCGACATAGCCTATGAGCAGAACACGGGCAGGGCCGTGGTGCTGTACCAGGGTGCCGCGGTCGGCACTCTCTATTACAATATCTACGACGGCTCCTCCTGGACCGGGGCGCAGACCCTCGCCGCCGGAGATCCCGCCGCCGCCGCGGTCTGGGTGCGGCTGGAGGCCAGGCCTGGGTCCAGCGAGCTGATGGCCGCATTCTCCAACCTCAGCTCCAATCAGCTCACCGCCGCCCGCTGGACCGGCTCGCTCTGGTCCGATGTGACCACTATAGTGAACAACCTCGGCCTTACCACCTACCAGAATTTCGACGTGGCCTGGGAGAGCCTGTCGGGGCACTGCCTCGTGAGCTACGGAGGCACGGCCGTCACCGGCAAGGCGATCACCTGGCTGTGGAACGGCGTTTCCTGGGCCCAGTTCACCACGACGGAGTTCACGTTCATCGGAGCCGACGGCAACTCCAACTGGCTGCGGCTGGCCTCGGACCCCAACTCCAACTACATAGGCGCCGCTTCCATAGATTCCGTCCGCGACTGGAACGCCGCCATCTGGGACGGCACCGGCTGGTTCCCTTCGGCCACGGAGAACGCCAGCGTGGCCAGGAACGGCAACCAGTCCAGGACCATCGACGCCGCCTGGACCCGGGACGGCAAGTTCGTGGTGGCCTCGGCGCACAGGTCCCTGCCTACCGTGCTGTACTCCTACTGGTCGCAGGCCGGCGGCTGGGCTACTACACTGGCCGCTGCGTACAGCGTGGGCAACTGGAGCAACGTGGTCTACGGCGTGGAGCTGGAGCCGGACACCAAGTCGAACAACCTGATGCTCACCGGCTGGTCCTCCTCGCGCGACCTGCGCGGCGCCGCCTGGAGCGGCAGCGTGTTCACGCTGGACCCGACGCCTCATACCACCACCATCTCGGACCGGAACTACATGCCGGCCATGCTGGCCATAGACCGCCACGACATAGTGCCGCCCACCGTCACCGACAACCAGCCGGGTGACGACGCCTGGCGCGGGACGAACACCGGCGTCTACAACATAGACGCGGCCGACACCGGCGGCTCGCACCTGCGCGGCATACAGACCAGGGTCTATTCCGGCCCGAACCAGACCGGCGCGCTGCTCGAGGGCTGGACCACGCAGGTCTCCACCTCGGGGGTGGACGTCTATACCGCCGACTGGCCGCTCTCCGCCGGCACCTGGGCCGCGATGAAAGAGGGCTACAACTACGTCACGGTGCGCTCCACCGACGGTTCGGACAACACGTCGCTGGCGCCGATAACCGACGCCTTCTACGTCAAGAAGGACACCACTCCGCCCACGCTGCCGGCGCTCTCGCTGCCGGCCGACGGCGCGTTCCTGAAGGACCCGGCCGTCTTCTTCGACTGGACGGATTCCTCGGACCTGGCCAGCGGCGTGGCCGCTTACGAGCTGCAGGTGGCCACCTCCGCGGATTTCGCCGCGCCGGCCTACAGCGCCGCGCCGTCGGTCTCCGGATCCACCTCCGCGGCGCTGGCCAGCGGCATGTACTACTGGCGCGTCAGGGCCGTGGACCTGGTCTCCAATTACTCGGCCTATACCTCCACGCGCGCCGTATACGTCGACACCGCGCCACCCGTCGCCGTGGACGCGCAGGCCGGGGACGACGTCTGGCGCAACGCCTCCGGCACGCTCTACGCCGTCCATTTCAACGACGCCGGCGGCTCCCTGCTGGACACGGTCAGCTACGCCGTTTACAGCGGCCCAGGCCGCACGGGCGCGCAGCTGGTCCCCTTCTCGGGCGGCGTCATAGCTTCCGGCATCGCCGCCCCCGCCTATAACTCCGACTGGGCGCTGTCGCCGACCAACTGGGCCCTGCTGCCCAACGGCACCAGCTACGTTTCCGTGCAATCTTCGGACCGCGCGGGCAACTCCGCCTCCTCGGACGACGTGTTCTATATCCGCAAGGACGTCTCCGCCCCCGTCATCACCGACAACCAGCCCGGCGACGACGTCTGGCGTGCGGTTCCCGGCGCGCTGTTCAACGTGGATTTCGCCGACGCCGGCGGCTCCCAGCTGGCCGGGTTCCAGCTGAAGATCACGTCCGGCCCCAACCAGACCGGCACGGTGCTCTCGGACTGGTTCTACCGCGCGACCGCCGTCAACGCGGCCTCCTACGCGCAGGATTTCGACCTCGGCATCTCCACCTGGCTGCTGCTGCCGGAGGGCACCTCCTATATCTCCGCGCGGGCCTGGGACAACGCCGGGAATTCCTCCACGCTGACCGACGCCTTCTACGTGCGCAAGGACACCTCTCCGCCTTCCGCGGTGGCGGGGGTCTCTCCCGCCGACGGCAAGGTGACCAACAGCGCCTCGCCGCTGCTGGACTGGACGGACGCCGCTGACGCCGGCTCCGGGATCTCCGGCTACGAGGTCTACGTGGCCACTTCCCAGGACTTCGCCGTGAACTACGCCAGCGCGGCGACGGCGGGTTCCCAGTACCCGGCCAGCCTGCCTTCCGGGCTGTTCTACTGGCGCGCCAGGGCGCGCGACAACGCCGGGAACTACGGCGCCTACGGTTCCACGTTCTCCGTGCGGGTGGACACGGCGCCGCCCGCGGTGGCCGACGCGCAGGCCGGCGACGACGCCTGGCGCTCCGCCGGCGGAACGCTCTATAACGTCTCCTTCGCCGATGCCGGCGGCTCTCACATAGACTCGCTGGAATACTCCGCCTGGTCCGGCCCCGGCCGCACCGGCGTCAACCATATCCCGTGGACCGTGATAACCTCCACGCCGCTGGGCTCGGATTCCTATTCCTCCACCTGGGGCGTCGACTTCTCCCTGCTGGGCGACGGCACCAATTACGTGTCCGTGAGGGTCTGGGACGCCGCCGGCTCCACCGTCACCGCCCAGGACGTGTTCTACGTCAAGAAGGACGCTTACTCGCCCGCCATAGTGGACAACCAGCCCGGCGACGACGTCTGGCGGGCCGCTCCCGGCGCGCTGTTCAACGTGGACTTCCAGGACACCGGCGCCTCGCTGCTGTCGAAGTTCCAGCTGAAGATCACCTCCGGCCCCAACCAGACCGGCACGGTGCTCTCGGACTGGTTCGACAGGTCGGCGGCCATCAACTCGGCCTCCTACACGCAGGATTTCGACCTCGGCATCTCCACCTGGCTGCTGCTGCCGGAGGGCACCTCCTACATCTCCGCGCGGGTCTGGGACAACGCCGGCAACTCGGCTTCCCTCAGCGACGTCTTCTACGTGCGCAAGGACACCACGCCGCCTTCCATAACCGACTCGCAGGCCGGGGACGACGTCTGGCGCCCCGTCAATTCGGGCTCCTATGCCGTCAGTTTCGCCGACACCGGCGGCTCCAGGCTGTCCTACTTCCAGGTGAAGGCGACCACCGGTCCCGCCCAGACCGGCACGATCACCGCCGACTGGACCACCGTGGCTTCGGGCCTGGCGGCCGGCTCCTACCCGGGCGGCTGGACGCTGCCGCAGGCCGTATTCGATTCGCTGGCCAGCGGGCTCAACTACCTGTCCGTGCGGGTCTATGACGGCGCCGGCCTCTCCGCCGCGCTGTCCGACGCGTTCTACGTCCGCAAGTCCACCGCCGCTCCCAGGATACTGGACAACCAGGCGGGCGACGACGTCTGGCGCAACGCCCCCGGCACCCTCTACGACGTGGACTTCGAGGACTCCGGCGCCTCCGGCCTGTCGGCCGCGCAGTACAAGGTAACCTCGGCCCCCGGCCAGGGCGGCACGCTCGTGAAGGACTGGACCTATATCGCCTCCGGCATCAACGCGCCTTCCTATACGGCCGACTGGGCGGTGGACTTCGCCGCGCTCGCCGAGGGCGTTACCAACTACGTTTCCGTGAGGGTCTGGGACGTGGCCGGCGCCACTACCGCCGTCAGCGACGTCTTCTACGTCAGGAAGGACGTGACCGCCCCGTCGGTAGCCAACAACCAGCTCGGCGACGCCGCCTGGCGCTCCTCATCGGGGACCGTCTACAACGTGGACTTCGCCGACGCGGGCGGCTCCGGGCTCTCGCGCTTCGAGGTGAAGGTGACCACGGGCCCCGGCCTTACCGGTACCCTGGTCGCGGACTGGTACCCCCAGGCCGCCTCCATCAACTCCAATTCCTATACCGCGGACTGGGCCCTGCCCGCCTCCACGTTCACCGCCCTGCCGGAAGGCCCCGGCATGGTGTCGGTGCGCGTCTACGACAACGCCGGCAACTCCGCCGAGCTCGACGACGCCTTCTACGTCATGAAGGATACCACTCCGCCTTCCGCTCCCGCGGCCGTTTCGCCCGCCGACCTCGCCCCTCGCGCTACCCTTTCCCCGCTGCTGGACTGGACGGATTCCTCCGACGGCTCCTCCGGCATAGCCGGCTACGAGCTGCGCGCGGCCACCTCGGCCTCCTTCTCGCCCGTGGCCTATTCGGCCGCGCCCGCCGCGTCCCAGCAGGCCGCGGCGCTGCCTTCCGGGGCCACCTGGTACTGGCAGGCCAGGGCCAGGGACAACGCCGGCAACTATTCCGGCTACAGCGCCTATTACAGGGTGCTGGCGGACACTGTCGCTCCCGTGGTCACCGACAGCCAGCCCGGAGAGACGAACTGGCGCAATTCGGACCCGGGCGCGGTATACAACGTGCCTTTCTCCGACGACATGACTGGCCTGGACACCATGCAGTACTCCGCCTGGACGGGACCCGGCCAGACCGGCTCCAATTCCGTCCCGTGGACAGTCATTTCCTCCGGCACGCCGCGGCTGGCCTATCCGGGCCCGTGGAGCGTGAACTTCTCCCTGCTGGCCGCCGGGACCAACTATATCTCCGCGCGGGCCTGGGACGCGGCCGGCTCCACCGCCACCCGCTCCGACGTCTTCAACGTGCTGAAGGACACTTCCGCCCCGGCCATGCTGGACAACCAGGCCGGGGACGACGTCTGGCGCGCCGCCAACCCCGGGGCCGTTTACGACGTGGATTTCCTGGACCTCTATTCCGGCGTGGCCACGATACAGTACCGGATCACCTCGCAGCCGGCGCAGGGCGGCACCCTGCTGGCCGACTGGACGGACGTCGCCAGCGGCCTGGCGGTCTCCACCTACAGCGCCAACTGGGGCCTTTCCGCCGCCTCCTGGAGCCTGCTGCCGGAAGGCGCCAGCTACGTCACGGTGCGCGCCTACGACAGGCTCGCGCAGTCCTCGCTGCTGGCGGACGTTTTCTACGTCAGGAAGGACACCACGCCGCCCACGGCCTCGGATAACCAGGCCGACATAGCCCTGGCCCGGAGCCAGGCCGACGTGAACGCGATGAACGTGGACTTCCACGATACCGGCGGCTCGCTGCTCTCGAAGGCGCAGTACGCCGTCTGGACGCAGCCCGGGCGCACCGGGGGCGAGGTGGTGACCTGGACCGACATAGCCGCCGGCATCAACGCCGCCGACTACCTCGCGGACTGGCCGGTCAATTATATGGCGCTGCCCAACCTGGCCGTTTCCTACGTCAGCGCGCGCGTCTACGACAACGCCGGAGGGGTTTCGTATTATAACGACGTCTTCAGCGTCTACAAGGAGGGTTCCGGCCCGCTGATAATCAACGGCCAGGCGGGGGATAACGCCTGGCGCGCGGCCAATACGGGGCTTTACAACGTGGACTTCCAGGCGGAGTCCGGCTTCAACCTGGATTACTTCCAGGTGACGGCCGCCACCTCCGCCGCGGCGCCCTCCTACCTGGTGGCGTGGACCAGCGCGGCCTATAACATAGGCTCCACGGTCTATACCGCGGACTGGTCCCTGCCCCAGGCCGTGTTCGACGCGCTGGCGCCGGGCAGGAATTACGTCTCGCTGGCGGTCTTCGACCTGCTGCCCAGTTCTTCCACCCTGGGCAACGCTTTCTACGTGCTGAAAGACACCGTGCCGCCGTCCCTCGGCCTGAACCAGGCGGGCGACGCCGCGTGGCAGAACGCGGCCGGCAAGACCTACAACGTGGATTTCTTCGATCCCCTCTCGGGGCTCTCCACGGCGCAGTACCGGATCACGACGCTGCCGGCCGGCGCCGGGGCGGTGCTGAAGGACTGGACCGACATCGCCTATCCCACCGGGGCGGCCTCGTACACGGCAGACTGGCCCGTCGACTTCTCCGCGCTGCAGGAATGGACCACCGGCTTTGTCAGCGTGCGCGCCTTTGACGAGCTGGCGCAGAGCTCGGCCTCCGCCGACGCCTTCTACGTCCTCAAGGACACCACGCCGCCCGCCGCCGTGAGCCAGTCGTCCCCGGCCGACGGGGCGCTGTTCTCCACGGGCGCGGTTTCCTTCGCCTGGACGGCCTCCTCGGACCTGCGGTCCGGGGTCTCCGCCTACGAGCTGCAGCTCTCCACTTCGCAGGAGTTCGCCCAGGTCAGCGCCAGTTCCGTGACAGCCGCCGCTTCCGCCTCTGTCTCCGGACTGGCCGGCGGCGCGTATTTCTGGCGGGTCCGCGCCGGGGACGCGGCAGGCAACTACGCGGCCTGGTCCTCCACCCGCTCCTTCACGGCGGCCACCTCCAGCCCCACGATAACCAACGGCCAGGCCTCCCCCACGCCGTGGTACCTCTCGGACCCGGGCGCCGTGTTCAACGTGAGCTTCCAGGACCTGGTCTCCGGCCTGACCACCGGCCAGTACAGGATCACCGCGGCGCCGGCGGAAGGCGGGACGCTCGTGAAGGACTGGACCGATATCTTCTCCACGCCCTCCGGGTCCGCCGGCTACAGCGCGGCCTGGCCGGTGGACTTCGCCGCGCTCCGGGAGGGACAGAACTACGTCAGCGTCCGGGCGTTCAACCGGGTGGACTTCTCCTCGAAGGCCGTGGACGCCTTCGTGATAAGAAAGGACACTTCCGCCCCCGCCATCGCGGACAACCAGGCGGGGGACACTACGTGGCGCCGCGCCTCCGGCGCCGTCTACGACGTCGACTTCTCCGACCTCGGCTCCGGCCTGGCCACCGCGCAGTACCGCATCACTTCCGCCCCGGCCGGCGGCGGCACGCTCCTGAAGAACTGGACCGGCATCTTCTCGTCCACCGGGATCGCCTCGTACACGGCGAACTGGGGGGTGGACTTCTTCGCGCTGGCGGAGGGCGCCACCAACTACGTCAGCGTGCGCGCCTTCGACGTGCTGGGCAGCAGCCGCGAGCTCGCGGACGTCTTCTACGTCCTCAAGGACGTGACGAACCCGGCCATACTGAACAACCAGCCCGCCGACAACCTCTGGCACGCCTCCGACCCCGGCGCCGTTTACAACGTGGGCTTCTCCGACCTGGGCGGCTCCAGGCTGGACCGCTTCCAGACGCGCATCACGTCGGGGCCGGCCGGCACCGGCACGCTGGCGCAGGACTGGACCGACCGGGTGCTGGCCATTAACGCCACCTATTACAACCAGCTCTGGGGCCCGGATTTCGCCGTTCTGGGCGAGGGCCAGAATTACGTCAGCGTGAGGGTCTACGACGGCGCCGGCAATTCCGCCCAGCAGGCGGACGTTTTCGTGGTGCGCAAGGACACCACGCCGCCGTCGGTGCAGAACAACCAGGCCGGGGACTACGTATGGCGCGGCGCCAACACCGGCGTCTACAACGTGGACTTCGCCGACGCCGGCGGCTCCGGCGTGGACCACTTCCAGGTGAAGGCCACCACCGACGCGGCCGGCGCCGGCACGCCGCTGTTCGACTGGACCACGCTCGTATCCGCCATCAACGCGCAGAGCTATACCGCCGACTGGCAGCTCACCTCCCAGCTGTGGGACCTGCTGGGCCCCGGCACCTCCTACATCTCCGTGCGCGTCTTCGACACCGCCGGCTCCTCGGCCGCGCTGGCCGGCGCGTTCCATATCAGGAAGGACACCCGGACCGTCACGCTGACCGACAACCAGCTCGGAGACGACGTCTGGCGCTCCTCCGGCAACGCGCTCTACGACGTGGACGCCCAGGCGCTGGGCGGCTCGCCGCTGGACCGTTTCGAGGTGCGCTCCTCCACGCTGCCCGGCAACCTGGGGCCCTTCACCTCCGGCTGGACCGCAGCGGTGAGCGGCCTCAACGCCTACACGTATACGGCGGACTGGGGCCTGCCCGCACCCGTCTTCGACGCTATGCTCAGCGGGCAGTCCAACTACGTGTCGGTGCGGGCCTACAACCAGGCCGGCCTCTTCGCGGAGCTCGCCGACGTGTTCTACGTGAAGAAGGACACCGTGGCGCCGCAGGTGACCAATAATATCGCGGGCGGCGACCTGAGCTGGCGCAACGGCCCCGGCGCGCTGTATAACGTGGACTTCGCCGACGCCGGCGGCTCCCTGCTCTCCGGTTTCGAGCTGCGGGTCTCCACCGTGCCGGGCGCCGGCCCGTACCTCTTCGACTGGACTCCCATACAGACGGGCATAGGCGCGGCCTCATATACAACGGACTTCGCGATACCGCCCTCTTCCTTCAGCCTGCTGGCCGAGGGCGCGACCAACTACGTCTCGCTGAGCGCCTACGACGTGGCCGGCAACACCTCCACCGTGGCCGACGCCTTCAGGGTGTTCAAGGACACCACGCCGCCCTCGCTCGCGGACAACCAGGCCGGGGACTCCTACTGGCGCAACAGCTCCGGTACCGTCTACAACATCGATCTCGCCGATACCGGCGGCTCGAACCTCTCGAAAGTCCAGGCCCGGGCCTCCTACAACGCCGGCACGCTGGGACCGTGGTACTTCGACTGGAGCGACGCCGTCACCGGCATTAACGCCGCTTCCTACACGGCGGACTGGCCGCTGCCGCAGACCCTGTGGGACCTGCTGGGCGAAGGCACCAGCTACATCTCGGTGCGCGTCTGGGACAACGCGCAGAGCTCGGCCACGTTCGGCTTCCAGCCGTTCTTCATCCTGAAGGACACCACGCCGCCGGCCTTCGTCAACGGGGAGGCCGGCGGGGACGCCGCCTGGCGCAGCGCCGGCAGGGCCTACAACCTGGACTTCGCCGACCCGATGAGCGGCCTGGCCGCCCTGGAGTACAGCGCCAGCACCGCGCCGGCCTCCGCCGACGGCGGCGTGAAGGGCTGGACCGCAATAGCCGGGCCCTCCGGCGCCCTGTATTCGGCCGACTGGCCGCTGGATTTCGCCGCGCTCAGGGAAGGCGTGACCAACTACGTCTCGGTGCGCGCGTGGGACGTGGCGGGCTCCACCGCCGTGCTCAAGGACGCCTTCTACGTGAAGAAGGACACCACGCCGCCCACCGCGCAGAACCTCCAGAGCGGGGAGTTCTCCTGGCGCAATTCCAACGGCGGCGTCTACAGCGTCCACTTCGCCGACACCGGCGGCTCGCTGGTGTCGAAGTTCCAGCTTAAGGCCAGCACCGGCCCCGGCGGCACCGGCATACAGGCCTTCGACTGGACCGACAACATAACGGGCATCGGCCTGGCCTCCTACCCGGTGGACTGGCCGCTGTCGCTGGGCGTCTGGAACTCGCTCTACGACAGCGCCACCAACTACGTCTCGGTGATGGTCTTCGACGGCGCCGGCAGCACCTACACGATCACCGACGCGTTCCGCGTGCTGAAGGATACCACGCCGCCCGCCGTCACCGGCAACCAGGCGGGCGACGGCGTCTGGCGCACCGCCGCCGGCACGCTCTACGACGTGGACTTCGCCGACTACGGCTCGCTGCTCTCCAGCGCGGCTTATTCCGCCTGGACCGGCCCCGGCCTTACCGGCGCGCAGGTCAAGGGCTGGACCCAGCTCTTCTCCAGCCGCACCGTGCTCTCCACCTCGGACTGGGCCGTGGACTTCGCGGCGCTGGCCGAAGGCTACAACTACGTTTCTGTGCGGGCGTGGGACGTGGCCGGGAACATGGGCGCGGCCTCCGACGTCTTCTACGTGCGCAAGGACACCTCTCCCCCGTCGGTGGCCGACCTGCAGGACGGCGACACCACCTGGTACAAGGCCAACCCCGGCCCGGTGTTCGACGTGGACTTCTCCGACTCCGGCATAGGCGTGTCCACGGCCGCCTACGAGGCCTGGACCGGGCCGGGGCGCACGGGCGCGCAGGTCGCGCCTTCCACGCCGATATTCTCCGGGGCTCCCCTCCCGGCCTATACCCAGAACTGGGGCGTTTACGGCGCGGACTGGGCGCTGCTGGCGCCGGGCACTAACTACATCACCGTGACCGCCTGGGACGCGCTCGGCCACTCCTCCACCTCGGTGGACGTGTTCTACATCCTCAAGGATACGGTGCCGCCGTCGGCCATAACCACGCTGACCGCCGTTCCCTCCGCCGGCCAGGCCGGCGAGGGCGGCATCGACGCGTCCTGGACCGCCCCCGGCGACAGCGACCTGACCGGCAGCGCCAGCTATTACATGATCCGCTACAAGACCGGTTCCGCCTTCACCGGCCAGGCCGACTTCGACGCGGCCGCCGTCTACGTCTCCACGCTGGTCCCGAAGGCCGCCGGCTCGCCGGAAGGCCTGGTCCTGAGCGGCTTCACCGCCGGCGCCACCTACTATCTCGCCGTGGAGGCCGTGGACAAGGCCGGCAACTCCGGGCCGCTGAGCAACCCGACCTCTTCCTACGCAGGCACGGACACCACGCCGCCGGGGGCCATCGCCGACCTGGCCGCCGTAATGGCCGATTTCCAGGGTCAGATATCCCTTACCTGGACGGCCCCGGGCGAGGGCGTCAAGGGCGTCGCCAACGCCGGTACGGCGACGTCCTACATCGTGCGCTACGCGCCGTTCCTCATCACCGGGGCCAACTTCGCCTCGCCCGCGGTCTCCACCTATACGCAGACCTGGTCGCCGGCGGCCTACGGCCTGCCCGAGATCCGCGTGCTGGACGGCCTCACTCCCGGCGCCACTTATTCCATAGCCGTAAAGGCCGTGGACGAGGCCGGCAACGTTGGTCCCATCTCCAACGTTCCCGTCTCCAGCGCCACGCCGGCGGGGGCCGCCGCCGGCATGATAGTTTACGGTTCCGGCGCGTCCAATATCCCGGTCTACCGGAACTGGACGCCCGATATCTGGGGCGCGCAGGGCGGTTCGCTGGTCACTGGCGCCACGGTGCGCTGGGCGGTGCTGAAGTCCGTCCCGGTAGTCGCCAACGCCAAGATAGGCGGTTTCCTGGCCTCCGACAACAGCCTGAAGCTGCTGAAGTGGGACGGGCTCGCCTCGGCGTGGAGCGACATCACGCCTTCGCCCGCGCCGGCGCCCGGCGGCTCCGCCACGCGCAAGTTCGACCTGGCCCCTGAAAGCCTGACCGGCAGGATGCTGGCGGTGTATAACAACGGTACGCTCGGGACCGTCTCCTACGCCGTGTGGTCCGCTACCGCCTCCGTCTGGGCCGGCGCGCCCGCGCCGCTCGTGCTGACCGGCCTGACCGGCGACGTCAACTGGGTGCGGCTTAAGGCCATGCCGGGGACCGACAGGGTGCTGCTGATGGCCCTGGACGCCAACGGCCGCCTCACGGCCGCGGTCTGGACCGGTTCCGCCTGGACCTCGGTGCAGAACCTGACCACCGCGGCGTCCATGGCGACCACGGAGTGCTTCGACGGCGGCTGGGAGAGCCAGAGCGGCAACGCCGTGGCGCTGTGGGGTGCCGGCACCGCCACGGCCTACAAGATCTGGCGCTCCGCCTCGTCCACGTGGGACGCGGCCACCCCGGCCGGTCCCGCGGTGGGCTCCACTTCGGTCTACTGGCTGCGCGTCGCTGCCGACCCGACCACTAACCGCCTCGGCGCCAGCATCATGACCGTGTCGCCCGGCTGGTACGTCTCCATCTGGCAGTCCACCCTCGGCACCGAGGCCTGGAGCGCCTCCCCGGCGGCGGACACCTCCATGTCCTCCAATCTCGGCCGCATCACGGACGCCGCCTGGGAATCCCAGTCGGGCAGGTTCCTGGCGGCCGCCGTGGACAATATCGGCAATTTCGACACGCAGTTCGATTACATAACCTGGTCGGGCGGCACGTGGACGCCGGCCAGCCCGTCGGTGACCACCGCCAATACCAATACCACCTTCGCCAACGACATCAGGCTGCTGGCGCTGTACCCGGACCCGAACACCAACAAGATCACCGCGCTGGGGATGGATATCTCCGGGAACCTGAAAACCACGCTGTGGGGCGGCACTTCGTGGGCCGGCACCGCGGCCTCGTCCAACTTCCAGCATACCAACACCGTGTCCGACTTCAGCTACGAGCCGGCCGGCATCGCGTTCGACAGGCAGGACCCGGTGCCGCCTACCGTGATAGACAACCAGGCCGGCGACGATTCCTGGCGCAATTCCCGCGTCTTCTATAACATCGACGCGACGGATTCCGGCGGCTCGCACCTGGCCTCGGTGCAGACCAGGGTGCTCTCGCAGCCCGCCGGCGGCGGCGCGCTGGTACAGGACTGGACCGACCAGGTATCCGGGATCAACGCCGATTCCTACACCGCCGACTGGCAGTTCGCGCAGGGCACGTGGGACCTGCTGCCGCAGGGGATCAGCTACGTGACGGTCAGGGCGCGCGACAGCGCAGGCAACAGCTCTCCCGTCATCACGGACGCCTTCTACGTGAAGAAGGACACGGCGCCGCCCACGGTCACCAATAACCTGGCCGCCGGCTACGACGGGGCCTGGCGCAACGCCGCGCAGGGCGCGGTGTACGACGTGGACTTCGCGGATACCGGCGGCTCCGGCCTGAGCAGCCTGGAGTACTCGGCCTCCAGCGGTCCCAACCGGACCGGCATCCAGACGCTGGGCTGGACCGTCATTTCCTCCGGCACTCTGGGCTCCATCTACACGTCCAACTGGGCGCTGAACTTCTCGCTGCTGGGCCACGGCACCAACTATATCAGCGTGCGCGCCATGGACAACGCCTCCAGCACCACCACGCTGGTCGACGCGTTCCGGATACTCAAGGACACGCAGCCGCCGGCCGCGATAACGGGCCTGGCCGCGGCCCCCGGACCGGTGCGCGGTTCGGTGAGCCTGTCCTGGACGGCCCCCGGGGACGACGGCGCGGTTACGGACAATACGGGCGGCTACTACACGGTCAAGCTGGCCACCTTCCAGATAATCACGGACGCGCTGTTCAGCGCGGCCAGCACCTACGCGCAGGCCTGGGCGCCGGCGGCGGCCGGCCAGCCGGAGCAGCGCGTGCTCTACGGCCTGGACGTGGGCAAGACCTATTATTTCGCGGTGAAGACCACCGACAAGGCCAATAACGTCTCGCCGTTGTCCAACCAGGCCTCCTCGCCGCCGCAGACGGCCAATCTTTATATCAACGAGGTCTACGCGGCCGGCGCCACCGCGGCCGAGGACTGGGTGGAGCTCTTCAACAACACCGCCTCCACGATAACCCTGACCGGCTGGAAACTGGTCTACGATCAGGGCTCCATAGACCTGCCGGGACTTGAGACCACGGTCTGGACCGGTACCAGCGTGGATACGGTCAACGTCAACGGCTTCTTCGCGGCCGCCCCGTCGCTGGACCTCAACGGCGCGCAGAGCTATCACCTGATCCTGAAGGACTCCGGCGGCAACGTGGTGGACAGGGTGCAGTGGCCCGCGCTGCAGTCCGGCCGCTCGTTCGCGCGCGTCACCGACGGCAACGCCGACTACTTCGACGCCGACCCCACGCCCACGAAAGGCTACGCCAACGCGATAACCACCGATCCGGTCAAGATAAACGAGGTGGCCTACGGCGCCCTAGCGGACCAGTTCATAGAACTCTACAATACCGGCGCCTCCACGCCCGCGCTGGCCGGCTATTACCTGCGCGGCTCGTACAACGGCCGCTTCAGGTTCACCAGGAAGATCTACGCCCGTTCCTACGCGCTGATAGACGCCTCCTCCCTCAGCGACGAGGCCCTGCCCTACGCGTCGGTGTTCGGCGCCTCCGGCCTGAACGCCGCCGGGGACTTCGCGGCGCTGGAGAACGCGGCCGGGCAGACCGTGGACCGGGTGACCTGGCAGTCCGGCGCTAATTACTCGCTGCGCAACTACAAGTCCGCCCTGGTCAGCGCCGCGGCCTGGGCGCCGGCCAACGCGTCCGGCTCCATAGGCAGGAGCCCTTCGGAGGGGTCCGACACCGGCAGCAACGCCGCCGACTTCGCGGCTTCCGCTTCCGCCACGCCGGCCTCGCGCAACAACGGCGCCGGCCAGGGAGCGGCGAATACGCTGGCCTATCCCGCGGCCTCGCAGATACTGCCGCGCCGGTTCCCGCTGCGGCTGACCCTCGGCGCCGATTCCTCGGCCGGGACCGGCAACTACCTGGTGCTTACGCGCACCGGCGGCGCGGCGGACAACTACTCGCCGCATCTCTACCGGCTGGCCGACATCGGCTTCGCCCCGGCCTCGCTGGCCGCCCAGTCCACCTCGCAGCTGGGGATATCCTTCTACGATCAGGACGGCCGCGGCCTCTCGGACGGTGCGGCGTACAAGCTCGTCCTGAACACCGATAACGGGGCGGTCTCCGCCCCGCCCGTGGTACGCGCGGGCGTGACCTACGACGCCGCCGTGCATTCCGTCAGCGCCGCGCCCACCGCGCCGCTGAGGCTGGGCGAGGGCTATTCGGGCTCGATGGTCGCCATCAGGGTGGACGATACGAGCCTCTCCGGGCGTAATTCGGTGGCGCTGGCGAGCGTCACCGTGCGTTTGCTGGACCCCGGTCTCGTTCCGCTGAACACCGCCCAGGCCAGGAGCCTCTTCTCCGGCGTTTCCCTGGTGAAGGACTCGGCCGGAGGCACCAGCGGCCTCTACGAGTCGGGACTGGATACCCAGGTGACCGCCTCGCTGCCGAACTCCGGCATCACGCTGGACGCCTCCGGAACGCTGCTGCTGCCGGTGCCGCCGGCCGCCGCGGCCTGGACGCCCGCCGCCTCCACGGCGGCCTACTTCGTGGTCTTCACCGCCGCGCAGTACGCCTCCACGCAGACGCCCAACGCGTTCCGCGTAAGCTTCGATCCCTCCACGGACCTGGTGCTGACCGACGTCCCCAGCGCCGAGCCGCAGGCGCCCGCGGCAGGCGCGGCGGTGCAGACCTCCTCCACGGTCATCATAGTGTCCGCCAAGCCGCCCGCGGGCACCTTCTGGCCGTTCGACGCGGGCACGCAGGCCGGAGTGACGGCGCCCGTAGACTACTACACCGGCGGCCTGGTGCAGTCGGCCGTCTACGTGCCGGGACTGGACGGCACGCTGCGCGGGCTGAGGCTGGACGGCACTTCCAAGTGGGATTTCCTGACCTTCCCGCTCAGTTCCGTGAAGACCTCCCCGATGGCGCGCGAGGAGTCCGGCGGCGTATACCTTTACTTCGCGGACGTGGCCGGCGACATCTACAAGATCAGGGACAACGACGCCTCCTCGCAGCAGATCTGGAAGCGCCCCCTCGGGGTCTCGGTGGTCTCCAATCCGATAGATTCCAGCGCCAAGCTCTATTTCGGCGCCGCCGACAACAGGGTCTACTGCCTCAACAAGGCCGACGGCTCCGACTGCCTCGGCTGGACCTACGACGCCGGCTTCACCGCCGCCATCTCCGGCACGCTGGCGCTGGACGACCGCACGCCGGGCGTGAACGCCTCCTGGATAGGCCTGGAGGACGGCAAGGTGGTGCGCTTCCTTACCGCTTCGGGCGCCATCTCCAGCTGGTTCCAGACCGGAGCCGCCATCAAGTCCTCGCCGTTCGCCGACGCCGCCTACCTCGGAGGCAACAACCTCTATATAACCTCCACCGACGGCAAGCTCTACGCCAGGACCTCGGCCAACCTGACCACTCAGCCGTCGGGCTGGGCCGACTTCCCCTCCGGGTCCCCGATCTACACGTCGCCTTTCAAGGACCTCGATACCGGCAAGTACGTCTATTTCGGCAACGACGCCGGCCGGTTCTACAAGGTGGACGCGGCCAGCGGCACGGAGATCATGAGCTTCCAGGCGGGCGGACCGATACGCTCCTCGCCGGTGGTGATCCCCGGGACGTGGCTGGGTCTGCCCGCCGGAGAGGATTACGCCTACTTCGGCTGCGACGATGGCTATATCTACGCGGTGAACGTGAATACGGGCCAGCTGAGGACCGGCTGGCCCGTGCCCACCGGCGGTCCGGTGCGCGCCGATCCCGTGATAGACACCGGCAGCCTGACACTGATAGTCGGGTCTTCGGACGGGAAGACCTACGTGCTGAGCATCGGTCCCTGACCGCGTCCGCGCGGCGGTATTGTTGTTTTTAGGAACGCTAATTATGAAATGGCTTATTTGCGCTTTTCTATGGGCGGGCTTGCCGCCCCTGCCGGCGGATAACGTTTCCGCGGCCGACTGGCCGATGTTCAGGGCCGACCGGGCCCGCACCGGCTATCTGCCGGAGCAGGCCTATCCGCCGCTGGCGCAGATGTGGGAGTTCCAGGTTCAGGGCGACGTGGTGGCCGGCCCGGTGGCAAGCGGCGGAATGGTCTACGCGGCCGCGCGCTCCGGCAGCGTCTACGCGCTGAACGCGTACACAGGCGAGCTCATCTGGGACTATTCCACCAACGACTGGGTGGACGCCTCCCCGACCGTGTCCAGCGGGACGGTGTACGTGCCGTCGAGGGACGGGCATCTCTACGCGCTGGACAGGCTGACCGGCGGCGTCCTCTGGAACGCCGCTCTCGGCGGGCCGTCTATCTCCAGCCCGCTGGTGCTGGACGGCAATGTGTACGTTGGCGTCGGGGCCCCGCAGAACATGCTGAAGGCCTTCGACGCCGCCACCGGCGCCCCGCTCTGGCAGTACGCGGCGCTGAGGCCGCAGCCGGTGGAATCGGCCCCGTCCACGGACGGCCGCACGGTATATTTCGGCTCCAACGGGGGGAGGGTCTACGCGCTGGACAAGGACACGGGCCAGCCGGCCTGGACCTTCACCGGCACGCAACAGACCATGGGGAGCTTCGGCAGCGGAGCGCTGCCGGTCAGCAGCGGGTCCGTTTACGCCCTGCCGGGCCACGACGAGAGGAGGCTGCTGCGCTTTTCGGCCGCCGACGGCAATCAGGCCGCCGAGAGCGCCCCGTTCGCCAAGCTCGTCGGCCAGGCCAGCGAGAACGAGGTGACCGCCCCCGTGATCTCTCCGTACGGCGTGTTCGCCGGGGCCGGCTCGCGCCCGCACCATATCTACGCCTTCGACCCGTATTCGCTCTCCGACCTGGCCTTCAGCTCCCCGTCCGCCGGCGGCACGCTGGCCTTCGGGGTGCTCTCGTCGCCCTCGATGGCCAACGGCGTGATGTATCTGGGCACGGTGGACGCCAGGATGCTGGCCGTCAGCTCTTCCGGCGCCGTACTGCAGTCCCTGGCGGTCTCTTCGTCGGTCTATACCTCCCCGGCCGTCTCGAACGGCTGGGTCTACGCCGGCACCATGGGCGGGACCGTTCTGGGCTTCAAGGCCGCCCTCGCCGCCTCCATCTCCTCCCCGGCGCCCTACCAGGTGGTGGACGGCACGGTGCCGGTGCGGGGCTGGCTGCGCAACCCGGCCCTTTCCGGCTACCTGCTGGAGTACGGGCAGGGGGAGAATCCCGCCTCGTGGACCACGCTGGTCTCCACTACGGCCTCCTCGGAGGTGTCGGGAGGCCAGCTCGGCTCCTGGGACGTCTCGGGGCTGGCTAACGGACTATACACGCTGCGCCTCACGGCTTCCGAGTCATCCCCGTCCGGCTCGCTGCCGCGTGCCACGCTGACGGCGCGCGTCAACCACGCGCCTCAGCCGCCCGCCTCGCTGTCCGCCGCGGATAACCCCGGGGACAGCGGCAACAGGATCGCGATTGTCTGGACCGCTTCCTCTTCGTCATGGGTAACGGCCTATAACGTCTATCGCGCGCCTTCCGGAGGGGAATTCTCCTATCTGGCCAGCGTCAGCACCCCGGCCGTGAGCTATCTGGACGCGACCGCCGTGACCGGCTCGACCTTCGCTTACGCGGTCCGCGCCTTCGACGGCTACGATGAGTCGGCGGATTCGCCGCACGCCTCCGCTTTCTCCGTCAACGACAATCCCTCCTCCGACGCGGTGCCGCCTTCGGCGCCGCACGGCCTGGCCGCGGCGCCGGGCGCGGCCGGCGGTTCCGTGGACCTGTCCTGGACGGCGCCGGGGGGCGACGGGGACGTCGGCTCGGCAGCAGGCTACGAGATGCGCTACGCCACCTATCCCTCTTTCGGCTGGGCCTCTGGCCGGGTCTGGAAGAGCACCCGCGCCGTTTCGGGACCCTACGGCACCGGCGAGGCCGAGACCGTGCGCGGTCTCTTCGGCGGCGTGACGTACTATTTCTCCATTGAAGCCTACGATCCGAACTCGAATTACTCCGTCCCCTCCTCGACCGCTTTCGCCGCGGCCACGCGCGACCTTGTCGCGCCCGGGGCGCCTGGCGGCCTGACGGTGGCGGACAGGCCGGGCGACCACGGCGGCGCGCTGACGCTTTCCTGGACCCGCTCCGCGGACGACGGCGCCGGGGCCGGCGACGTCTACGGCTACAAGGTCTTCAGGGCCCTGCATTCCGGTGTGCAGGTATCCACCTCTCCCTACGCCGAGGCGGGCGCCGGTACGGCGGTCTATGCCGACACGTCCGCCCCGGCGAACCTCAAGTTCTATTATGCCGTGGCGGCGTTCGACAGTACCAACCTTTCCACCGCTACGGCCGAGGCCTCCGGCATCTCGGCCGACAACTGGCGGTTCTTCGACAAGTCCAACGGCGGCTCGGTGCGCCTGGCCGACGGCGCCGAGGTGAGCATACCCGGCGACGGCGCCTCGCAGAACGACAATCTGCTGATGACGCGGCTGGACCAGGCGGAGTATTTCGGCGCCTCGGCGCGGGTTAAGGCGGACACCGGCGGCGCCAGGCCGACAGGGATAGTCTACGAGGTGAAGTTCGAGAACCCGTCCACCAGGCTGCTGAAGCCGGCGGTCATATATCTTCCTTACACGGACGCCGAGACGGCTTCCGTCCCGGCGGCCAGCCTGCGCGTCTACCTGCTGGACGGTTCGCGCTGGGTGCTGATGAACACGTCCAAGGCGCTGCCGGAACAGCACAAGGTCAGCGCCGAGGTGAAGCATTTCTCCGTGTATTCGCTGTTCGGCTACGTGCCTTCCGGGGCGCTGCTCACCTCCGACAGGGTCTATACCTACCCGAACCCGGCCCGCGGCGACACGCTGACGTTCAGGTTCCTGCCGGCTGACAACGCCGACGTGACCATAGACGTCTACAACGTGGCCGGCGAGAAGGTGGCCAGGCTGGCCAAGGACTCCTGCCCCGGCGGCGTCACCTCGGAGATCGTCTGGCGCGTGGCGAACGTGGCCAGCGGGGTATACGTGTACCGACTGGAGGCCAGGAGCCCGTCGGGCACCAAGTCGGTCACCAAGAAGCTCGCCATAGTACATTAAGGGAAGGACCAGGGGATGGATATGCCGAGAGAAAGCGAATCGAAGAGGACGGGGCTGGCGGCCGCCGCGCTGCTGGCGGCTGTCTGCCTCTGCGCAGCGGCCGCGGATTCCCGCGCGGCCAGGATCTACCCTTCCGCCGGCACCACCTCCGCCGCCTTTCTGAAGATAGGGGTGGGCGCCCGCCCCTCCGCTATGGCCGGGGCCTATACCGCGCTTTCCGACGACGCCTACGCCGTCTACTGGAACCCTGCCGGCCTGGCGCTGGGCCCGGGCAAGACGCTGGTCTTCACGCATAACGACTACTTCCAGGGGCTTGGCCAGGAGTATTTCGGCTTCACGCTGCCAGGCGAGGAGACGGGTCTGTTCAAGAGCGGCCCGCTGGCGCGCGGCACGCTGGGCCTGGGCCTGGATTATTTCTACACGCCGAAGGACATGGAGAGGCGCAGCGGCCTCAACGAGGCCGACCCGCTGGTCCCGATCTCGCCGGTGGAGGGGAAGTTCAGCGCCTACGACATGGCCTTCTCCGCCGCCTACGGCTTCAGCTACGGCCAGGACCTGCGCCTTGGCGCGGCCCTCAAGTTCATCCGCCAGAGCATAGACAACGAAGCCGGCAACACCGTCGCGCTGGACCTCGGCGCGCTTTGCGATTTCAACTGGCTGGACAGGCAGTTCACCGCCGGCTTCGCGGTGCAGAACTTCGGGCCTGGAATAAAGTTCGTCTCCCGGAGTTTCGACCTGCCGCTGACCTTCAGGGCCGGCATCTCCCACCGGATATATCAGAAGGGATTGCTGCTCTCCGCTGACCTGGTCAAGCCGATAGACAATTACCCGTCGCTGGCGGTGGGTTTGGAACACCCGTTGCCGGGCGGCCTGGCGCTCAGAACCGGCTACCGCTACCGGCAGCACGGCAACGAACTGGGCGCCTGGTCCGGTTTTTCCGCAGGCCTCGGCTTTGTCTACGACCAGTTCAGCTTCGACTATGCTTTCTCCCCGTTCGGCGACCTGGGTTCGGCCCACCGCGTCTCGCTGGCCTTCAGGTTCGGGGTGCCGCCAAAGGCGGCGCCCAAGCCTCCGACCGGGGCCGAACCCGCGGCGGAGAGGGTCGAGGGGGCGACGCTTAACTACGAGGTCACGCGCCGGCCGGTGAAGATCTCCAATCTCAGCGCGGAGTTCGCCGTGAAGGCCGTCTCGGGGCAGGCGGCCCTGAGCGCCATGGAATTCAGGACCAGGCAGCGCGGAGGCGCGGAGCAGCGGCTGGAGGTGCTGGAAGGCGCCCTGCCGCCGGGCCTGCGCTCGTCCCTTCCCAAGGGCTTCACTCCTCTGGCGGCCTGGCAGCTGGGCTCGGGCTTTGCCGGCGTCAGCGGGGATATATCCATGACCTTCCGTTTCCTGGAGCCAGCCGTCAATTACGGGGAACCCTGGCTGTTCTATATGACCTCTTCGGGGTGGAGACGGGTGCCGGCGGAGAAGGGGGGCTGCGATGGAGGGGTCTGCGAGCTTACCGGCGCCGTGCCGCTCAGCTCGCATTACGCTCTCGCGGTCAAGAACTGAAGGCGAACTAGTATTCCCCGAGCGTGCCGGCCTTCCTGGCGCGGCGCACCGAGAGACCGAAAAGCCATACCGCGGCCGGGGCCAGCGCCGCGTCGAAGGCGGCCAGCGCCAGCAGGTCGCCTTTTATCGCGCCCACGCCAGCCCCGCCGTTCAGCGCCAGCTGGAAGGCCCGCACCGCGTAGGTGACCGGCAGCAGCTTCGACACCGCCAGCAGCCAGCCCGGCAGCACCGTCACCGGGAAGTACACCCCGCCCAGCAGTCCTTCGAAATTATTAAGAAGCCAGGCCACCGGGTTGCCGCGCTTGAACAGCATCACGAAGCAGGAAGAGAGCACGCCGAGGGAAGCGAATGCGGCCGCCGAGAGCAGGAAGACCAGCGAGGCGGCCGGCCAGTTCGCCTGCGGGAAGCGCAGGCCGAAGGCGAAGAAGCCCGCCAGCGCGTAGACGGCGAGCTCGAACGTGGCGAAGACGAAGTTCCACGCCGACAGCGCGGCCAGCAGCGGCAGCGTGCCGAGCGGGGTGGAGAGGGCCGCCTCCAGCGTGCCCTGCGTCTGCTCGAGGCGCAGCCTCTCGGCGTACGAGCCCGCGCCGGTGCCGATATAGCCGAAGAAGGCCAGCGACGCGAAAGCGTAGGCGAAGTAGCCGCAGCGGTAGGGCGCGAGGTCCGGCGCCAGCGCGTCCCCGAACAGCCGGCCGATGAAATAGAACACCGCGAGGTTCGCCAGAGAGGCCAGCGCCCCCAGCGCGAAAGATAGCCTGTAGCTGCTTTCCGTCAGGAAGTCCCGCCTGACGAAGGCCAGCATCAGGCGCGCAAGGCTCATTGAGCTCCCCCGTTGCGCACGCGGCCTTTTTCCAGCGTTACCACCCTGGGCGCGGCCTCGCGCAGCAGGCCGGGCGAATGCGAGGACAGCAGCACCGCCCCGAGCCGTCCGCGCTCCTCTATCAGCCCCAGCAGGCCGTTGACCGCGGCGGAGTCCAGGCCGCGGAAAGGCTCGTCCAGCAGCAGGAACTCCGCGGGGCGCGAGAAGGCCCGTATCAGCGACACCTTCTGCATGTTCCCCTCGGAGAGGCGGTCGAAGCGGCGCTCCAGCTCCGCCTCCGGCAGGCCCAGCCTGGCGCCCAGCCCGCGGGCCAGCGCCAGGGAGCGCCCGGGCTCCAGCCCGGCCAGCGCGCCGAAAAAGCGCAGGTTCTCGGCGGCGCTCAGGCGGAAGTAGAAGCTCCTGGGGTTGGGGGGGCAGAGGGCGGCTATCTTCCTGAGGTCGGCGGAAGCGGCGGGCCTGCCGCCGGCGCTTATGGTCCCTCCGTCGGCCTCCAGCACCCCGGCCAGGGTCTTCAGCAGGGTGGTCTTGCCTGAGCCGTTGGGCCCTTCCAGCCCCAGCGTCCCCGGCCCGGCCGCCAGATCCACGCCGTCCAGCGCGCGCAGGCCCGCGCCGCCGCTGAACGGCGGCGGCGGGAAGACCTTTACCAGCCCGCGGGCTTCCAGGACCATTCCAGTATCATAGCACAGAGCCGCCCCGGGCAAGAAGGGCGGCCGGCCGGGCCTTCGCCGGCCTTCCCTTAATTATGATAAAATATATAAATCGCTCCCCGCCCCCAAAGCGGGGGAGATTTTGTTTTAGCAAGAGCTGCATGCATGGAGGACAAGATGAGAATACATATAGTGGCCCGCAAGATAAAGATGACCAAGCCGATAAAAGAGTTCATCGAGACCAAGCTCGAGAAGCTCCACGAGTACCTGGACAACATAGTCTGGGCGCAGGTCATAGTTTCGGTGGAGAAGAAGATCCACGCCGCCGAGGTCATAGTGCACGCCGGCCACCAGACCATGAAGGCCGCCGCCACCACCGACGAGATGTACTCCGCCATCGACAAGGCCATGGACAAGATGGAGGCCCAGGTCAAGAAGTACAAGGAGCGTTTTACCGACCACCACGCCGCCGAGGTCACCGACCTGGGCGAGTTCACCACGCTGGTCGGCCCCGAGATCCGCTTCTCGGTCATCAAGGACGTACCGCTCAAGCCGATGAACAAGGAAGAGGCCGTCATAGAGATGGAGAAACTCGGCTTCAATTTCTGGATGTTCCAGGACAGGGGCTCGAAGCAGCTCCAGGTCGTCTTCAAGCGGCTCGACAGCACCTACGGGCTGCTGCAGCCGGTGAAGAAGTAAGCGGCGCGGCCAGATGTCAGAGCAGACCAGGCCGGCCAAGCATATCACCGTAAGGGAACTGCTCAGGTCCAGGGGCAAGATCCTGGGCCTGAAGGCCGTCGCCGGCGCGGGGAACCTCAACCGTCACGTGACGGTCAGCGAGATAAACCGCCCCGGCCTCGCGATAGCCGGCCACATGGAGCAGTTCCGGGCGGAGCGCATCCAGATCATCGGGCAGGGCGAGTACGCCTACTGCCAGAAAGAGGACGCGCGCAGGGTCTCGGCCAACCTGCAGAAGATGTTCTCCGCGCAGGACATCCCGTGCGTGATAGTGACCGGCGGCGCCAAGCCGCTGACCGTGATCAAGCATGCCTGCGCGAAGGCGCGGGTGCCGCTGCTGACCACCACCTCGGACACGTCGGCGTTCATCCGCGAGCTGACGATGTTCCTGGACGACCAGCTCGCGGCCATCACGTACGCCCACGGCGTGCTGGTCAACGTCTACGGGCTGGGCGTGCTGATCCAGGGCGACTCCGGGGTGGGCAAGTCGGAGTGCGCGCTCGAGCTGCTCAAGCGCGGCCACATCCTGATCGCCGACGACGTGGTCGAGGTGAAGCGGCGCATCGGTTATATGCTCGTCGGCAACTCGCCGAAGAACATCAAGCATTACATGGAAGTGCGCGGCCTCGGCATCATAGACGTGGAGCTGCTGTTCGGTATCGGCTCCACGATGGACCAGTCGCTGATCGAGATGCACGTCAAGCTGGAGAGCGTGCCTTCCGGCTCGCTGGCCAACTACGACCGCACCGGCCTGAAGGCCGACAGCGTCAGCATCCTGGAGGTGCCCGTGCCGTCGCTGCGGCTGCCGGTCACGCCGGGGCGCAACCTGGCCGTGCTGATAGAGGTCGCCGCGCTGAACCAGCGCCTGAAGAACCAGGGCTACTTCGTCGCCAAGCGCTTCAACGACAGCCTGATACGCGAGATGGGGAAGAAATAATGGCCACGACCGGCAGGAAGGGCAGGATATTCATCATCACGGGCATGTCCGGAGCCGGCAAGAGCCAGGCGCTGAAGTCCTTCGAGGACCTCGGGTTCTACTGCATCGACAACCTGCCGATCTCGCTGATCCCTCAGTTCGCGGGCCTGGTGGGCGACCGGCGCTACCTGAGGAACGTGGCGCTGGGCATAGACATCCGCGAAGGCCGCTTCTTCAAGGACTTCATCCGCACGCTGGACAACCTGGGCAAACTGGGCCTGGACTACAAGATCATGTTCCTCGACGCCTCCGACGAGGTGCTGATGCAGCGCTTCTCGGAGACCCGCCACCGCCACCCGCTCGGCAAGAACATCGCGGCGGCGGTCAAGGAGGAGCGGCGGCTGCTCTTCGAGCTGAAGGCCCGGGCCAACAAGGTGATAGACACCACCAAGCTCACGCTGGGCGAGCTCAAGGAGGTCCTCTCGGCCGCCCTGGAGCTCAAGCGCACGGCGGAGATGAAGCTCTCCGTGATCTCGTTCGGCTACAAGTACGGCATACCGCTGGACGCGGACATCGTGATGGACGTGCGCTTCCTGCCCAACCCGTACTACGTGGATTCCCTGCGGAAGAAGACCGGGATGGACGCCCCCGTGGGGGCCTATCTGCGCCGGCAGCCCGGCTTCAAGAGCTTCCTGAAGTCCTACACCGAGCAGATCCGGACGCTGCTGCCGCTCTACATCAAGGAGGGCAAGTCCTACCTGACCATCGCGATAGGCTGCACCGGCGGCAGGCACCGCAGCGTCTATATAGCACGGCAGATAGCCGAGACGCTCTCCGCGGGCGGCTTCTCGGTCTCCGAATACCACCGGGATATCCGCAAGTAGCGCCGCGCCGGGACGCGGCCGGAGTTCTTATGATAAACATCATAGTCATCACGCACGGCGAGTTCGGCGCCTACCTGATAGAGGCGGCCGAAGGCATAGTGGGCGCCCAGCACGAGGGCCTCAAGAACGTCTCCATCTCCGCGCGCATGACGCTGGAGCGAGTGCGGGATGCCATTTCCTCGGCTATAGTGGAGATGCGCTCCGAGGACGGGATGATCTTCCTGATAGACATGCCGGGCGGCACCCCGATGAACGTGGTGCTGCCGCTGGCCAAGGACATCGCGAAGAGCGCGGTGATCTGCGGGGTCAACATAAACATGATGACCTCCGCGTTCGCCTACAGGCAGACGCTGGATTTCGACAGGCTAGCGGTCAAGATAGTTGAGGACGGCCGGAAGGCCGTCTGCGAAGTGAAGAGCCTGCTGATGAAGAAGTGAGGACGGCATGATAATCCTTTACAGGGTGGACGACAGGCTGGTTCACGGCCAGGTGGTGGAGGGCTGGGTGCCGCTGCTCAAGGCCGAGGAGCTGGCCGTGGTGTCCGACGAGATAGCCGGCGACGAGATGCGGCAGACCATCATGCGCTTCGCCACCCCCGAAGGCGTGGACCTGAAGATCATGACGGTGGCCGCCGCCGAGGCCTACCTGCCGGAGGCCGAGAAGTCGCCGCGCCGGGTGCTGCTGCTGCTGCCGGGCCTCGCGGAGGCGGTCGCGCTCTCCAAGAACGGCGTGAAGATCCCTTCGCTGAACATCGGCGGCATGCACTACTCGGCCGGCAAGAACCTTTCCATAGGCAAGGCCATCTTCCTGAACGACGAGGACTGCGCCGCGCTGCGCGAGCTCTCCGCCTCGGGCATCCAGATAGAGGGCCGCGGCGTGCCCTCGGACAAGCCCCTCAACCTCATGGAGGCCATAGCCTAGCATGGGAACGGGAACGCGCCGCGCGGTACGGGGAGGCATCCTTGCTTAAGGCCCTCGTTTCCTCCGCCCTGGCGGGCCTGCTCGGCCTGGACACCGTCCAGGCGGGCCAGTTCCTGCTGTCGCGCCCGGCGCTGGTCGGCCCGCTGCTGGGCTGGTTGAACGGCTTTCCTCTGGAGGGGGCCCGCCTCGGCGCCATCATAGAGCTGCTGTACATGGATTTCATCCCGGTGGGCGGCGTCGTGCCGCCGAACGGGGCCGTGGCCGCCGCGGCCGCGGTGCTGGCCCATACCGCGGGCGGGCTGGCCCCTTCGCTGGCCTTCTTCATCGGCCTGGCCGCGGGCTCGCTCTTCTCCCCGCTGGAGTACAGGCTGCGCGCGGCCCGCTCCTCGTGGGGCAGGAAGCTGGACGCCCAGGTCGCCGCCGGCGATCTCGGCCTGGGCCGCTGGGTCGCCTTCTCGCTGGCTTCCGAGGCGGCGGCCACCGCGGCTTTCGTGACGTGCTGCGCCGCCGCGGCCGGGCTGCTGGCCGCGGTGCCGGGCGTGGCCCGCCTCTACCCGGGTACGGATTTCGCCTACTCGCTGATGCCGTGGCTGGGCCTGAGCGGGCTCTATTTCAGGTTCAGGACGCAGATCTACAAGAAAGGATAAAGATGTTCGCGTCGATGTTTCTGAGGTCGTTCTTAATGCAGGCGGGCTGGAACTACGAAAGGTTCCAGAACCTCGGCTTCGCCTTCACGCTGATGCCCGCCCTGGAGAGGATCTACCCCGACAGGGAGAAGCTGAAGGCGGCGCTGCTGCGCCACCTGCAACTGGTGAACACGCAGCCCTACATGGCCTCCTTCGTGGCCGGCAACCTGGCCCGCATGGAGGAGAAGGCCGCGGCGTCCGCCGACCAGGAGGCCGCGCTGAAGAGCATGCCCGGCGTCAAGCAGGCCCTGGCCTCGAGCTTCGCCTCCATAGGCGACAGGGTCTTCTGGGGCAGGCTGAAGCCGATGACCACTCAGATCTGCCTGCTGGTCTGGGCCGCCGGAGGATTCTCCGGCTGGCTGTTCACCGGCATGGACTCCCGCGCCGGCATGCCGCTGCTGCTGGCCGGCCCCCTTTCCGGCATAGTCTTCTACTCGGCTTTCGCGGTCTACTGGCGCTGGCGCGGCCTGAAGACGGGATACGCCTGCGGCGGAACCGCCGCCTGCGGCCTCGACAGCGTCAACTGGACCAGGATCATACGAAGGCTCTCCGCGGCCGGCTTCGCGATGTCGCTGGCCATCTCGCTGCTGGCCCTGGGCATGCTGCTGGCGCTCGGCGGCGTCTCCTGCTCCCTGGGCGGCCTGGCCATGAGGGCGGGGACCGTGCTGGGCGTGCTGGCGCTGCACCGCGTCTGCCGCGCCACCGGCAGGTCCGTCTTTTTCGCGGCCGCGGCGCTGCTGTTCGCCTCGCTGCTGCTGTTCAGCGTTTTCGACTTCAAGCCTTTCGAGCTCTATATATGACAAAACTAACCATCAAGATCATCAACGAACTGGGCATACATGCCAGGCCCGCCGGCATGATAGCCAACACCGCCTCCAGGTTCTCCTGCGACATCCGGCTGGTGAAGGACGGCATGGAGGTCAACGCGAAGAGCATCATGGGCATCATGACGCTAGCGGCCGGCAAGGGCAGCGCGATAGAGATAACGGCGAAGGGTTCGGACGAGGCGGAGGCGGTTGCCGCCCTGGCCGACCTGTTCGAGAAGAAATTCGACGAGGACTAGAATATGCTGATAAAGAAAGGGGTGCCGGCCAGCCTGGGCATAGCCATAGGCAAGGCCCACATCGTCAAGGAGGAGAACATCCTCATCGAGCAGAAGGACATCCCGCCCGAGAAGGTGAAGGCGGAGGTGAAGCGCTTCAAGGAGGCGCTCGACAAGACCAAGCTCGACCTGGACGCGATACGGGGCAAGATACTCAACGTGCTCGGCAAGCAGCACGCCAAGCTGATCGACGCCCACCACCTGATCCTGCAGGACACGATGATCACTAAGGACGTGCCGAAGCTGATCGCCTCCAAGGGGATGAACGCCGAGTTCGCGCTGTCCGAGATCCTCGACAAGGCCGAGGAGCAGTTCGCGAAGATCGACGACGAGTTCTTCCACGAGCGCAAGCACGACATCTTCGACGTGGGCAAGAAGATCATCTCCAACCTGGTCAACAGCAAGAAGACCTCGCTGAAGGACCTGAAGGACCCGGTGATCATAGTCGCGCACAACCTTTACCCCTCGGACACGCTGCACATCCGCGAGTCCAACAAGGTGCTGGGCTTCTGCATGGACCTGGGCTCCAAGTCCAGCCACACCGCTATCTTCGCGCAGAGCATGGGCATCCCGGCGGTCGTCGGCCTGTCGGACATCAGCCGCCAGATCCAGAGCGGCGACACGCTGATCGTGGACGGCGAGCAGGGCATGGTGATCATCTCGCCCACCGCCGAGATCATCGAGAAGTACAAGGTGCGCAAGGAGGAGCTGCAGAAGCAGGAGCACTTCTTCCACCGCCTGAAGGGCCTGCCCGCCACCACGCGCGACGGCCACAAGATCAGCCTGATGTGCAACCTGGACTCCGCCGAGGACGCGCCCGAGCTGACGGCCGTAAAGGCCGAGGGCGTGGGGCTCTACCGCACGGAGTTCCTCTACATGAACCGCGACTCGGTGCCCACGGAGGAGGAGCAGCTGGCCGCCTATTCGTCCGTGGTCAAGGCCGCGCCGGCGATCCCGCTGACGATACGCACCGCCGACATCGGCGGAGACCGCGCCACGCAGCTGGGCATCAAGGGCTTGAAGGACGAGCGCAACCCGTTCATGGGCTTCCGCGGCATCCGCCTGTTCATCAAGTACCCGGAGCTGCTGAAGACGCAGCTGCGGGCGATCTATAAGGCCAATACCGGGGGCAACATCAAGGTGATGATCCCGATGCTGTCCTCGGCCGACGAGCTGCTGACCGTCAAGCGCATAGCGGTCGACGTGCGCACCGAGCTGGCCGAGGAGGGCTTCAGCGTCGGCAAGGACCCCGAGTTCGGCGTGATGGTGGAGATCCCGGCCGCGGCCATCATACTCGACTCGCTGCTCAGCGAGATAGACTTCGTCTCTATAGGCACCAACGACCTGGTGCAGTACACGCTGGCCGTGGACCGCATCAACCAGTACGTCTCCGAGCTCTACGAGCCCTTCCACCCGGCGGTGCTGCGCCTGATAAACCTGGTGGTGCAGACGGCGCACAAGAAGGGCAAGCCGGTCTCGGTCTGCGGCGAGATGGCCTCGGACCCGTACGCGATCCCGCTGCTGGTCGGCCTGGGCGTGGACATCCTGAGCGTGCCGGCCAAGATGTACCTGCGCTCCAAGCATTCCGTCCGCTCGATGAACTTCGAGAAGTTCACCGGCATAGCGCAGCGCGCGCTCAGCCTGGCTACCTCCGACGAGATCCGCCGGCTGGTAGAGGAAGAGGTGAAGTGAATGCCGAGCAGTGCCGTGGCGGGGCAATGGCGCAGAGGGTACTCGCGCAGGGCGAGGCTTGCGCAAGCGCCGAGCCCGAGCGGTAGCGCGCGCACGGTGTGCGCGATAGCGTGCCCGAAGCGTCATTGCCCCGACATGGCGCGACTAAAGTTCTAAGAACAGTAACATGAAGATACGCAACTTTTCCATCATAGCCCACATCGACCACGGCAAATCCACGCTGGCGGACCGCTTCATCCAGCTGACCAACACGGTGCCGGACCGCCAGATGAAGGAGCAGTTCCTGGACGGCATGGAGCTCGAGCGCGAGCGCGGCATCACTATCAAGGCCAAGGCCGTGCGCATGCTGTACCGCGCGGACGACGGCGAGGAGTACGTCCTGAACCTGATAGACACCCCCGGCCACGTGGACTTCTCGTACGAGGTCTCCCGCGCGATGGCCGCCTGCGAAGGCGCGATACTGCTGGTGGACGCGTCGCAGGGCGTGGAGGCGCAGACGCTCGCTCACGCTCATCTGGCGCAGTCGCTCGGCCTCAAGATCCTCCCGGTCATCAACAAGATAGACCTGGAGCACGCCGACCCCGACGCCACCGAGGAGCAGATCTGGGAGGTGCTGAAGAACCCCGTGGAAGCCTCGCGCATAAGCGCCAAGGACGGCCGCGGCGCCAAAGAGGTGCTGGAGCGCGTGATAAAGGAGATCCCGCCGCCGGAGGGCTCGCCGGAGAGGCCGCTGAAGGCCCTGGTCTTCGATTCGTTCTACGACGTCTACAAGGGCGTCATCATCTACACCCGCGTAGTGGACGGCGAGCTGAAGCCCGGCCGCCACATCTCGTTCTGGTCCAGCGGCAAGTCCTACAAGGTGGAGGAGGTCGGCTACCTCAGCCCGAAGATGCAGAAGTCCGAATCCATCCGCACCGGCGAGGTGGGCTACATAGTGCCCGGCATCCGCGACATCCACGAGATCAAGATGGGCGACACCATCTCCGAGAAGGACAGGAAGATAGACGCGCCGCTGCCCGGCTACAAGGACGTCAACCCGGTGGTCTACGCCGGCTTCTACCCCGTCAACACCACGGACTACACGGCGCTGAAGACCGCGCTGGAGAAGATCAGCCTGACGGATTCCTCTTTCTCCTACCAGGGCGAGACCTCGAAGGCGCTCGGCTTCGGCTTCCGCATAGGCTTCATGGGGCTGCTGCACCTGGACATCATCCGGGAGCGCATAGAGCGGGAGTTCGACATCCCGCTGATAGCCACCAACCCGAACGTCATCTACAAGGTCCTGGCGAAGGCCCACCACACCTCGAAGGAGTCCAAGTACGTGGAGGTCACCAACCCGGCCGAATTCCCGCATTACGGGGACGTGCTCGACATCATGGAGCCGTACGTGCACGCCAACATCATCGCGCCGCTGACCTACATGGAGGGCATCATGAACCTCCTGAAGGAGAAGCGCGGCGAGCACCTGAAGATAGAATACATCTCCACGACCCGCGTGATAGTGGAGTACCTGCTGCCGCTCTCCGAGATCATCATCGACTTCTACGACAAGCTGAAGTCGGTCTCGAAGGGCTACGCCTCGTTCGACTACGAGCCGTTCGAATACCGCAGCTCCGACATGGTGAAGATAGAGATGCTGCTGCACGGGGAGGTCGTGGACGCCCTCTCCTTCATCACGCACAAGACCAAGTCGCTGACCGCGTCGCGCCAGCTCTGCGAGAAGCTCAAGGAGCTGATCCCGAAGCACATGTTCGAGATAGCGGTGCAGGCGCAGGTGAACGGCAAGATCATAGCGCGCGAGACGATAGGCGCCCAGCGCAAGGACGTGTTGGCCAAGTGCTACGGCGGCGACATCACGCGCAAAAGAAAACTGCTCGAGAAGCAGAAGGAAGGCAAGCGCAAGATGAAGTTGATGGGGTCCGTCGAGATCCCGCAGGAGGCCTTCATGTCGCTGCTGAAGATCAGCCAGGACAAGTAGCCGCGCAACCGCCCCCTGCCGGAGGCCGTATGGCCTAAGGGGGCGGGAAGCGCGGGCGGAGACATACATCTATGGAAGAAAAGCTTTTCTGGATAGGCGTGCTGATGGGCGCGCACCTGTTCCTGTCCCATCACTTCAGGGACAAGGGCCGGTTCAAGGGCGACACCCGCTTCACGCGGGCCTGGCACGCCGTGTTCGCGGCGCTGGCGGCCTTCGTGGCGGCGGTGCTGCTGTCCGTCAGCCTGGACAACAGGCGCGGCGACGCGGTCACCTCCATGCTCTTCAGCTGGCGGCAGCTCTCCTACGGCCTGCTGGCCGCGGCCGCGGCCGCTTCCTACGCCATGTGGCGCGGGCTTTCGGCCAAGGCCAGGGTGAAGGACGGCCTGAACGCGACGATGAAGGAGGACATGGAGTGGTCCGAGACGGTCTTCTCCGCCGTGCTGCTGGCCAGCGTGGTGATGTACCTGTTCATCCAGGCCTTCAAGATCCCCTCCGGCTCCATGGAGAACACCTTCCTGATCGGCGACCACCTGTTCGTCAACAAGTTCATCTACGGCTTCCGCGTCCCGTACACGCGCAAGAAGTTCCTCGCGCTGCGGCACGTCAAGCGCGGCGACATCATAGTGTTCCAGTTCCCGTCCACCGACCCGCGCGAGTTCCAGTGCGGCGGCAGCCAGTACGGCAAGGACTTCATCAAGCGGGTCATCGGCATGCCGGGCGACACGGTGGAAGTGCGCGACGGCCGGCTTTACGTCAACGGCGCGAAAGCCGGGGACGAGCCTTACGCCCGGTACGCGGACGCGTACCGCTACCCCAAGGCCACCGAGCAGGTCTCCCGCGAGGACTACCAGAAATACTGGCAGGACCGCATGCTGGGAAAGATGTTCTCCGAGTACGTGCGCGACAATTTCGGCCCGGTCACCGTGCCGCAGGGCCAGTACCTGGTCATGGGGGACAACCGCGACCGCTCCTGCGACTCCCGCTACTGGGGCGCCGTGCCGGACTACCTGGTGAAGGGCAAGGCCTGGTTCCGGTACTGGCCGCCGTCGAGGATCGGCTTCCCGGAATAAGCGCATGAAGGTCACGGAAAGCCTGAAGTCCGGCAGGAAGGTATTCTCCTTCGAGTTCTATCCCCCCAAGACGGAGGCGGACGCGAAGAGGCTTTTCGACGCCGCCCGGGAGCTCAAGACGCTCTCCCCGGACTTCGTCTCGGTCACCAATTCCTCGGCGGGCACGCTGCCCTACCGCACCGTGGCGCTGTCCGGGATCCTGAAGAACGAGATAGGCCTGGAGGTCGTGGCGCACCTCACCTGCCTGGCGCATACCCGCGCCGAGATCATTGAGATAGCCTACGGCCTCAAGAAGATGGGCATCGAGAACGTGCTGGCGCTGCGCGGCGACAGGGAGAACGTGGTGGGCGAGCCGCCGGGGGACTATAAGTACGCCTCCCAGCTCACCGCCGACATAGCCGCGGACGGCTGGTTCTCGGTGGGCGGGGCCTGCTACCCGGAGAAGCACCCGGAGGCGGCCACGCTCGAGGAGGACATCGCCCATCTCCGGGAGAAGACGGCGGCCGGCGCCTCTTACCTGATAACCCAGCTCTTCTTCGACAATTCGCTTTACTTCGGCTTCCTCGAGAAGACCGCCGCGGCAGGCGTCTCCGTGCCTATCCTGCCCGGGCTGATGCCGATCACCGGCTACCGCCAGATACAGAAGTTCACCCAGCTGATGAACGTCTCGGTGCCGGCGGAGCTGCGCGCCGGCATAGAGCGCTGGGACGGCGACAAGGACGGGATGTTCAAGTTCAGCGTGGAATACGCTTCCAGGCAGGCGGAGGAACTGCTTAAGGGCGGCGCGCCCGGCCTGCACCTGTACACGCTGAACCGCAGCCGGGCGGCGATGGAGATACTCCGGAACGTCAGGGGCGGGGCGCTAAAATAGGGGGGCTGGATGGAAATAGTTCACAGCGTGTCGGCGAAGGCCCTGGTGGAGCTGCAGAAGCGGGACGCCGCTATAGCGGCGCTCAAGGCTAAGATCTCCGGGGTGCCGGTGAAGCTCAAGGCGATAAACGACGCCTTCGAGGCGAAGAAAGCGGCCATGAGCGCCGCCAGGCAGGCCCTGATGGCCCTGCAGGCCAAAAAGAAGGACGCCGAGCTCAGGATAGCCGAGGCGGAAGAGGGGATACGCAAGCACCAGCGGGAGCTCAACATGGTGAAGGACAACGACGCCTTCAAGGCCCTGCTGAAGGAGATCGAGAACGACAAGGCCGCCAAGGACGGGCTGGAGACCGGCGTGCTCGAACTGCTCGAGGAAATAGACAAGGCCGCCGTGAAGGACAAGGCCGAGCAGGCCGAGGTGGCCGCGGTCGCGGCGCAGAGGGACAGGGAAGCCGCGGCGCTCGAGGCCGAGGGCCGCGAGGCGGCGGGTACTCTCGCGGAGGCTGAGGCGGGCCGGGCGGAGCTGGCCGCCGGCATAGAGGCGGACCTGCTGGAGCGCTACGACGCGCTGCGGGCCAGCCGGGCCGGGTTAGCGGTGGCCGCGGTGCACGTGGACCAGGCTACCGGCAGGTACTCCTGCGGCGGCTGCCACATGGGCCTGACCCCGCAGAAGGCGCTCGACGTCAAGAAGCCCGACACTTTCGCCGTCTGCCCGGAATGCAGGCGGTGGCTGTACCTCGAAACCGTTATCAACGGCTGAGGCGATCTTTGGGATTTTCAGACCGCGGACGGAGGGCCGCTCTTCCCGCGAGGGAGGGGAGGAACTTCCGAACTTCACAGGGCAGGGTGCCGGTTCAAAGCCGCTAAGCGGCCATAGGCCGGGAGGCGGGGGCGATATCCCCCGTCGACGGACAGCGCCACAGAGAACATACCGCCCGCAAGGGTAAGGGTGAAAAGGTGCGGTAAGAGCGCACCGCGCGCCGGGCGACCGGCGCGGCAGGGCAAGCCCCTCCTGAAGCAAGGCCAAAATCGCGCCATGGACTGCCCGTCCGCCCTTCGGGGCAGCGCGGAGTGGGCCGCAACAGATAAATGGTCCTCCAAGCGCCGAAAGGCGCCGGACAGAATTCGGGGTACAGTCCGCGGTCTGAAAGAATTCCGGGTTCGTCCCCGGGGCCGGTTCGCAAAAACAGCGTCGCGCACACCGTGCGCGCGCTTCCGGCTCTCGGCCTCCGCGCTGCGCAAGCGTCGGCCTCCGAGGCGGTTTTGCCGCCCCGGCCCCGGTGCCGAACCCTGCACGGGCTGGTAATTAAAGGAAAGGGGAAGCTTATGGATTCTTTGGCGGGGAAGATACCGGAGATAAAGTGCTCGTCCGACGCTGGGGAGATACCGTGGGACGACGCCGTGGTCTGGAGCCAGATGCCGCGGGTGGGGCCCCGGGTCTACGAATGGATCGAGGGGACGCATATTCGCTACGTCTCCTGGAGCAGCGGCCTGGTCAACATCATGCCGGACAATAATTCCATCCTGAGCTCCCACTGCCAGTGCATCGTGCTGCCCTCGGCCTTCGTCTGGGTCGGCAAGAACGTCAAGGTGGGCTGACGCCGTTGACCGCGGGCGCCGGTAAATAATAGACTTGGCCTTAAGAACTTCCTGAGGGGTGAGGAACCGCATGAGAAGCGTATTGCTGGCGTCGCTGCTGCTGACCTCCGCCGGCGGGGCCGGATCCTGTTTCGACCTGCCGGCCATGAAAGCCGGGGATATAAAGGCCGCGGAAGCCGTGGTCCCCGCCGCGGCCGGCGCTCCGGAGGCCAGGGCTAAGGCCGCCAAAGACGGCTGGGATTTCCGCGACGAGACCATCTATTTCCTCCTCACCGACCGCTTCGTGGACGGCGACACCGGCAACAACAATATCTACGGAGACGAGTACTGGCCCGGAAACCTCAAGTACTACCAGGGCGGCGATTTCAAGGGGCTCATACAGAACCTCGACCACATCAAGGCCATGGGCTTTACCGCCATCTGGATCACCCCGCCTGTGATGCAGCCGCCCGGGCGCTACCGGAGCCAGGACGGCGGCTACGACGCGGCCGGCTACCACGGCTACTGGGCCTGGGATTTTTCGAAGATAGACCCCCACCTGGAGTCCGAGGGCGCCGCCTACCGGGACCTGATAGACGCGGCTCACGCCAAGGGAATAAAGGTGATACAGGACGTGGTGGCCAACCACGGCCACGGCGGTTACGTCAGTTCCGACGTGAAGTGGTTCGCGGACCGCGGCCGGCTGTTCGGCCTGGGCCGCTCCTTCGACTATTACAACGACCGGGAGAGCTGGTTCAACCACGGCGGCCCGGCCATAGCCGACCTGCTGGACCTCAACGACGGCAACCCCGAAGTCCTGAACTGGTTCCTGCAGATATATGAGAACTACCAGGATATGGGCGTGGACGCCTTCCGCATAGACACCGTGGCCTGGATGAAGCCGGAGTTCTGGCGGGGCTTCACCGCCGGCCTGCACGCCCACAAGAAGGACTTCTTCATGTTCGGCGAGGTCTGGACCAACGGCGATTTCAACTGGCTGGCGAGCTATACCCACCTCGCGCCCGGCGACCCGATGAACGCGGGCATGAGCGTGGTGGACATGCCCGCCTCCTCGATGGGCACCTGGGGGCAGCTGGAGCAGGTCTTCAAGGGCGGGGACTACCGCCGGGCGGCCGAGCTGCTGAAGAACGACTCCAAGTACGGCGACGCCAGCTACCTGGTGACCTTCCTGGACAA